>JAIYCS010000073.1 GCA_027487895.1 Sediminibacterium sp. | reverse complement strand
AAATCATTTCGATTAATCAAAAGTTTCCGGACGCAAACCGTAACACACAGCGTAACAATGTAGGGTCTAATATTTTACAAGTAGGTGTTACGGGTAGTATGTTATTATACAATGGCAACCGCATTGTAACAACGCAAAAAAGATTAGCACAATTAGAGTTACTCAATAAAAATGTACTCAATGCACAGCTTCAAAATACCATGGCGCTCGTTAGCGTGCGTTATTACGAAGTGGTGCGTCAGCAGGAGCTACTTAAAACAATTCAAAAATCGATAGACGTTTTTCAAAAACGACTCGATATTTTAGAAGCAAGACAACAAGCAGGACTTGCCAATAATGCGGATATTTATCAGGCCAAGCTTGATTTAAACCAGCAAAAACAGGCGCTCCAAACACAATATTTAATTATCAAACAAAGCAAAGCAGATCTATTACAATCGATGGTGCAGGCGCCTGATTCAGTTATTGTAGTAGATGATAAAATTGCAATTGATAAAACCTTATCACTAGAAAATATCAAGGCAACGCTACCTTCCAATCCAGATTATTTAGCAGCTGCTACACAAATTACCATCAATCAACTCATCGAAAAAGAAACGGCCGCCCTTCGTATGCCATCCTTAAGAGCTACAACTGGCTTTAATTTAAATAGCAATAAAAGTGCAGCAGGATTTATTTTACTCAACCAAAGTTATGGTCCATTTTTTGGGGTGAACCTAAGTGTGCCATTGTATAATGGTTCTGTGTTTAAGCGTCAAGGGCAAGTAGCTGCTATTAATACACGCAGTGCAAAAATCCAACAAGAAAATCTAGCGCTCACACTTGAAACAAATGCTGTTAAAACATTTAATGCTTATAGTAATGCACTAGCACAATTAGAGACAGAAGCTAAAAACTATGCACTCTCTGGTCAGCTACTAGATTTGGTGTTACAAAAATTTGAACTAGCTCAGGCAACTATTATTGAAGTGCGTCAAGCACAAGAAAGTTTTGAAAATGTTGGCTACCGTTTGGTGAACCTGCAATACACCGCTAAAATTGCAGAGATTGAATTAAATAGGCTCGGCAGCAAATTGGCTTTATAATTTTTTATCCCTTGTACATGCAGGTTACTTCTAAATTACCAAGTACGGGCATCAGCATATTTACAGTGATGAGTGAACTTGCTGCAAAGCATGGCGCTGTTAATTTAGGGCAGGGTTTTCCTGATTTTGATATGCCGCAAGATCTCGTAGAACTAGTGGCTGCTGCTATGCGAAACGGCCATAACCAGTACACGCATATGAATGGCTATTTGCCCCTTAGAGAGGCCATTGCAAGCAAAGTACACACACTTTATGGAACCCAGGTATCTGCGGGAACTGATATTATTGTGACACCAGGTGGAACCTATGCCATTTACACGGCTCTTACTACCATTTTGCAAAAAGGGGATGAAGTGATTGTGTTTGAACCTTGTTACGACAGCTATATTCCAAATATTGAAATCAATGGAGCAGTTGCTGTAACCATTCCGCTTCAGTTTCCAAGCTATTTTATTCCATGGGATTTGGTGCGTGAAAGAATTACGGATCGTACTAAGTGCATCATGATCAATTCACCACACAACCCTACCGGAACGGTGCTTTCAAAAAATGATATTGAGCAGTTAAGAGATATAGTAGAGGGTACGAATATTATTATTTTGAGTGACGAAGTATATGAGCATTTAATCTATGATGGTATTGAGCATCAAAGTATACTTCGTTACCCCGATTTATTAGCGCGTAGTTTTGTATGTTTTTCTTTTGGTAAAACCTATCATGCCACCGGATGGAAATTAGGTTATTGTATTGGTGATACAGGTTTAATGGAAGCCTACCGCAAAGTACATCAGTTTAATGCCTTTTGTGCAGACACGCCCAAGCAAGTAGCGCTGGCGACTTACATGGAAAATAAAGATGCTTATTTACAGCTCGGCGCACAAATGCAAGTCAAGCGCGATTATTTTCGAAATCTTATGAAAGCCACGCCACTACAGTGTTTGCCATCTAGTGGTAGTTATTTCGAATGCTATAGTTATGCAACTATTTCTGATGCCTCAGACACAGATTTTGCTATGAAACTTATTCAGGAATACGGCGTTGCCACCATACCCGTGTCGGCGTTTTATAAAAATAAAACTGACAACAAAGTAATCCGCTTTTGTTTTGCAAAAAAAGAAGAAACCTTAAAGCGCGCACTAGAAAAATTAGCATCGCTTCAATAATGCTATTGCGTAATTATCCAATTGCGTTATTGATATCGGCGATCAAATCTTCTATATCTTCTACACCTACACTCAGTCTAATTAAACTATCAGAGAGTCCGTTTTTAATGCGTTCTTCTCTTGGAATAGAAGCGTGCGTCATAGAAGCTGGATGATTGATCAGTGATTCTACGCCACCTAAACTTTCGGCGAGTGCAAAAACCTTAGTGCTAGATAAAACCCTTACCGCATTTTCTACACTGTCATCTTTTAAAGTAAAGCTCATCATGCCACCAAAACCACGCATTTGTTTTTTGGCAACGTTATAACCCGGATGGTCCTCAAATCCGCACCAGTAAACGCGTTCCACCTTTGGATGCTGCTTTAAAAAGGCAGCCATCGCAGCCCCATTTTCGCAGTGGCGCTGCATACGTAGGTGTAATGTTTTAATGCCCCTTAATACTAAAAAGCAGTCCATCGGGCCAGGTACAGCACCTCTACTTTTTTGAATAAAATATAATTGATCACGAAGTGCTGCATCGTTCATAACAAGACATCCTTGTATCACATCACTATGTCCGCCTAAATATTTAGTAGCGGAGTGCATCACAATATCCGCGCCTAGGTCTAATGGATTTTGTAAATATGGTGACGCAAAAGTATTGTCTACACAAAGTAAGATATTGTTCTTTTTTGCAATTTCAGACACGGCTGCAATATCTGTAATGTTCATGAGTGGATTAGTAGGCGTTTCAATCCACAATAATTTTGTTTTACTAGAAACCGCTTTTTCTATTTGTGTGATATCTGTGGTATCTACATACGTAAATACAATATTATACTTAGCAAATATTTTAGTGAAAAGCCTGTACGTACCACCATACATATCATTGGCTGCAATCACTTCGTCGCCTGGTTCAAGTAATGTAATAACGGCGTCTGTTGCTGATACACCACTACTAAATGCGAGCCCAAATTTTCCATTTTCAATGTCTGCAAAAGCGCTCTCAAGGGCTGCCCTGGTTGGGTTTTGGCTTCTTGCATACTCATAACCTTTGTTTACGCCTGGGGCCTCTTGTACATAGGTAGAGGTTTGATAAATAGGCGTCATGATAGCGCCCGTTGACGGGTCAGGCTCTGTACCTGCGTGTATATATTTTGTAGCTAGTTTCATAAGTAATCAATTATAATAATTTTATTTCTTTTTATTGGTAACGGTTTCTTTAGCGTATGAAATGGGCAACATTACTTTTACTTGGTCCCACATAATAATAAGTCCAGCACCTAAATTTGTTTCTTCAAAATAAAGTGTAAAAGCGTCGATGCTATCTAGTGTTTTTATTACAGGAACTTCGGTTCGTAACAAATCTTTTTTAGCATTGTAACTAAAATTACCCCAACTAAAATTATCGGTATTTAAAATGAGTGTCCAACTATTTTCATTAGGTATACCATAAAGGGTGTATCGTCCCTTGGGTACCAATTTTCCGGCAATTTTTACGGGTACAAAAAATTCAATTTCTGTGGCTTCGTTGGCACCGAGTCTCCAAATGGTATTGTACTGTACAATATCACCAAAGAGCGGCCGGCCATTTTTTTGAGGTCTTCCATAAATGACCCTGGCTATAGGTTCGCCGCTGGCTTTACCGCTTAATTTAAGCATGGGAAAGTTAGCAGGCCAATAACTCATGTCCATGGGGGACTTGTCTAAATCGGACGGTTTTTTTTTTTTGTTCACAAAAATGCTCGCAACCATCGCTAGGGCTAAAAAAAGGGCTCTCATAACCCAAATTTCAACAAAGAAAACCGGTTAAAAAAATTACTTTTGCCCTCACAAATTATATACCATGACAAAAGGTCCTATTTCTCAGTTTATAGAACATCAATATCGCCATTTTAATGCCGCTGCATTAGTGGATGCTGCAAAAGGTTATGAAACCCATTTATTAGAAGGGGGTAAAATGCTCGTGAGTTTAGCGGGTGCCATGAGTACCGCCGAATTAGGTATTAGCCTTGCCGAAATGATTCGTCAAGATAAAATTGCCATCATTAGCTGTACGGGTGCCAACCTCGAAGAAGACGTGATGAATTTAGTAGCGCATAGCCATTACAAGCGTGTGCCAAATTATAGAGACTTAACACCACAAGACGAGTGGGATTTATTAGAGAACCACTACAACCGTGTTACGGATACTTGTATTCCAGAAGAAGAAGCATTTAGACGTTTGCAAAAACACATTGTAAAGTTTTGGAAAGATGCAGAAGCAAAAGGCGAGCGTTACTTTCCCCACGAATTTTTATACCAAGTAATCCTGAGCGGAGAGTTAGAGCAGTACTATGAAATTGATCCAAAAAATAGTTGGATGGTAGCTGCTGCTCAAAAAAATATTCCAATTGTTGTACCAGGATGGGAAGACAGCACCACTGGAAATATCTTTGCATCTTATGTCATTAAAAATGAATTAAAAGCGAGCACTGTTAAAAACGGTATCGAATATATGATCATGCTTACCGAATGGTACCGTGCAAATAGTGGTGGTAAGGGCGTTGGATTTTTCCAAGTAGGTGGTGGTATTGCTGGTGATTTCCCAATTTGCGTAGTACCGATGATGTACCAAGATTTAGAATGGCATGACGTTCCTTTCTGGAGTTATTTTTGTCAGATCAGTGATTCTACAACATCGTACGGATCATACTCTGGCGCGGTTCCTAACGAAAAAATTACCTGGGGTAAATTAGATATCAATACGCCTAAATTTATTGTAGAGAGTGATGCTACCATTGTAGTGCCACTAATTTTCGCTTATATTTTAGGACAGTAGTAACTGCAAAAGTTTATATAAAAAAAGCCCTCTGAAACTTCAGAGGGCTTTTTTTATGCGTTATTAGAACTGCGTATTAACGCGCAGGCATTGTTAAAGGAATATCTCTTTTTAACATCGCATCTCTGTTTGCAATTTCGCAAGCAGTATAGAATACCATTAAGGTTCTCTTTTGCATCAATTCGAAATTGATTTTATCTACGGTATCTGTAGGTTTGTGGTAGTCTGCTTGAAGCATACCATCATAAAAGAATAAAATAGGCACACCTAGTCTAGCAAAGTTATAATGATCGCTACGGTAGTAAATTCTATTCTTATCGTTAGGATCATCAAACTTATAATCAAGCACCAGGTTAGCAGATTTTTTATTAGCAGCCTCATTGATGGTTTGTAATTCAGAGCTTAATTTATCATGACCAATTACATAAATATAATTTAAGGTATCGGCGGTCATACGCTCTGTATCTACACGACCAATCATATCGGTATTTAAATCGGCAGTTGTTTTATCCATAGGGAAAATAGGGTGCTCTGAATAGTATTCAGAACCCCAAAGGCCCTTTTCTTCGCCACTTACAGCCATAAATACAACTGTTCTACGTGGGTACTTTCCTTTTTTAGCAGCAGCTGCAAAAGCTTCTGCCATTTGCATAACACCTACTGTACCAGAACCATCATCATCGGCGCCATAGTAAATCACATCACCTCTTTTACCTAGGTGATCGTAGTGACCTGTTAAAAACAAGTACTCGTCTTTTTTATCGGTTCCTGGAATGATACCAATTACGTTACTGCTTTCTAAATTTTCAGTTGTTTTAGTAGCAACAATTTGTAAGGCTGAGCTGTAAGAACCTTTAGTGGTAGCAGCAATATCACTTAAACTTAAAGTTGCCGTGCTACCTAGTAAAGAACTTGCAACAGCTGCAGAAATATTCACCATTAAAAATCCAGGTGTATTATTTTTTTTGAGGTACATACCACCTTTTACTTGAGTAGCCATTCTTTTAGGAAAATCGGCAGAAACAAAAAGTAATCCAGTAGCACCTTTAGCACTTGCTGCACGCATTTTAGCTGCAGGAGATGCTGGGTTTGCGTTAAATGCGCGACTTCCACCAACACCCATGGTAGGCATACCTGCACTTGAACCTTCAACAACAACAACCACTTTTCCTTTTACATCAAGGTTAGCGTAGTCATTAATGCCTTTAGCAGAATCTACAATACCGTATCCTGCAAATACAATGCTACCAAAATTAAAATTACCGCTTGCGATGGTTTGCATTGAAAAATTAAAATCTTTATCCCAGTCCATGTTCTTACCATTCACCACTAATTTTTTTTCAGTGAGTGCGTCTTGGT
Source organism: Sediminibacterium sp. (assembly GCA_027487895.1). Classification (GTDB taxonomy): domain Bacteria; phylum Bacteroidota; class Bacteroidia; order Chitinophagales; family Chitinophagaceae; genus Sediminibacterium. The sequence goes on along the minus strand of JAIYCS010000073.1, from coordinate 19,686 downwards.
ATACAGGATATACTTGTTGGTAGCTATCACCATTGCCTGGCTGTAGGCCCATTCTTTTAAATTCACTTTCGATATACGCAGCTGCACGCTTTTGTCCAGGGGTAGCTGTTTCACGACCTTCCATTTCGGCGCCCGCCAAAATAGTAAGTTTTTCTTTTAGACCATTAACTGTAATTACTTTTCCAAATTTGGTGAGGTCATCCGCTTTTTGCGCAAAGGCAAGCGTACTCATCAAAGGAAAAAAGATCCAGATCAATTTTTTCATAAGAGGATTTTATTGATTAATTAAGAACATGAAATTTTTCCAACACGACCCGCATGTCTACCGCCTTCAAAAGCAGTTTCCATAAATACTTCAATCATTTGTTCGGCAAGTGCTAGTGCAACAAACCTTGCAGGGATACAAATAACATTGGCGTCGTTGTGTTGTCTTGTAAGTGCCGCTATATCTGTTTGCCAGCATAGTGCGGCTCTAATAGATTGGTGCTTATTAGCAGTCATGGCAACACCATTAGCGCTTCCGCAAATTAAAATACCAAAAGTACTTTCACCGCTCGCTACGCTCGCTGCCGTTGGATGCGCATAGTCGGGATAGTCTACAGAATCTAGAGATGGGGTACCAAAATCATGCACCTGATAACCTTTATGCACCAACCATTTTTTAATAGCTTCTTTGTATTCAAAACCAGCATGGTCTGATCCAATGGCGATAGGTTTAGATGCGTCAAAAACAAAACTCATAATATAAAATATTAAACTTGCTTGAAAGATATGTGATTAGCTCCACTCTTCTTCGTCTTCCTTAACTCTTTGCTTGGTTACCCTTGCGGCTACTAAAATACTTAATTCATAAAGAGCAAACAAGGGAAGAAACACAATGAGCTGGCTCATCCAATCTGGACTGGGTGTAATAACGGCAGCCGCCAATAAAATAACCACCACCGCGTATTTGCGAATTTTTCTTAGATAAACAGGGGTGATGAGTCCAATTTTAGTAAGTATATAAGCGAGCACAGGAAGCTCAAATGCAATACCGCATCCAAGTATCAAATTGGTTAAGTTGTCTAAATAATCGGTGAGCGTAGGTCTTGTTTCAAGCACACCTTTGGTACCCAGTGTGAAACTTCCTAAAAAGTTAAAGGTAAATGGGCCTAGTAAAAAATAACCAAAGGCCGCTCCTGTAAAAAAGAAAAACGAAACCCAAAAAATAATGAAGCGGGTGTTTTTTAATTCTTTGTCTTTTAATGCAGGCTTAATAAAGCGCCAAAATTCCCAAAATATATACGGGAAGGAAATTAGGATACCACCAATAAGCGCTAACGAAATACTACTTAAAAACTGACCACCAAAAGTGGTTGTTTGCATATTAATAGTAACCGGAGGCATGCAAAGTGCATCACCCATATGCGCCCAATGGCTAAAGTCACAAAGTAAACGGTAACTGATAAAATCTGGGTTGATAGGCCCGGTAATAACATTGTCAAAAACCCAGTCTCTGTAAATAAAGATGACGATGGCCATTAATAAAATAGCAATCACAGACCTTATGATATGCTGCCTCAATTCTTCGAGGTGATCAATAAAAGTCATTTCGGCCTTCTCTTCGCCTCTATTTCTATTAAATAATGCCATTTGTGGGACCTTTTGGGAGGCTAAAGTTAGGGTTTCTAACGCAAGATTTTAAGTTTTACCATCTCAATTCTTGTGTCACTTACCGTTAAAACATCAATTTGGTAGTGGTCTACAATAATGGTTTCTTTTTGCTTTGGAATGGCTTCGTGTTTATTGATGATATAGCCACTGAGTGTTTCAGAATCATTTTCAGGAAAATCCAATTCGTATTTTTCTTTGAGGTAGTCTAATTCTAGTCGACCACTAAAAATAAATTCGTCGGCGGCGAGTTGCTTTTCTACAAATTCTTCTACGTCGTATTCGTCTCTAATTTCACCAAAAATTTCTTCTAGTACATCTTCCATCGTAACAATACCTGCGGTTCCACCAAATTCATCTACCACCCAAGCAATACTCTTACGCTCTTTGGTAAATTTATTGATCAGATCGGTGGCAGACATACTTTCAGGAACAGCAATGATAGGGTGTAAAATTTCTTGAATGGTTGAAGGCTTTTTAAATAAATCAATTTGGTGCACATAGCCCAAAATAGAATCTACACTATCATCATAAATCACAAGCTTACTCAGCTGTGTTTTTATAAATTGTTGCTTCAATGCTTCAATGCTGGTATGGATATCGGCACCCTCTATCTCTGTTCTAGGAACTAGGCACTGCCTGATTTTCACGAGCGGAAGGCTTAGTGCATTTTCAAAAAGTTCGGTATTTAATTCTTGATTTTCTTCGTCCTGATCTTTGGTTTGCTGAAAAAAATGTTCGAGATCCACTTTGCTAAAAGCTTCATTTTTATTGTTCACGCGCACGTTAAAAATATAGGTTAATATCCACTGTGCAATGGAAACAAAAACGCTAGCAAGGGGTTGTAACAACGAATGAAAAAACTGTGCAACGGGTGCAAAAAATGCAATTAATTTATCGTTGCGAGCTTTAAAAATTGCTTTCGGAATAAATTCTCCAAAAACAAGTACAACAAAAGTAGAGATGATGGTATCAATAACAAGTTTGAGGTATTCGTTTTCTACCTCGAGCGGATTCCATGCAATCCCTTTTAAAAAGGAAGTAAATAAAAGGCCGTAAATAACCAGCACAATGTTGAGACCAATTAAACAAGTCCCAATAAATTTTGCCGGACTCTCCATAAAATTAGAGAGGATGATGCCGCTTCTAAGTCCTTGCTTTTTTTTGAGCTCAATACTAAGCCTGTTGGCACTAATAAATGCAATTTCGTAACCAGCAAAAAAGCCAATTAAAATAAGGGATACTACAATCCAAATAATGGTATAAAGTTGATCTGCCATAGTCTTATAGACAAACGTAAATATACACAGAATATTATGCTAAATCCAGAAATGGCTTATTCCCTAAAATAGCATCAATACGCTCCATAACCTCTGTTGTTAGTAGCTTTTGCGCGTCTAAGGCTTTCAAGTTTTCCGTTAATTGAGTGGCTTTGGTGGCTCCCAAAATGGTGGTGGTCACATTTGGATTTTTGAGGGTCCACGCAATAGCTAATGCTGCCATGCTAATGCCCAGTTCGGCGGCTAAACCGCTTAAACTTTTTACTTTTTCAATTTTACCCTCTTGTACCCAGCGTTCTTTAAGCCAGTCAAAACCTTCTAAGGACAATCTACTATCTGTAGGGATTCCTTCGTTGTATTTACCCGTTAAAAAACCAGCACCCAGCGGGCTCCAAATGGTAGTGCCTAAACCTTTGTTTTTAAACACCGGTAAATAATCCTGCTCCATTTTAAAACGCTCAAACATATTGTATTGCGGTTGCTCCACGGTAGGTCCAATTAAATGATGTTGATCTGCAACGCGGTGTGCTTCCATAATTTCTGCTGCACTCCACTGCGAAGTTCCCCAGTACAATATTTTACCCTGCGTAATTAAATTGTGCATCGTCCAAACTACTTCTTCGATGGGCACATTTTGATCGGGTCTGTGACAAAAATAGAGGTCTAAATAATCTGTTTGTAAACGCCCCAAAGCTTCGTGGCAGGCTTCTATGATGTGTTTACGACTAAGTCCAGTTTGATTGGGTTTATTGTTTTTTCTCCAACCAAAAAATACTTTAGAAGAAAGGGTATACGACGTACGGTCCCAATTTTTTTGTTGTAATACACGACCCATCATTTTTTCACTTTCACCAAAAGCATAACCTTCTGCGTTGTCAAAAAAATTGATGCCCGCATCATACGCCATACCCATTAATGTGTCGGCAGTATTGTCTTCAATTTGTTTGTGAAAAGTGACCCAACTTCCTAAACTTAAGGCACTGAGTTGTAAACCGGTGCGGCCCATTCTTCTATATTCCATGATCGTAATTTTAGTTCAAAATTATTTTGATAACACGCTATCTGGTAAAACGGCATAGCTGCCAGGTAGTACTGTAAAGAAAACAATATTCGTAAGATTTTGGTTGGATGTAAACCCATTGGCATACTTCCCTTTTTGCTTATAAGGGTAGGTTTGTACGAGCGTTACCTCTTTATCGGTAAAAAACTGCTCTGTGCCCTGGTCCCAATAGAGCTCTTTACAAAAAAGAGTGTCTCCTTTTAAATTAAACACCACAACGCTGTCTCTGAGGTAAACTTTTCGGTCATTTTCGAGGTATCGGCCGTATTTGGCGTCTAGTTTACTCTCCAATTTGAGGCTATCATCAAAAAAGTCAACGTGTAATGACTTAGGAAATTCTGCTTTTCGGGCACTGTCGCCTTGGTAACGAAGCAGCAATGGCGCCGTTAATTTGGCACTTATTTTTCCTTCATTGCTCAGGTAACTTTCTATTTGTATCCCTTCTTCGATGCTCGTTGTTTTAGCACCCAATTCTTTTACGGCGTTCACATCATTTTCGCAGGAAAGCATAAAAAAGCAGCCAATAAATATGGCTGCTAGATTACAAATTTTATGTGCGTTATGATTAATCATATTTACGTTTCTGGAACCAAAGATCACTTAAACTAAAGCCAATTGTAAATTGAGCAAAGCTCTCTGTAAAATTATTTACGTTAGATCCTCTTTTTCCAAATTGTACCGTCGTATTAAGAACGGTAAACTGTCTGTCATAGGCGTTCCATTTTTTAATAGGAAGCCCCATGCCCATCGAAAATCCAAATTGTTTTAAACCATTGCCATCCGGATTTACATAATCTTCACCTACAAAAAATCCAGCACGGTAATTTACGTTACTCCAATAATTTCTACCGGTAACAGGATCTGGACAAAACTGAGCACCTACTCTAAACTGCCAACTATCTACTAGTTTATCGGCTTGATTGTAGTATCTATATTTAGTCCACTGCGTACTTGTGTATTCGGCACCAAGTGACCAAAGTTCAAATAAACCTCTGTTGTTACTAGCTGTTTTGTGAAGTGTGATACCTGCTGTGTAAGTTGCAGGAATTTCTATGGTGCCAGGTAAATCAACAACCTTATATATACTATCGATTGTGATATCACCCGTTTGTGATTGCGTGAAAGTCTCTCTGGTAGTGGTTTGTGTAGCTTTTAATTGCTGACTCATGGTAGCTGTTGCACCAAGTCTTACCCAATATTTATTGGTTACTTTGGTTAAGCTGTTTACCGATTCGGCAACTACAAAATCATATTGAAAACCACCGTGTAAAAAGGCGCCACCAAAATTACTGATGCTTGCAGAGTTGGATTGATAATAAAATACAGTATCGTTTAAGAAAGTTTTTTTGGTTGAAATTTCTCTTCTTCCAAAATTATATCCGGTATTAAAACCTACACTAAGTCCTTTCCATTTTTTTCCAAGACCTACAAATAATTGGTTGAGTCCACCACTTCCTTCATAAACAGTTCCCAAACTATCGTTGGCAATTCTTGTCCGCTCTACCACCGAGTAATTTATTTTACTTGCAGGTCTTAATCCAAAAGCAAAGCCTAAGTTTTTTTTGCTTTTGATGGGTGCACCAAAGGCAACATAGGTTGGATAAAAATTATTCGAAGTAAATTTATCGGAAGGATTTGCACTTCTTAAGGTTCTAGAATCGATGGTTAAACCTAAATCATAAGACACCATAAAAAAGTTTCCGTAGGTAGCTGGATTGCCAAAATTGATGGCTTGTCCTACATTGTTTACCTGACCATCTGCATAGGCTGCGGTAAGGCCACCCATCGATCTACTAATGGAATGGCTTCCTGGTGATACATCACCGAGTCCATACCTTGTAAAAGGAGAATTTTCTTGTGCCTTCGCATTCAAAAAGAAACATCCGGTAATTAGCATTGGTAGGAAAAACCTACCCATTATTAAACTCACTGATCGCATAAAGGCCTTTAAATATTAAGTTAGGGTCGGCAAATATCCTGTTTTTTAAGTGTGGTACAAAATAAGGCATATCACCCCCGGTTAATAGCACGTTAAAGTTGCTGTATTTTTCGGCGTATGCCTCAATTATACCGTCAATTTCTTTGGCCATACCCAGTATTACCCCCGAAAGTAGGTTGGTTTTGGTGTCATATCCTACCAGTGGGAACTGGTTTTGGGCCTCAATAAGGGGTAAAAGGGCGGTTTGCTCGTGCATGGCCCTAAAGCGCATGTTCATGCCCGGTGATATGCTTCCCCCTAAAAATTCGTGGTATTTATTGGTAAAATTGTAGGTAATGCAGGTTCCTAGGCCAATGGCTAGGTTGTGTTGGCCTCCAAATAGGTCTACAGCCGCCGAACAAATGGCTAGCCTGTCGGCTCCAATGGTTTCTGGCTTCCCAACCGGCGTGGTAATGGGTAGTTTGCTGGCATGACCTAGCATATGAAATTTGGCGGCGGCCCCTAGCTGCGCTTCCAGCCCCTCGCGGTGCTTGATCACAGAGGATAAAATAATTTTAGTAGGATGGTGATTTTGGAGCAGTTCGTTGATGCTCTCCACCGAATCATCGGTTAAATGAATGGTTTGCTGTAGGTCTCGACCTTCAAAAACAGCACATTTAAGCCGGCTGTTACCAAAATCAAAGCAGAGGGTTCTTTCCATAAATGAGGCATTGGTATGTACCAGGTTCAAAAATAATGCTTTTGTCTAGCTTGCTGCACTATTTACTTGGATAGCCTGCAATTTCACGGTTACTTTGTAGCCATGAAAATTAGTGGCTTTACCATTATTAAAAATGCAGTAATCAATGACTATCCCATTGTGGAAGCGATTACTTCTATTTTACCTGTGGTAGACGAGATGATTGTACTGGTAGGAAAATCTGAAGACGACACCCTTGGACTCATGCGCTCGATCGGTGATTCGAAAATAAAAATTTACGAATCTGAGTGGGATCCTAATTTGAGAAAAGGCGGTGCTGTACTTGCGGTAGAAACCAATAAAGCGTTTGCACTCATAGATCCAAACAGTACTTGGGCTTTTTATATTCAGGGCGATGAAGTGGTGCATGAAAAATACCACGCTGCTATAAAAGCGGCATGCGAACAATATAAAAATGATACGCGTGTAGAAGGATTACTTTTTGATTATGTACATTTTTATGGTACGTATGATTATGTGGGTGATAGTAGAAAATGGTACAATAAAGAAGTGCGCGTTATTAGAAATAAAAAAGAAATAAGCGCTTACAAAGACGCACAAGGATTTAGAAAAGGCACAACAAAAATTGATGTAAAGCCCCTAGCAGCAAGTGTTTACCATTATGGATGGGTTAAAAGTCCTGCGCAAATGGCAAAAAAAGTACAAAACTTTAGTGCACTTTGGCATTCGGATGCAGAGCTTGCCCAAATTTTAAAAGACAACCAGCACTGGGATTTTACGGCCTACGATTCACTCGAAAAATTTACGGGTACGCATCCTATTGTTATGCAGCCTCGTATTGCTAGACAAAACTGGAAAATTGAAATTGATACCACTAGAAAAAACTTTTCTTTCAAAGACCGCATCTTGTATTACTTCGAAAAATTAACGGGCATTCGTCTATTTGATTTTAGTAATTTTAAAATCATTAAATAATACCGATGAATAACGCACAGGAAATAGCGGCAGGCATAATAGCTGGAGATTTTAAATCTTTGGCCAGGGGTATTTCTTGGGTCGAAAACGAAGTGACGGGCTATCAGCAGTTATTGCATAAAACACCTTCACATAAATGTTCGGTTACGGGTATTACAGGCCCTCCGGGTGCCGGGAAAAGCACACTCGTAGACGCTTTAATTGCGAACTGGGTAGCTGCCGGAAAAAAAGTAGGGGTACTTTGTGTAGATCCTTCTTCTCCCTTTAACTTAGGCGCCTTACTTGGCGACCGTATTAGAATGAGTGAGTGGTACAACCATGCTGGTGTATACATACGTTCGTTGGCAAGTAGAGGTGCGCTGGGTGGGCTACATACACATATTTTAGAAATAACACAGCTCATGCAGTTGGCCGGTTTTGATGAAATTATTGTTGAAACAGTAGGTGTGGGGCAAAGTGAAATTGAAATTGCAGGACTTGCCGACACCACCGTTGTTGTTGTTGTTCCGGAAGCTGGCGATGAAGTGCAAACCATGAAATCTGGTATCATGGAAATCGCACATATTTTTGTAGTCAACAAAAGTGACCGTCCAGAAGCGGATCAATTCGTGCATCATTTAAAACAAATGATGGCGCCAAGTTTTTCAAATACATCTTATCAAATTCCAATTATAAAAACAATTGCTGCACAAAAAACGGGTATACCAGAATTGGCGGAAGCCATTGCGGCACATCAGTTACAGCTGCAGGATCCTACTAGAAAAAATTGGTTGCTCACACAAAAAGCGCTTCGATTGATTCAGCAAAAAAGGATGCAAGATATAGATGCCACTCAGTTATTAGCAGCTATTTCGGCAAAGTCGCAGGATCCTCAATTTAATATTTTTGAATTTGTTCAAGCATACTAATAATGGGTACCATGGAAAATAAAAATCCTACAGTAGCCGTTGTTGTTGCCACTTATAATGGCGCTACTTATTTGCGTGCACAATTAGAAAGTATTGTACAGCAAACCTATAAGCCAAGTCAAATTATTATTGTAGACGATGCATCTTCAGATGATACCATTACTATCGCGCATGCATTTGCAGCAGCGCATCCGGAAGTGATGGTGGTGCAAAATGAAACGAGACTTGGGTACATTAAAAATTTTGAGAAGGGAATGCTACTTGCAAACGCTTCTTATATTGCGCTAAGTGATCAAGATGATATTTGGGTGCCGCATAAATTGGAAACATTACTCGCAAATATTGGAGATCAAATGCTAGCCTACTCCGATTCTGAACTGATAGATGCAAATGGAGATTTATTGCATAAAAAAATGTCATCTATAAAAAACCAATTGGCGTATCATACACCTATCATGTATACGATTGGTGCCTGGGCCCCAGGTCATGCCATGCTTTTCAAAAAAGAATTAATAGATAAGGCGACTCCTTTTCCGGCCCTTGTTACACATGACTTTTGGCTGGGTTTTGTGGCTACTTGTTACAGCACTGTGGTGTATGTGAATGAACCGCTAGTGCATTATAGGCAGCATACGCAAAACGCCATTGGTGCCGACACCACAAAAAACAAAACCGCGTCAATAAGCATGGCGCAAAAAAAACAAAAAGCGCGTGCGCGCATGCAATTACTATACAATAAAGTAAAAGAGGCGGGACATCAACACGAGGGGGTTTTTGAAAAAATCAATAACAGTTACGCTAGTTTTTCGCTTGTCAATAATTATAACCGCGCCAAATTATTTTTTGATTACAGAAATTTGATACTCGCGTATAAAAAAAAGTCGGGGCTACTTAAAGTATTGTTTGCCGTAAAAATGTTTTTTAAAATTGATTAGCAAAAAACTTCACTTGCAACCTTTTTATAAAATTTTTTGCATGCACGCTTAAAGGCACGCTAGCTTCTGGAAGGGGTCCCGTAAATTTTTCGCCCCTGCGTAAATAATATTTAGATAAAGTACTAGACGTAAATCCCCATTTTTTGATAAAAGTAAAATAGCCTTTGTTGCGTTTAACACGCTTTACAGAAACAGATCCAAAGTGGTACACCCTACTTTCAGAAATACCTCTAAATAGCCTTACGCCTGCATTCCAGAGCTTCATAGAAAAATCAGGATCGGAGTACATGCCCGGGCTAAACTCGTTGCTGTAACCACCCACGGCGTCCCAGGTATCTACGTGTACAATATTTGGGGGCCAGGTAGCACCTTGCCAATCCTGCATGGGAAGTGATGCATAGTTTGCTAATAAATCAGCTTCATTAAAAGAAGTAATGTCTTTTCCAAAATCATATTGAATCGAACAATTACTCTGTGCTTTTAATTCAATAGCCGTACTTGAAAAAAAGAAAAGGGTATGTTTTGTTTCTTCAATCGCTTTTGCAATTGGTGCATCCCAATTTGGACACACATACATATCATCATTAATATATAACAAGTAATTTGTTGTTACGAGTGTTCGGCAACTATTCAATGCATAACAAACACCTATATTATTTTTACTATATGAATAACTAATATCCGCTTGTGTTTTAACCCAATCTAGCGTGCCATCAGCGCCTTCATTAATATGAACAATAATTTCATGTGTATACATAGAATTTTTTCTAATACTATCAATGCACAATTGCAAATAAGCTAGATTGTTCCAACTAGGTATCACAATCGAGAACTTTGCATTTGTAGCCGTGTTGCCCTTTACTTTTTCTATATTTACATGCATACATGAACGACTTGAACCTTAAAAGTAAAAAGAGTTGACGAAACCGCCTATTTCAGTTGTTCTTTGTACCTATAATGGTGCAAAATATATTGAAGCGCAACTGGCTTCTATCATAGCGCAAACCTATGCGGTTGCTGAAATTATTGTGGTTGACGATGTTTCTACTGATGATACCATGGCAGTGGTAGAGCGCGCGGCAGCGCGCGATAGCCGAATTTCACTTTCTCAAAACGCGTTTAATATTGGCTTCACTTCAAATTTTGAGAGCGCCATGAAAATGGCGAAGCATGATTATATCGCCATATCAGATCAAGATGATATTTGGCACCATCAAAAAATTGAAAAAATGATGGCGGCTTTTACTTCAGATGCCGCTGCTATTTATTGTGACTCGGTTCGATTCACAAAAGACATTCCTATTCATCCCATAAAAAATAAAAGTAGTAGGCATGTTGCCGGTACCAATGTTAGAAAATTAGCGTTGTATAATACAGTAAGTGGACATGCACTCATCATCCGAAAAACTTTGCTTGAAAAAGCCCTGCCAATTCCAATTGCCGTTTATTATGATTGGTGGTTGGCCTTACAAGCAGTAACGAGTGGTGGTTTACAATACCTAGATGAAATTCTTGTGTACCAGCGGGCGCATGATAACAATGTAACAATTGCAAAAAATACATCTTCAAAAGAACTACGGAACAATTACCGCACTATGTTGAGAACGCATTTGCAAGCCTTTGTTCAAATTGCTTCTTTGTCTGAAAAAGATAAAAGTTTTTTTATCGATTTTACCAGGCATTGGAGTAAAATGCTCAAAAACGGAACCAGTTCGGGCCTGTTTTTATTTATGCTAAAAAACAGGAAAGACCTTTTTTATTATAAAAAAAGAAGGCTCCCATTATTAGCGGCCATTAAGCATTCTTTTTTATTTGCATTTCGAAACGCTTGATTTTACTTATATTGGTAATCTTAAACCAATAACATGTCAACAAGACTGCTACCGCTTATTAAAACTTTTGGGTTGTTTGATGGGGTTGTTTTTTTTATTCGCCGGATATTTAAAAAGGATGGTTCTTATTATTCTAGCCGTTATCATTCAAAAATTCATTTAAGAAATAAATACGCAGACAAAATTACTTTTAAACAGGTTTTTTTAGAGACTCAATATAATTTTGATATCCCCTTTACGCCTACTACTATTATTGATGGCGGTGCTAATATTGGACTTGCATCTGTTTATTTTTCACACCGTTATCCTAGCGCAAGTATTGTAGCGGTAGAACCCAACAAAGAAAATTTTGAAATGCTTGAAAAAAATATTGTAAGCTTCTCAAAAGTAAAAGCAAAAAATGGTGGTATTTGGAATGACAATAAAAACCTTGTTATTGTAAATACCCAAGACTACGATAATTCTTTTATGGTAGAGGAAGTAGAAGCAGGTACGCCAAATAGTATTCCAGCTTTTTCTATCGCATCAATAATGCAAGAACAAAAGTGGGCAACTATAGATTTGCTTAAACTCGATATTGAAGGATCTGAGAAAGAAGTGTTTGAAAAAAATTATGAATCTTGGTTACCACACACAAAAATGATCATTGTTGAAGTCCACGATCACATGCGAAAAGGCTCGGCAAAGTCAGTGTTTACCGCCACAAACAAGTATAATTTTTCGTTTTCAATGAATCACGAAAACTTGATTTTTACGAATTTGGATTTCTAAACTGCTTTTCTGTTTTCCACCAGCGCCAACCAATATAACCCATAATGGCAAGAGGCGCTCCGGCTAAATATAAAATAGCGCCGTTGAGTGCTTTTGCAGGTCCATCTCCTAATTGAGAAGCCGTTTTGGTACAAATAGAACACTGCGCTTCTGCGCTAGTTGATAATAACACGAGCAAGCAGCTTGTTGTTATAAAAAAAAGAATGCGGAGGTTTTTCTGTTTCATCTAGTTCAATCTGGAGCACAAAGTTAATTGAATAATTGCGTAAGAAATTTTCTTAACTTACTTTATCAATACAATAACAGTGACAGAACGTAGAAAGTTTATCCAAAAAATAGCCGGCTTAACCGCCGCCTTTAGTGCGCCGAGTCTTTTGCAACAGGCCTGGGCCGCAGATTGGGAAAAAGCATATCAAAAAGCCGGGGGATTAACCCCACAGGAGCTTGCCGCCGATGAAGATTACTGGTCGGTGATCCAGCAGGCTTATACCGTAAATCCCAATATGGTCAACCTCAACAATGGGGGTGTAAGCCCTTCTCCTAGGGTGGTTCAGGAAGCCGTAGAAAGGTTCAATCAGCTCTCCAATGAGGCACCATCTTACTATATGTGGCGTATTTTGGACCAGGGCAGGGAGCCGGTACGCTACAAACTGGCCACATTAGCTGGTTGTTCTCCAAATGAAATTGCCATTAACCGCAACGCTACAGAAGCTTTAAATACGGTGATTTTTGGTTATCCATTTAAAGCCGGAGATGAGGTTATTGGAACGAAACAGGATTATCCAAATATGATTCAGGCCTATCGTCAGCGCGCCCTTCGTGATGGCATTGTATACACCCAACTTAGTTTTGATTTTCCGATTGAAGATGATCATTCCATTGTTGCCGCTTTTGAAAAAGCAATCACACCACGCACCAAACTTATTCATATTACCCACATCATAAACTGGGTAGGACAAATTATGCCCGTTAAAAAAATCGCAGCGATGGCACATGCGCGCGGCATCGAAGTGATCGTTGATGGCGCACATTCTTTTGGACTACTTGACTTTAAAATTCCGGATTTAGAATGTGATTATTTTGGCACCAGTTTGCATAAATTTTTATCGGCACCCATTGGGAGTGGTATGCTTTGGATTCATGCCAATAAAATAGAAAAAATTTGGCCACTACTTTGTAACGATAAGCCCCTTAGTAATGATATTAGAAAGTTTGAAACCCTTGGTACCAGAAGCTTTCCAATAGAGCAAGGCATTGGTGAAGCCGTTAATTTTCATGTGGCAATTGGACCGAAGCGAAAAGAAGAAAGGGTACGTTATTTAAAAAATTATTGGGCTACAAAAGCGGCTCAAATTCCGGGTGTAAAAATTCATACCTCATTAAAAGATAAATATGCCTGCGGTATTTGTGGTGTAACCATCGATGGCATGACACCCGCCGCACTTGATAGCGCACTTTATACGGGTTATAAAATTCACACGGTAGGTATTGTTTGGGAAAATATCAGTTGCGTAAGAATTACGCCGCATGTATATACAAGACTCGAAGACCTAGATAAACTGGTAGCAGCGCTAACAGAGATCGCTGCAAAACAAAAAGTATAATTCCTTAAAATAATAAACCCCCAAATTTGGGGGTTTATTATTTCTTATGCTTTAGCAGCAGCTTTTGCAGTTTTTACAACAGCTACTTTAGCTGGTCGGCTTTTTCCAAATGAACCTTTGAATCTCTTGCCTTTAGCGGTTTTTTTATCACCTCTACCCATGGTTTAATTTTTTAAATGAACAATCTTGAACTGCAAAAATAGAAAAACCCCGCGAAAGCGGGGTTCAATTCTTTTTGGAGGCAAAAATTAAACTTTGCTGCTTAATTCTTTACCAGCTTTAAAGCGAGCAACTTTTTTAGCTTTGATTTTGATTGTTTCGCCAGTTTGTGGGTTACGGCCAGTACGAGCTGCACGCTTAGATACTGAGAAAGTACCAAAACCTACTAAAGTTACTTTATCACCTTTCTTAAGTGTCTTAGTAACAGTGTCTACGAAAGAGTCTAAAGCTGCGTTAGCTTGTACTTTAGTGATACCAGCATCTTCAGCAAGTTGCGCGATTAATTCTGCTTTGTTCATAAATGATTTTTTTAGTTGTTTGAATAACGAAACAAATTTATCCGCTTTTCCCAATCCTCAAAATTTTTTTATTGAAAAATAATTTTTGAGGGTCGCTCCAAATCCTTTAAGCAAAAGGATTACAGGCTTTTTTGAAAAATCATTCCCTTCAAAATTACATTCCTAAATCGCTGAAAACCTTTACTGTAAAGGGTTTCAGGCCGTATGGTCTAGAATTCAATGCCAATAAGGGTTTTAGAACAATATAATGAAGATTTGTGATTACCAAAATCATTTTTAAAATCTATCCACACTCAATTCACAACCGCCATTAATGACCTAAAACCAATCATTAAATGACCCCAAAGCTGTGTGCTGTCTTGTCTTAGCGCTGATGCGTATGTATTGATATACCTCTCATACTCCGCTCTATTTTCTATAAAATATTGAACGGCATAAGTGGGCCCGTCACTATCATCGATGTCTAAAACTCGAACAAAATGGTAATGGGTAAAACACCCTGTTTGCATCACGGCCGGAATGTGCTGGTCTTTCATCCAAGCCACCCATTTTTCGTGAATAGAAGGATCAATTTTAGTAGTGACGTTGTAAATCAACATGGTAGGAAGGTATTAAATGGGTTATTTGCCCTTTTTAAGGCTTAATTCGACAAAAATAGGACAGTGGTCGCTGTGTTTTACGTCTGGGAAAATAGAGGCGCTTTTTAAGGTACTAGATAGAGCATCTGTTATAGCAATGTAATCGATACGCCATCCCTTGTTTTGTAAACGTACCGATGGGAAGCGTTGGCTCCACCAGGTGTAACCACCTACAACAGCTGGGTTTAGATGCCTGTAAGTATCTATCCACCCACTTTCCAAAAACTGACTCATCCAGCTGCGCTCTTCTGGTAAAAATCCAGAACTCTTTTTATTGCCTTTTGGGTCATGAATGTCAATTTCCTCGTGTGCAATATTATAATCACCTACTACAATAAGTTGCGGTCTTTTTTTACGAAGTGCCGCCAAATAGTTTTCAAATTCGGTGAGCCACTGGTATTTATAATTTTGTCTTTCATCACCACTGGTACCAGAAGGAAAATAAGCATTAACAAAACTGATATCACCAAAGTCTGCACGGATTACCCTTCCTTCAAAATCGGATTGTTCGGTGTTAGTGCCATACACCACATTGTCCGGTTTAATTTTTGTAAAAATCGCAACGCCGCTATATCCTTTTTTTTGTGCCGAAAACCAATAGCATTCATAACCTAACTTTTCAATGTCAGTGGTATCAACGTCTTCTTTGGTAGCCTTTGTTTCTTGCAAACAAATAATGTCGGCGGGATTTGTTTGCAGCCACTCAACAAAACCTTTTTTTATGGCAGCCCTGATACCATTTACATTGTAGGAAATAATGCGCATTTATAATAAAAATTTATTGTAAGCAATAAGTAATAACTCTTTCATGATAGACGCATTACTTGCGTCATTGACAATGATAAAATTTTCTGGATCTGTTTTCCCTTTAACAATACCAATGAGTTTATTGTTCAGATACATTTCTTTCATTTCGTGGTTCCAAAAACTTTGTATGGTAAACCGTTCTCCTCTTATCTTTCCTGTTAGTTGATAGTCATAGGTAACTTGAAATGGAAAGTCTTTCTTGCTCACTTTAGCCATAGAACTACTATCCATACCGTTGGTTGTTTTGTCTAAATAAACTTGTTTGTTAGGGTCGCCTATATTTTTATTGATTGCAAAAATGGCGACAGTATCTTTTCCTTCTAGCATGAGGTGCACTTCTCCTGATAAAAAATCAGAGAAAAGTTCTTTTTTACTTGATGCCGTGCTATAGGGATCTATTTCTGTTGCAATTTTTATGGTGTAGTTTTTGTCTTGGTATACGTCTCGGCATTCTTGTCTCAAATAAATAAAATCGGAACTAGCGGTATTACCTGTTTCTTTTATTTTTTTAAGAAGGAGTGGTGACGCAGAACTATCAACCAGCTTTCGTTTCACCCAAATTTCATCAAAGAGTTGCTCGCCCATTCGCAATAATTCTTGGTTGCCTTCAACTGTATATCCCCAAGTGTCTTTGACTGTGTTAACGACTATTTTTGATGTGTTATTGATGTAACCCATTATAAAATTATCTGCATAATATACTGCTGGCGTTTTGATGTCTGCAACCATTGTTTCATTGTCTGGATTGAGTGCCATTTGTAGTCCTACTTGTACGACCGATGCAAAACTTTTTTTCGTTAAAAAAATATTTTTAGGACGAATGCCAAAACCGCCCGTTTCGGTATTACTTATTGCCGCAAAAACACTTTGATTGTTGATGATTTCTTGAACCCCATTTGTGAGAATACAACTTATCTGAAATATGCTGGATGCCCCTGCTATGATGGCACTATCAGGCGCCTCAAGTGCAGATCCAGTTAAAAAACTAATAGGATCATATTCGTATACTTCAATAAATAAATGCCTAGTGCTCGTGTCGGCAATACTAAATTTTATGGTATTGTTTTTTAGCGCTTCGGTGCTTGTATAATTTTCAATGGGTAGCGTTTGATTGGAAAGTAATAGTTTAAAATTTTTATTAAGTATGACCGAAAGTTTGCTCTTGATACTTGATTGTACGGCCGTATCCTCTAAATAGTACATGCTTGGGCCAAACATAGAAAAGCTTCTGATGGCTTCTACGACTACCTTATTTTGAGCAGGTAGCTTAAAAACGACGCATATAAAAAGAAGTAGGTAAACAAGTTTTTTCATCGACGGCTAAATTACAACCTGTCCTTTATTATTAACAATTTTATTACAAGCCATTCGTTATCATTGCACGATCATTATGGAAAATACAGAAAGAATCATACCCGCAAAAGAGTTTGTATATCTAGATGGCCCTAAGCCACGTATCAATGAACTTTGGTTTGCTTGGGACATTTTAACGCAGTTTATTAAAGGGTTTAGAGCGCTTCATTTTTTGGACCCTTGTATCACTGTTTTTGGATCTGCCAGGTATCAGCCTGATCATCCTTACTATAAA
Organism: Sediminibacterium sp.; assembly: GCA_027487895.1. Taxonomy (GTDB): domain Bacteria; phylum Bacteroidota; class Bacteroidia; order Chitinophagales; family Chitinophagaceae; genus Sediminibacterium. The sequence continues at coordinate 2,481 of JAIYCS010000073.1, read as the reverse complement.
GCGGCTACCGAGTTTGGCAAGCGCATTGCAGCACTGGGTTTTACCACCATGACGGGTGGCGGTCCGGGTATTATGGAAGCAGCTAACAAAGGTGCTATGGAGGCGGGCGGAAAATCGGTGGGTTGTAATATTAAGCTTCCTTTTGAGCAACAGCCCAACCCGTACATGCACAAATGGATCACTTTCGATTACTTTTTTATTCGAAAAGTATTGATGGTCAAATATTCTTATGCATTTGTGATCATGCCCGGTGGTTTTGGTACCATGGACGAATTTTTTGAAACATTAACCCTAGCTCAAACAGGCGTGATCAACGACTTTCCCATTGTGATTTATGGCAAAGAATATTTTAACCCTGTAATGGATATGGTGGATGCTATGATTGTAAAAGGCACGATATCTCCAGAAGATAAAAAACTCATGCTTTTTACAGATGACATTGATGAAGCGATGCAGTATATACAAGCCTATGTCAAAAAAAATTATACCGTTAAGCCACGCAAAAGACTTTGGTGGTTATTTGAAAAAGTATAATGGATGACAACATTATTCAAGTACCGGTCTAAGCCAGCGTTCTGCTTCTTCTAGTGGCATATTTTTTCTGGTTGCATAATCCTGTAATTGATCTTGCATAATTTTTCCAAGACCATAATAAGTGCTTTGTGGATTTGCAAAATACCATCCACATACCGATGATGCAGGATACATGGCCAAGTTTTCGGTAAGCTCAATGCCAATTGCATCCTTAACATTTAAGAGTTCAAACAACTTATATTTTTCGGTATGATCGGGACATGCAGGATAACCAGGTGCGGGTCTAATACCCACATATTTTTCGCCAATGAGTGCTGCGTTATCTAATTGTTCTGATGGCGCATAACCCCAATCTGTTTTTCTAGTTTGTAGGTGTAGGTATTCGGCAAAAGCCTCTGCTAGCCTGTCTGCCAGGGCTTGTAGCATAATTTTATTGTAATCGTCATGCTGCGCTTCAAAGGCCTGAATATGTTTTTCAATTCCTTTTATCGTTACCGCAAATGCACCTATAAAATCTTTTGTCTTGCTCGTGCTTGGTGCTATAAAATCTGCTAAAGAAAAGTTAGGTTGACCTGGTGCTTTTTTAATTTGTTGTCTTAAAAAAGAAAGCTTTACAGGTTTATCTGCTACAACAGTTACATCGTCTTCATCACTGCTAGCGGGCCAGAATCCAATAGTACCATCTGCAGTTAACCATTTTTCGTTAATGATGGTATCTAATAATGCATTGGCGTCTGCGTATAATTTACTGGCTTCTTTTCCAACCACTTCATCGCTTAAAATCGCAGGAAAATTTCCGTGCATTTCCCATGTAATAAAAAATGGTTTCCAATCTATAAAGTCTCTTAATATCGAAAGGTCAACATTTTTATACAGCTTAGTGCCAGTATACGTTGGTGTAACGGGTTGATAGGTATCCCAGTCGATAGCCATTTTATTATTACGTGCGTCTTGATAGGCGAGGTATTCTTTGGTTGGCTTTTTATTGTCAAATTGATCTTTGAGTTTGGCGTAATCATTTTGCGTATCACTCAAAAATGCAGCTTGCTGATCTTTGCTTAATAAAGAACCTGCAACGGTTACACTTCTAGAAGCGTCAAGCACATGAATCACATCTTGGTACTCAGGTGCAATTTTTACAGCCGTATGTATTTTAGATGTAGTTGCACCACCAATGAGTAGTGGCTGTTTCATACCCCTGCGTTTCATTTCTTTAGCGATATGCACCATTTCATCGAGTGATGGTGTAATTAAGCCGCTAAGTCCAATGATGTCTACGTTTTCTTTTTGCGCTGCCTCTAAAATTTTATCGGTAGGTACCATTACCCCAAGGTCAATGATATCGTATCCATTACAGCCAAGTACAACACCCACAATGTTTTTACCAATGTCATGTACGTCACCTTTTACAGTAGCTAATAATATTTTAGCAGCACCTGCGGCTTCTGTATTGGTTGTACCAGCCGCCAAATGCGCTTGTTTGCGCTCTTCTTTTTCGGCCTCAATAAATGGCGTTAAAACCGCCACCGATTTTTTCATTACGCGGGCACTTTTTACCACCTGCGGTAAAAACATTTTACCGGCACCAAATAAATCCCCCACAATATTCATTCCATCCATGAGTGGACCTTCAATGACATCAAGTGGCTGCGGATATTTTTGTCTTGCTTCTTCGGTGTCAGCGTCTATATATTCTGTAATACCATTAATAAGTGCGTGTGCGAGTCTTTTTTCTACTGGTTCATTTCTCCAAGCCTCATCTTTTATTTCAACTTTGCCTTTTGCTTTAACGGTTTCGGCGTGTGTAATTAATTTTTCGGTGGCCTCGTTGTTGTCGTTGTTTTTATTGAGCAGAACGTCTTCACAGAGTTGACGTAATGTTGGTTCTATTTCATCGTATACCACAAGCTGTCCAGCGTTTACAATACCCATGCCCATGCCCGCTTT
>JAIYCS010000015.1 GCA_027487895.1 Sediminibacterium sp. | reverse complement strand
TGTAAATATATTTTGATCTGTGAAAATGTTTTAAATTTTCATAGCAGTGATAAAGAATATTACCAAGAGTGGTACGACGATGTTTCTGACGAAAATGGTTGGATAGTAGCACTTAATATGCCGCAGCAAACCCAACAAGATTTCAGACAAAAAAAACTACACTATTATATCGAGCTCATGGAAATTGACAATTGGCGAAATTTTAAGCCAGGTCATTTGTTTGAAAAAATAAACTTCGAACTTTCAAACAGGCTTACCTTATAATAATAAGTATTTGGCGTTTTCTTTTAAGCAAACCGCATAGCTTTCACCCACCATATAATCAGATTCTAAACTAGCAACCTGCAGGGTTAACTCACTTATTTGTAGCGTAATTAAATAGTGACTACCACAAAAAGCTACCCCTTTAACAGTTCCTTCAAACCCTTTACCAGCAGGCTTTACAAGGCTTAACTGCGATGGTCTAACAAATAATTGCTGACTGTCATTTGCTTCTGGTATTAACGCTTTAATACCTGGAAAAACACCAACACTGATACAATTACAGGTACCAAGCAGTTCCGCCTCATACTCGTTTTGCGGCGTATAAAAAATGTTAGCAGGATGATCGTCTCTTACAACTGCACCTTCTTTAATAAGTAACATTCGGTTGGCCCAAGGAAGCAAATCTGCGGCGTCATGCGATACTAAAACACAAGTGGTATCAAAATGTGTAGCAATATCTGAAATCACATCCTGCATAATTTGCTTATGAATTTTATCCAAATTAGAAAACGGCTCGTCTAATAGCAACAAGGACGGCTCAGTAGTAAGCAATTGCGCTAGAACTATGCGTTGTTTTTCTCCCCCAGAAATTTGATTGGTTTTACGAGCTAGTAAATGCTCAATTCTACAAATCTCATAAATATGACGGGCCCTTGCAGGTTCCATTTTATTGGCCATTTCAAGTAACTCTTCTACCCTATAATTGTTACGAAGCTCAAAATGCTGCGACAAAAAAGCAATTTTTGGATGACCCGGAATCAATTGCTCGCTTGGCATTAAAATTCGACTCCCGTTAAATAGCACCGATCCAGTAGTAGGTTCTATTAAACCCGCAATCATTTTTAATAGTGTGGTTTTGCCTGAGCCCGTTTCACCAGCAATGGCTAATTTTTGACCTTTGGGAAGCCCAAAAGATATAGTAGCGTTAACAGATTCGCCTACATGATTTTTAGCAACACCACAAACCTCTAATAAAAACATACAATAAAATTAAGCCATTCATCTATTAGCAAGCGGTAATTCGTATATTTGGAAATAAATATTTTTAAAATGGCTTTACCCGTAAATAATTCTAAAGCAGGCAAACCTGGAACTAAAAACCAGGCCAACAAAGCACAAGGATCTAAATTTATTGCTAAACCAGGCACAAAAGCTGTGACTGTAGGCAAAAAACCAATTAAAACTGGTGGTTCTAGAGGAAGTTAATAAACGTCCCTTAATAGATTAAATCTTCGTAGGCAGCTTGCAGTTCGGAATAGGCATGCTTGTCCCCTGCTAATTTGCAGGCCTCCAAACCCTTTTCATACCAGGTAATGGCTTCTGCTTGTTCTCCCATTTTTTCAAGAAGTTTGGCCAAATGATAGTATGTACCCACATAACTAGGCGTTTCGGTTACAATAGCCGTAAATAACACCCTAGCTTCCTGGTCTTGGCCAATTTTGATGTATTCGAGCGCTAAAGCATGCCTCAAAAAGTTATCAGACGGCTGCGCAGCCAAAAAACTTAACAATTTTTCTATCCGATCCATAAACCAAAGATAGCCGAACTTTGTAATTAAAATGATACCTATATTTGCAAATAGTTGTTTATGCAACTATGTAAAACCTAGGATAAAAGAGAGCATATGAAAATACTAGTTTGTATCAGTAAAACGCCAGATACCACTGCTAAAATTGCATTTGCAGATGGTGGCAAAAAATTTGAAGAAGCAGGTGTGCAGTGGATCATCAATCCATACGATGAATGGTATTCATTAGTGCGCGCCATTGAGTTAAAAGAAAAAGATCCTGCTACTATTATACATTTAGTAACAGTGGGTGGTGCAGACGCCGAACCAATTATTAGAAAAGCTTTAGCACTTGGTGGTGATGAAGCCATCCGTATCAATACCGATAGTTCTGATAGTTTTTATATTGCTGCACAAATTGCAGCGGTAGCTGCCACCGAAAAGTATGACATCATATTTACCGGAAAAGAAACCATCGACTACAACGGTGCTTCTATTGGTGGCATGATTGCTGCGCTTGTGGACGCTCCTTATATTTCATTAGCAACTTCATTTTTAATAGAAGGATCAACCGCTACTATTACAAGAGAAATTGAAGGTGGTGAAGAAGTAGTAACTGTAAATACACCTGTTGTTGTTAGTTGTCAAAAAGGTGTTGCCGAACAGCGCATTCCTAACATGCGTGGTATTATGGCTGCACGTACCAAACCACTTAAAGTGCTAGAACCCGCTGCAGAAGAGCATTTAACAAGCATCGAAAGTTTTGAACTTCCTGCTCCAAAAGCTGGCGTAAAACTGGTAAGCCCAGATAACATAGATGAACTTGTTCGTTTATTACATGAAGAAGCAAAAGCTATTTAATTCATTTTAAGATTATAATTATGGTACTCGTATATATAGATCATCAAGACAATCAAATTAAAAAAAGTACATTAGAAGCAGTTACCTATGGTGTTGCACTTGCAAAACAATTAGGTACAGAGGCGCATGGTTTAGTACTAGGTAATGTTAACGACGACCTAGCAGCGCTTGGTGCTTACGAATTAAAAAATGTATATCAAATTAATGATGTGGCACTCGCTCATTTTGATGCACAAGTATTTGTAAAAACAATTGCAGCGGCTGCCACTAAAGTTGGCGCTACTACCCTCGTATTTTCGCATAACCAAACTGGTAAAGCAGTTTGCGCGGGTGTGTCTGCACTATTAAAAGCAGGGCTCGTAACTGGCGCCATTGAACTTCCAAAAACAGATGCTGGTTTTGTAGTTAAAAAAACGGTGTTTTCAGGAAAAGCATTTGCAAATGTTTCAATTCAAACGGCTATAAAAATTATCTCATTAAGTCCAAATAGTTTTCATACCACTACCGGTGCTGCTGCAACGGCAAGCATCACGCCACTTGACATTCCAGTTAGTGCAGGACATGTAAAAGTTTCTGCAGTAAACAAAACAAGCGGTGAAATTTCATTAACCGAAGCAGACATTGTAGTAAGTGGTGGCCGAGGCTTAAAAGGCCCCGAAAACTGGGGTATTTTACTTGACCTCGCAAAAGAACTTGGTGCAGCAACAGCTTGTTCTAGACCGGTTGGGGATGCACATTGGCGTCCACACCACGAGCACGTGGGTCAAACAGGTGTTCAGGTTGCTCCTAATTTATACATTGCCATTGGTATATCGGGTGCTATCCAACACCTTGCTGGCGTTAATAGAAGTAAAACCATAGTGGTGATTAATAAAGACCCAGAAGCGCCATTTTTTAAAGCCGCCGACTACGGAATTGTAGGTGACGCCTTTGAAGTACTACCTAAATTAACTGATGCGATTAAAAAAATGAAAGCATCAGCCTAGTTTTTGCGGCCCTTCTGTTCAATTCTATATTTTTTGAATTAATTTCGTGGTGTCTATGAAAAAAATAGAACTCGAAATAGTAGCCCTGTCCCATAGTATTACCCAATCGCATTCCTATGCAGTTGTACTAGGTGAAGCAGGCGGTGGCACTAGAAGGCTTCCTATTGTAATTGGCGGTTTTGAAGCGCAGGCTATTGCTGTTGCTTTAGAGGATATGCACCCTAGCAGACCTCTCACCCACGATTTACTCAAAAACTTCATGACGGCTTTTCATGTAGAGCTTCAAGAAATCATTATCAACGATTTACAAGAAGGTATTTTTTATGCAAAATTGGTTTGCTTTACCGACCATGATACCATCGAAATAGATTCTCGTACTTCCGACGCCCTGGCTTTAGCCGTTCGTTTTGGATGCCCTATTTATACCTACGAGCATATTTTGGACAATGCAGGTATTTTAATGGATGAAGGGGGAGTGAGCAAACAAAAAGTTGAAGCTGTTGGTGGTGAACAGCCTTTCGAAGACCAAGACGATATTACCAAATTAGACCTCATTGCACTAGAACAATTATTACAAGAGGTTTTAGAAAGCGAGGATTATATTAGAGCCATCGCTATCCGTGACGAAATCAATAAAAGGAAAACCAAATGATTTGTTTTCCATCCTGTAAAATCAACCTAGGATTACGTATCACACAAAAAAGAGCGGACGGTTTTCATGCATTAGAAACGGTATTTTTTCCCATTTCGATTAAGGACGCACTTGAAATTATTATTGAACCGGAAACGAGTGCAGCACCCATAACATTTACAAGTTCTGGCCTTGCCATTAATGGCGACCCTTCCGATAATTTATGTTTTAAAGCATACGAGATATTAAAAAAAGACTACCCTACTATCCCTAACATAAAAATGCATTTGCATAAAACAATCCCAATGGGTGCTGGACTGGGAGGCGGATCATCAGATGGCGCATTTACACTTGTAGCACTGAACCAACTTTTTAATTTACAAATACCTGAGCAGGCATTATTAGATTATGCATTACAATTAGGAAGTGATTGTCCTTTTTTTATTATCAACACGCCGGCATTTGCAACAGGCAGAGGAGAAATTTTAAAACCAATAAATGTAAACCTTGATGGTTACAGTATTGTAATTGTAAATCCAGGTATTGCCATCTCTACTAAACTTGCTTTTTCATTGATTACGCCAAAAGTTCCTGATACAAATATGGAAGCTATTATTTGTGAACCGGTAACTTCATGGAAAGAAAAATTGATCAATGATTTTGAACAACCTATTTTTAATTCCTTTCCTGAATTAGCAAATATCAAAGAAACACTCTACCAAAAAGGTGCCGTGTATGCATCGATGACAGGTACTGGTAGCACGGTCTATGGAATTTTTCCCACATCTATGATGGATACATTGTCCTTTAATTTTCCTACGCATTATTTTGTTGCGACTGCATCTTAAACAAATAAACTATCGTTTGTTTGTTTAATTAGGTATCAAACCTGTCATCAATTGTTGATATCTCGTTTTAAATTTCGTTAGTTTTTAATTAATTTACGAACACGACTGCCTGCCATACATTATTTTATTCCTGAACTTTAACTTGGGTTAACATGCTTGTTTCTAAAAACAACCAGGGGTTGTATGATCCCGCTTTTGAACATGATGCATGCGGCATTGGTTTTGTTGCAAACATTAAGGGCATTAAGTCACATCAAAATATTTCTGATGCATTAACAGTATTAGAAAATATGGAACATCGTGGCGCTTCCGGATTTGAAAAAAACACGGGAGATGGCGCAGGCCTTATGATTCAAATACCACACGAGTTTTTCTTTGATGAATGTATTAAACTTGGTGCTCATTTACCCAATTATGGTAAGTATGCTGTTGGTGTTTTATTTTTTCCAAAAGACACTGCGTTAAAACAGGAATGTCGTGAAATATTTGATAGAGCCGCTGAAAAATTAGGACTCGAAATTATCACCTACCGTGCGGTGCCCGTAAATACAAAAGATATTGGAAAAACAGCACTCTCTGTAGAACCAAGTATGGAGCATGTATTTATCAAATGCCCCGATGACATAAATACACCAGAAGTTTTTGAACGTAAATTGTTTGTACTTAAAAACTACGCAACACATACCATTAACAACACGATTAAAAAAGATGAAATTGGTTTTTATATAGCGTCCCTTTCTTACAAAACAATCATTTATAAAGGACAGCTAACCAGTTTGCAGGTACGTGATTATTTTACCGATTTAAACGATAAACGTGTAGTATCAGCGTTTGGACTTGTACACTCAAGATTTGCAACCAACACCTTCCCTTCTTGGAAATTGGCACAGCCCTTTAGATACATTGCACACAACGGTGAAATTAATACCCTGCAAGGAAATTTAAACTGGCTGCGGGCTGGCGAAAAAGGTTTTAGCACTCCAAATTTTTCGAAAGAAGAAATGGACATGTTATTACCCATTGTTTCATCCGGACAATCCGACTCGGCTTGTCTCGATAATATGATTGAGCTTTTATTTATGAGTGGCAGATCATTACCACACGTAATGATGATGCTAATACCTGAAGCCTGGGATGGCAACGAAAGTATGGATGCCACTAAAAAAGCATTTTACGAATACCATGCATGTTTTATGGAACCATGGGATGGCCCTGCTTCTATTTCATTTACTGATGGGAAAATTATTGGTGCTACACTAGACAGAAATGGACTTAGACCTTCTCGATATTGTGTAACAAATGATGACCGTGTAATTATGGCATCAGAAACAGGTGTACTACCCATCGACCCATCTACAGTTATAGAAAAAGGAAGACTACAACCTGGCAAAATGTTTGTAGTGGATATGGAACAGGGTCGTATTATAAGTGATGACGAATTAAAACAAAAAATTTGTAGTCAGCAGCCTTATGGCGATTGGCTCAACCAGTATAAAATCAAATTAGAGGAACTACCCGAGCCACGCGTTATGTTTACGCACCTCGAGCCCGATCAGGTATTCAAATACCAAAAGGTTTTTGGTTATTCAACCGAAGATTTAAATACCATTATTGCACCCATGGCACTGGATGGTAAAGAACCTATTGGATCCATGGGTACCGATACCCCACTTGCCATTTTAAGTGATCAACCACAACACTTAAGTAGTTATTTTAAACAACTCTTTGCACAAGTAACCAACCCACCTATCGATCCTATTAGAGAACGCATGGTAATGTCACTTGCCTCTTTTGCAGGCAGCAATGCAAACATTTTATCGGAAGATCCACTAGCCTGTCACTGCGTTGCGTTAAAGCATCCAATTTTAACCAACCACAATTTGGAAAAAATTAGAAGTATTGACACAGGCATATTTCAAGCAAAAACATTACAAACTTATTTTAGAGCAGACAATAAACCTGGCTCCTTAAAAGCAGGACTAGACAGACTTTGCCGTTACGCTGTAGACGCCGTTGAAGATGGTTTTGAAGTTATTATTTTAACAGACAGAGCCATCGATTCGGATCATGCACCCATCCCTTCTTTACTAGCAACTGCTGCTGTTCACCACCACCTTATTAGAAAAGGGTATCGTGGACAAGTAGGTATCATTGTTGAAGCGGGTGATATTTGGGAGGTACATCATTTTGCATGTCTTGTAGCTTTTGGTGCCACAGCCATCAACCCCTACCTAGCACTCTCTAGTATTAGAGACATGAAAATTGCTGGTAAACTAGACACTTCATTAGAAATTGACAAGCTCAAAAAGAACTACATAAAAGCTGTTAATGATGGACTTTTAAAAGTCTTTTCAAAAATGGGTATCTCTACTCTACAATCGTATCAGGGTGCACAAATATTTGAAATTATTGGACTCAATAAAAAAGTAGTAGATCAATATTTTACAGGCGCTACCTCCCGTATAGAAGGTATGGGACTCGACGAAATAGCAAAAGAAGTAATGGCCAAACATTATTTTGCATTTCCTAAAAAACAAATTTCTGTTAACCGTTTAACAGTAGGTGGTGTGTACCAGTGGAAACGTAAAGGTGAATTCCATTTGTTTAATCCGCAAACCATTCACTTATTACAACACGCTACAAAGTCTAACGATTTTGAAGTGTATAAAAAATACGCGAGACTCATTAACGATCAATCCGAAAAAGCAGCAACACTTAGAAGCCAATTTAAATTTAAAAAAACGAGACCTAGTATTTCTATTGATGAAGTAGAACCTGCAGCAAATATTTATAAACGTTTTGCTACAGGCGCCATGTCATTTGGATCTATTTCATGGGAAGCGCATACTACCCTTGCCATTGCCATGAACCGTTTAGGTGGCAAAAGCAATACTGGCGAAGGTGGGGAAGACGAACAGCGTTATACGCCACTTGCAAATGGCGATTCGATGCGCTCGTCCATTAAGCAGGTTGCTAGTGCAAGATTTGGCGTGGATAGTTATTATTTAACCGAAGCCGACGAATTACAAATTAAAATGGCACAGGGAGCCAAGCCCGGCGAAGGTGGTCAATTACCGGGTCATAAAGTAGATGACTGGATTGGTAAAACAAGAAATGCAACACCTGGTGTTGGATTAATTTCACCACCACCCCACCATGATATTTATTCGATCGAAGATTTATCTCAATTAATATTTGATTTAAAAAATGCAAACCGAGCAGCGCGCATCAATGTAAAGCTGGTATCAAAAGCAGGTGTTGGAACCATTGCAGCTGGTGTGGCAAAAGCAAAAGCAGATGTGGTTCTTATTGCAGGGCACGACGGTGGTACGGGCGCCTCTCCAATTAGTTCTATCAAACATACTGGACTTCCTTGGGAACTAGGCCTCGCCGAAACGCATCAAACACTGGTTAAAAATAAATTACGTTCTAGAATTACAGTACAGGCAGACGGCCAAATGAAAACGGGTAGAGATATTGCTATTGCAACACTACTTGGCGCCGAAGAATGGGGCGTTGCTACTGCTGCCCTTATTGTAGAAGGTTGCATTATGATGCGTAAATGTCACGTAAACACATGTCCCGTTGGCGTTGCTACACAGGATCCTGAATTACGCAAACGCTTTACTGGAGATCCTGATCATGTGGTTAACTTTTTTACATTTATTACACAGGAGCTTCGAGAAATTATGGCGGAGCTTGGCTTTAAAACCATAGATGAAATGGTGGGTCAAGTAGATGCGCTAGAAATGCGAGATGATATTACACACTGGAAATATAGTAAACTTGATTTATCAAGCATTTTATACAAAGAACCTGCAGATGCTACTACTGGATTGTACAAACAAGAAGCGCAGGATCATGAACTTTCAAATGTTTTGGATTGGAAATTATTAGAAGCAGCCAAAGAAGCCATAGCAAATGGTACAAAAGTAAAAGCGGCTTTTCCAATCACCAATATTGATAGAACAACGGGCACAATTGTATCAAACGAAATCACTAAAAAATATAAAGCAACTGGACTCCCTGAAGGAACCATTCATTATACATTTACTGGTACTGCTGGACAAAGCTTTGGCGCCTTTAATACAAAAGGTGTTACCCTAGAAATTGAAGGTGATGCCAATGATTATTTTGGTAAAGGACTAAGCGGTGCAAACCTCATTATTTATCCAAGTAAGCAGGCAACATTTGTTGCAGAGCAAAATAGCATTATTGGAAACGTTGCCCTTTATGGAGCTACATCTGGAACGGCATTTATTAGAGGTAAAGCAGGCGAACGTTTTGCGGTAAGAAACTCTGGCGCACAAGTAGTTGTTGAAGGTGTAGGTGATCATGGATGCGAATATATGACGGGTGGAACGGCCATTATACTTGGAGAAACTGGCCGAAACTTTGCTGCAGGCATGAGTGGTGGCATTGCTTATATCTATGATACTGCTGGCAATTTTGCAGACAAATGCAACACAGAAATGGTGGATCTAGATCCATTAAATGAAGCAGATAAAAAATACTTACAGCGGATGATTGGACAGCATGCTTCTTTAACAGAAAGTAAAGTGGCAGGATTTATTATGTCTGACTTTGACAATCAGTTGACACATTTTGTAAAAGTATTTCCGAGAGATTATAAAGCAGTGCTTTTACAAAAAGAAAAAAACAATCAAAAAGCGATTTAAATTTTATATAGATGGGTAAGCCTACCGGATTTATTGAATTTACAAGAGAGTTGCCAACAAAAAGGGCGCCACAAGAAAGAATTAAAGACTACAAAGAATTTGTAGAAAAATATTCTGATCAAAAATTAAAAGAACAATCGGGAAGATGCATGAACTGTGGTGTTCCCTTTTGTCACAACGGTTGCCCTTTAGGCAATATCATTCCTGAATTTAACGACGCCGTTTATAATAGCAATTGGGAAGAAGCCTACGAACTATTAAGTGTGACCAATAATTTCCCGGAGTTTACAGGACGCATTTGCCCTGCACCTTGTGAGAGTGCATGCGTACTTGGCATCAATCAACCTGCAATTGCTATCGAAGAAATTGAAAAGCATATTATTGAAATCGCTTTTGAAAAAGGATTTGTTACACCCAAAAATCCAAACATAAGAACGGGTAAAAAAATTGCGGTAATTGGTTCAGGGCCTGCAGGACTAGCCACTGCTGCTCAATTAAATTATGCAGGACACCATGTTACAGTATTTGAAAGAGATGATGCACCGGGCGGTCTACTCCGTTATGGTATCCCCGATTTTAAATTAGAAAAATGGGTAATTGATAGACGCATACAATTATTAGAACAGGAAGGTGTGATTTTTAAATGCAATACCCATGTTGGCGTTACCATAAAAATGGATGAAATTATTAATGAGCATCATGCTGTTGTTATTGCAGCAGGATCAACCATACCAAGAGATTTAGACATACCGGGTAGAACATTAGAGGGTGTGCATTTTGCCATGGATTTTTTAAAGCAACAAAACAAAAGAGTAAGCAATAAAGAAGTTGTTGGTGATCCCATACTTGCAACCGGACAAGACGTTGTTGTTATTGGCGGTGGTGATACAGGAAGTGATTGTGTAGGAACTTCTAATAGACAAGGCGCAACTTCGATTACACAATTAGAACTCATGCCAAAACCACCAGTTTCCAGAAATGATGTAATGCCTTGGCCAACCTACCCTATGACTTTAAAAACCTCAAGTTCACATGAAGAAGGAGCCAACAGAGAATGGGCCGTGCTAACCAAACGATTTATAGGTGAAGCCGGCAAACTTACGGGTATCGAACTCGTAGACATCAAATGGAAAGCATCAACCCCGGACAAACCAGCCAGATTTGAAGAAGTTGAGGGGACAACCAGAATTGTTCCTTGTCAAAAAGCATTTTTGGCGATGGGCTTTTTACATCCCCAGCACAAAGGCTTTATTGATGATATTGGCGTAGAACTGGATGCAAGAGGCAATGTATTCGCTAATGAAATAGACTATGAAACAAGCATCAATAAGGTATTTGCCGCCGGAGATGCTCGCAGAGGTCAATCATTGGTGGTTTGGGCCATTAGTGAAGGTCGTGAGTGCGCTAGAAAGGTAGATGAGTACTTAATGGGATCCTCATCATTAGAATCCAAAGACAAAAGCTACTTAATTAATATATAATTTATATTACTATATATTATAACAAAAGCCTGATTTTTTAATAAATCGGGCTTTTTTTTGAAATAAACTATGACATTGACAAGTAAACTTCAAATTATACCCAAATACCTATACACATAGTATTATTTTATATGTTTATATTTATTAAATATCTTATGAATTAAAATATTAATTTAGTTTAAATTATTACATAAGGTATTTTTATATGTATCAGAAAAAGCTAAACGTATATAATGTAGCACCCTTTTTAGCATTACTAATTGTTGCTATTCTAGCCATATTTACGCCCCCCGAATTAAGTTACCAAGACAATGTAGGCGCCTATAATGGAGCAGACATTGCTTGGATCTTAATGGCTACCGCACTGGTATTTTTAATGACCCCGGGGCTTGCATTTTTTTATGGCGGCATGGTACACCGTAAAAATGTAATTTCTACCATGATCAAAAGTGTAGTTGCAACCGGTGTTGTAACCATCATTTGGGTAACTGTTGGGTATAGTTTATGTTTTGGAGATTCGATAGGTGGCTGGATTGGAAATCCTACTTCGCATTTATTTATGAAAGGGGTTATGAGTGGAAAACCATGGAGCCTTGCCCCTACTATTCCACTTGGTTTATTTGCTTTATTTCAACTCATGTTTGCGATCATCACACCAGGCCTTGTAGTAGGTGCGGTTGCTGAAAGAGTAAAGTTTACTTCCTATATTTTATTCATCGTTTTATTTAGCCTACTCGTATACGCTCCTATTGCGCATTGGACATGGCATCCAGAAGGATTTTTATTTAAAATGGGCGCATTAGATTTTGCAGGCGGAACGGTGGTTCACATTTCTGCAGGATGTGCAGCACTTGCTGGCGCACTCGTTTTAAAACGAAGAAAAGCACATGTAGAACAAAGAGAAATTCCGCCAGCAAATATTCCGTATGTATTAATTGGCACCGGTTTATTATGGTTTGGATGGTTTGGGTTTAACGGCGGATCGGCACTTGGTGCAAACACACTTGCTGTTACTGCATTTGTAACAACCAACACAGCTGCTGCATCTGCTGGATTATCTTGGATGTTTTTTGACGTGTTGCGTGGTAAAAAACCATCGGTACTTGGTTTTTGTATTGGAGCAGTAGTAGGACTTGTTGCCATTACACCATCGGCCGGATTTGTAGCTGTTCCACAAAGTATTTTTATAGGTTTTGTAACAGCTATCATTTCAAATTTAGCAGTTTACTATAAATCAAAATCTAAATTAGATGATACACTAGATGTTTTTCCTTGTCATGGTGTTGGTGGTATGGTAGGCATGTTAATGACAGGAATATTTGCAACAAAATCTGTGAATGCTGCTGGTGCCGACGGTTTATTGTATGGCAATACCACCTTTTTTTTAACGCAATTAAAAGCACTTTTTATTGTTGTTGGCTATAGTTTTTTAGTGTCGCTTCTTATCTTTAAATTAATTAGCCTCATGCTTCCACTTCGCGTAAGTCAGGAAGAAGAAGAAATTGGATTAGACGCCACACAACACAATGAAAAATATGGCAGGAATCCCCATAAAATTTAATTGGGAAAGCAAAAATCAATGCTTAAGTTAGCAGCTATGAAAATGGCTGTTAAAACAATCAGGTACCTCTATAGCATCTACGCCCTAATTACTTTTGTAGCAGTGATGCTTGTGCTCATGCCCTTTGTTTTTATTTCACTTGCATTTGGACGTGTAAAGGGTGGAAATTACATTTATCACTTGTGTAAAATATGGGCTTCGGTATGGTATGTATTTTTAGGTGTTAGACACCAAGAAATACACGAAATCGAACACGAAAAAAGCCAGCAGTATATTTTTATTGCCAACCACAATTCATACATGGACATCCCTCCCATTGTATTAATTGCACATAGCCCACTTCGCATATTAGGCAAATATGAATCATCAAAAATTCCATTATTTGGATGGATGTACAAACAAGCAGTAATTCTTGTTGACAGAAGTAATCCAGAAAGAAGGGCCCAAAGTGTTCGGGAATTAAAACAAGCCATAGATGATGGCTTATCCATATTTTTATTTCCTGAAGGAACATTTAACGAATCGGAACAACCCCTTAAATCTTTTTTTGATGGTGCCTTCAGAATCGCGATTGAAACACAAACGCCCATCAAACCACTTTTATTTATTGATACCATTGAGCGCATGCATTTTAGTTCGGTATTTTCTATAACGCCTGGTAAAAGCAGGGTGGTTTATTTAGCAGATATACCAGTAAAAGGTTTAACCATGGAGGACTTACCGGCGCTAAAAGCAAAAGCCTATCAGTTAATGGAAGAAGGCCTTAAAAGATACCGCAAATACCCAACCGTTTTAAGCGTATTTTAGCAAAAAATTGGGCCCTTGTTTGCAGAAATTATTATACCACTTGCTTTACCTAAAAACTACACATGGGCCATCCCTGCTAGGTTTCAGGCGCTTGTGAGCCCAGGTATCAGAGTAGAAGTATTACTTGGGCGCAACAAAAAATATGCAGGTATCATTAAAAAAATTACCCTCGAAAAGCCTGCCGCTTTTGATCCCAAAGAGATTTTACAAGTAATCGACGAAACGCCCATCTTACACCCTACACAACTTGAATTTTGGGAGTGGATTGCTTCCTATTATATGTGTACAGAGGGCGAAGTAATGCAAGCAGCAATACCTGCTAATTTAAAGTTGACCAGCGAGAGTATTTTAATTTGGAATGAAGAGCGTACACTTGATTTTTCTGATTTAAGCGATAACGAATATATAGTAGCCGAAGCACTGCATATTAAAAAAGAACTTAGGCTCTCGGAGGTGCAGCAACTAATAGATGCTACACATGTATACCCACTCATCAAAAAACTAATTGAAAAAGAGGTATGCTATATTTGGGAGGAATTAAAGGACAAATACAAAGCTAAAAAAGAAACATTTATTCGCTTATCAGATACGTATAAAAGCGAAGCTGCACTTGAAACACTTTTAAACAACTGGACCAAAGCGCCCAAGCAAATGGAACTGCTACTCGCATTTATGCATTTGCAAAAGACCGCCCCAGAAGTAATTCAATCGGAGCTTTTAAAAAAATCGGGAGCGAATGCTGCTCAATTAAAAGGCCTCATCGAAAAAGGAATATTAATTGCCGATAAAAGAGCCGTAGACCGTTTTAATTATGGAATTGACAAAACCGAATTAGAAAACACGTATACCCTATCGGAAGCACAAACAGATGCCTACAATAACCTTATTACTTTATTTGATACCAAACCCGTTTGCTTACTACATGGGGTAACCGCTAGTGGTAAAACCCAAATTTATATTAAACTGATAGAATCCTTTATAGCAAAGGGCCAGCAAGCATTATACATGCTTCCTGAAATTGCATTAACGGCGCAAATGATTCGCCGTTTGCAGTTTTACTTTGGTGATAAAATAGCGATTTATCATTCTAAATTTAACGCCAACGAAAGAGTAGAAATTTGGAACAAAGTAAACTCGGGACAAATAAAAATTGTACTAGGCGCTAGATCGGCACTACTATTACCCTTTAAAAATTTAGGACTCATTATTGCCGATGAAGAGCATGATCCTTCCTATAAACAGCAAGACCCTGCGCCAAGGTATCATGCAAGAGATGCTGCCATCTATTATGCAACACTATTTAATGCCAAAGTATTATTAGGTAGCGCCACCCCATCTATCGAAAGTTATTACAATGCGCTTCAACATAAATTTGGACTCGTAACATTACAAGAACGCTTTGGAGCAGCAACACTCCCAACCATTGATATTATCAACGTTCAAAAACTACCTAAAAAAGGAAAAGTTGCCATAACAGAACCTTTACTACTTGCCATTCAGGAAACACTGGCAAAACATAAACAAGTTATTTTATTTCAAAATAGAAGAGGTTATGCCCCGTACATGATTTGTGATACCTGCGGATGGATCCCTCAATGTAAACAGTGTGACGTAACCCTCACCTACCATAAAGCAAAAAACAAATTAACCTGTCATTACTGCGGTAGCAATTATCCGGTTGTGAATCAGTGCGCCGCTTGTGGAAGCAATCAATTCACGCAAAAGAATTTTGGTACCGAGCAAATACAAGAACTCTTATCGGAACTATTACCAGATGCGCGCATTGCCCGCATGGATCATGATAGTGTAAAAGGAAAAAATGAACACGACGCCCTTATTAAATTATTTGAACAACGTGCCATTGATATTTTAGTAGGCACACAAATGGTGGTTAAAGGGTTAGACTTTGAACATGTAAGCCTTGTTGGCATCATCGATGCAGATGGTATTTTAAGTTTCACAGATTTTAGGGTCAACGAAAAAGCCTATCAACTCATGGAACAAGTGAGTGGTAGAGCTGGCCGTAAAGATGATCAAGGAAAAGTGCTCATTCAAGTTAGCCAAGCCAACCATCCCGTGCTTCATTTTGTGCAGCAGCACAATTACCCTGCCCTATTTAATTTTGAAATTGACAACCGTCAAGAATTCAATTATCCACCTTTTTCACGAATCATACTTATTACCTGTAAGCACGTTGATAAAAACGTAGCGCAAGAGGCCGCTAATATATTAATGCGCGGACTTAGTAATGATTACGGTAAATTTATAACGGGACCCGCACAACCTGTTGTAGACCGCATTAGAAACCAATACCTATGGGAGCTACTTTGTAAAATCCCAAAACAACAAGTAAGCATTGGAACTTTTAAATCGAGGTTGCAGCAACAAATTTTGATTTTGCAAACCAATAAAAGGTACCGCTCCGTTCGCATAGTCATCAATGTAGATCCGCTCTAGAAAATTTTTTCAAAAAAAAAGAGCTGCCGTAAGGCAGCTCTTTTAGTATAAAGAGTATTACTGTATTAGTAGTTTAACTTTAATTCAACTCTTCTGTTTGCAGCACGTCCTTTAGCAGTTTTGTTATCAGCAATTGGATTCTTAGAACCAAATCCAGCTACCGTAATTTTAGCTGCATCCACTTTACCTTTTGTAGTTAAGTAAGTTTGAACGCTCTTAGCACGATTTTCAGATAAAGGATCATTAATTGCATCAGTACCTGTATTATCGCAATGTCCTTCTACAGTTAATTTCAAGTTAGCATCTTCATTTAATGCTTTAGCTACTTTATTTAAACCTTTGAAAGAACTAGAAGCTAATTTAGAACTACCAGTTACAAAAGTGATTTTTTTAGCACCATCAGTAACAGTTTTTGCTACTTCTTGCTTGATAGCAGGGCAACCATTGTTTTCCTTAACACCAGCAAGTGTTGGACACTTGTCTTCCTCATCATTTACACCATCACCATCAGCATCAGGAACTGGGCAACCTTGGTAACGAGCAACACCAGCAACTGTAGGACACTTGTCTTCTTCATCATTAACACCATCTTTGTCAGTGTCAGGAATTGGACAACCTTGGTATTTAGCTAAACCTTTTACAGTAGGGCATTTGTCGTTTTCATCATTTACGCCATCACCGTCTGTATCAGGTACAGGGCAACCATCATATTTAGCAACACCAGCTACAGTAGGACATTTGTCTTTACTGTCAACTAAACCATCATTATCGCTATCTTTTTCAGGAGCAGGTGGTGGTGGCGGAGGTGTAACTTTAACTGGCTCAGGTCTATCCTTAATTGGAGAAACGACACCAATATTGTATGTGAAATGATTAGATGCTAATGTTGACATAGCAGTTCTGTGTACAAAATTTGTAGTTAAGAAATTATCGTTTCCTAATTTAAATTGCATACCTAATCCGATAGGCGCATAAGTAGCAAAATAAGTACCACCATACATAGATGCACCAGCACCGATTGTAAAGTAAGGAACTACAAAGTATTTATCTTTTAACATTTTAACGTTGATAGCAACATCAGTTTCAAGTAACAATCTTTTAGCTGTTGGAACTGCAACACCTGATCTAGATCTGAAAGGATATCTAACAGAAGCTGCACCAATACTAACTTGCAAATCAACATATTCATTTAGACCTTCGATGTACTGAAAAGACATACCAGGATCTAGATCTTTAATTTTAGTCCATTGGTTATTTGTAAACACAGATGATAATGAACCAGCACCAATTAAACCTGGTGTAGTTACATCTTGCAATTGAAAATGAAATCCAATTGAGGGTCTTTTTTTATAACTGATTGGGGTAGTTTGTGCACTAGCAGAAACAGCCAATCCAATCACGATTAAAGAAAAGAGTAATTTCTTCATAAACAGTTTTTTATTAATTATTGCAAAAATACAAGCTGAAACTGATTTTGAGAAAAAATTAATCAAAAACTAGGGTATTAATTTACCCCAATCTGTGTAAAAACTACTTATTGGCCTGTTTTTCTACTTTTTGAACCAAAACCTTCCCTATTCCTTGCTTAAAAATGCCTATTTCTTTGGCTGCAAGCCTTGTCAAATCAACAATTCTACCTTTTTTAGACATAGATTTACCCATCCGATCATTGATCCTTACAATTACATATTTATTGTTTTTGGGATTGATGACCCGCACATAAATACCCAATGGGAAATGATTGCTGGCAGCCGTGTATTTGGCATGGCTAAATATTGCACCTGTTGCAGTTTTTCGACCTTCAAATTTGAGGCTGTAAAAACTAGCCATCCCTTTTTTTACGGGCCCAATTAATGTGTAACTAACCTCCTTAAATGTTACAAGATTTGTATCCGTAACGGAATCATTTTGCTGTGCATTCAATTGAATTACAGTTAAGCAAAGGAATACAAATAACAGGTATTTGGTAAGTTTAGTCATATCATTAAAAATACGAAGTAAACCGTTGAAAATAGAAATAAAGGCAAAAAATAGGAAACCTTTAACGCAAATAAAAGTTTAGATGAAAGCGTCTAAATTCTTGTTTATCAACTAATTATATAGATTCAACTGAAATAACTGAAACTAGGTCGATAGGGCCATGAATGTGCGGGAATACCTCGTTTATTGAGCCTGCAAGTTCAAAAATGAGTGGACTGGAAACCTTTGATTTATCAATGGAAAGTTTAACCAAATTGGACTGTCCCTTGTAGTAACGATCCAAAACACCAGGCACCTGTTCTTTGGTGCTGCAATGAATAAAACCTTCAATAGCTAAACTATCAGCAATGTAAGCACCTTCTAATTGTGCTTTTTCCCAAGCAGCAGCAGTAGTAATATGATAAATATAATTAGACTCCATAAGATCAATTTAACCCTTGATAATCAAGGGAATTTGTTGTGCTCGAAGCATTAAATCTGCTAAAACCATCGCAGTAACAGCTTCTAAAACAACGGGTACACGAAGTGCAATACACAAATCATGTCTTCCTTTAACGGAAAAAGGTTCTACTATATTGCTTTCCCAGTTCCAGCTTTGCTGTTCTTTAGGCGTTGAGGCGGTTGGTTTGATCGCAATTTTAAAATATAAATCGTTTCCATTGGTGATACCCCCTACTATTCCACCGGCATGATTGGTACTTGTTTTGCCAGATGCATCCAAAATAGCATCATTATGGTCTACCCCAAACATTTTTGCAGCCGCAAATCCAGTTCCAAACTCGATACCCCTTACGGCTGGTATAGAAAAAACAGCGTGAGCCAACATAGATTCTACCGAATCAAAGAAATGTTCTCCGAGTCCTATAGGTAAATTAGAAGCCGTACAATCTACAATACCGCCAATACTATCTTTAGCATCAATAGCTACCTGCAACCCCTTATCAAGGTCAGTTTCACCACCAATTTCTAAAATTTTAGAATGAACACGTATACCTCTAGTTTTGGCCAATAGTTTTTTTGCAATAACTCCTGCAGCAACCAAGCAAACGGTTAGTCTTCCACTAAAATGTCCGCCGCCTCTGTAATCTTCAAAGCCTCCATATTTTGCATGTGCCGTAAAATCGGCGTGACCCGGACGTGGAACCTCACGGTGCTTATCGTAATCTTCTGATCTTGTATTATTATTTTCAAATAAAATTGTAATGGGCGCCCCTGTGGTAAATCCTTTAAAAATACCAGATTTAAAAATGGGTAAATCGTCTTCCTTTCTTGGCGTTGTACCTTTTTGTACACCCCCTTTTCTTCTTTCGGTATCTTCTAAAAAGTCTGATTCTTGAAGTGGTAATCCAGCAGGACATCCATCAATTGTAATGCCAACACAAGCACCATGCGACTCGCCAAAAATATGTACTCGAAATAAATGTCCAAAGGTATTCATGGGTATAAAATTTATGGATGCCGTTTACTTGTAATCGACAACAGCAGAAAGATACGAAAGGTCTTTGAAAAAATGCGGGTACGATTTATTGATCGCATCTGCATCCTCTATTTCTACAACACCATTGGCTTTTAATGCAGCTACAGCGCATGCCATGGCAATGCGGTGGTCATGTCTCGAATGAACAACACCTCCTGTTACGCCTTTACCACCTTCGATAATCATTAAATCATCTTGCAGGGTAATGGAAACGCCAAGTTTTCCAAACTCCTCCTGTAATGTTAAGGCTCTATCACTTTCTTTGTGGGCAAGCCTACTAACACCTTCTATCACTGTTTTACCTGCACAAAAAGAGGCAAGCGCAACAAGTGGCGGGAATAAATCGGGACAATCGGTGGCATTAAAATGAAAAGCTTTTAATGGTAACGGCGCAATTTCAATTCTTGTAGGTTGTATAGAAATTTGACAACCAGCATCTATAAGCGCTTGTAATACCGCTTTATCGGCCTGCGTAGAAAAAGGATCTAACCCTTCTACAACAATGCCTCCGGCAATCGCACCAGCAACGAGTAAAAAAGAAGCACCACTCCAATCTCCTTCTACCTGATAGGTAATTGGATCTAATAATTGCTTGTTATCAGCCGCCTTAAAAACAAACTGCTCATGATTGATACAATTTACATACCAACCAAAATGATTCATGACGGAAAGTGTAAGATCGATATATGGTTTGCTTTTTAAATTGGTTACAGTAATGGTACAATCTGTTGCACCAGAACCTCCATAAGCCATTAATAGTCCTGTTAAAAACTGAGAACTAAGTGAGCCGTCTACGGTAATATTTTGCGGCTTAATGGGCCCCTGAATTTGAAGCGGTAATTTACCCGCATCAGAAGTTATGGAAACACCAATTTGGGGTAGAATTTCATCAAAAAAATGCATGGGCCTAGTTGTTAAACTACCCATTCCAGTTATTGTAATTGGATTACTACTTAACGAAGCAATTGGCGTAAACATTCTGATGCCAAGTCCACTCTCTCCACAATTGATGGTGTTACTATCTGGCTTAACACCACCAGAAACAATATGCAAATTTCCATTATCTAGTTTAGTTACAACAGCGCCAAGCTTTTGTATTACGTCTATGGCAGCCATATCATCGTTACTAACACCCGGATTGACAATAACGGTTTCCCCATTTCGTATGAGCGCAGCTGCACAGGCACGCTGCATGCTACTTTTACTAGCAGGCGCTGTAATGGTTCCAGTAATTGAAGAAGGGGTTACACGCGCTTTCATTATTTCTGAATCCCTTTTAATATTTTTTCAAGTGTTACGAATGGAATGGTATGAATAACACCCTTACCTAGTTTTTCCAACAAGATGTAATGAACGGCATCCTTTGTTTTTTTCTTATCCTTTTGCAAAATAGTAACCGCTTTTGAAACATTAAATGAAGCGTAGGTTGGTAAACCATACTTTTCTAAAAGTGACACCAACGCATTTCTACTTTTAAAATTTATTAATTGTTCCGAAATTACCGCTGCATAAGTCATACCAATACTAATGGCCTGACCATGGCTTAATTCGTAGGAATTTTCAAGTGCATGACCAAGGGTATGCCCAAAGTTCAAAAGCTTTCGATCTGCTTTTTCAAATTCGTCGGCTAGTACTACTTTGGTTTTAATCATTACATTTCGCTCCACTAGCTTTGCGGTTAAAGACAAATCTTTTTTATAGGAAGCGAGTGTGTGGGACTCTAATTGTTTAATCAGTGCAGCATCTTTAATAGCGGCATGCTTGATAATTTCTGCAAAACCATTTTGCCACTCAGATAGTGGTAATGATTTTAAAAAACTGGTATCAAAAAGCAAGAAATTAGGTTGTCTAATAACACCTACCATGTTTTTGTAAACGCCAACATCTATTCCATTTTTTCCGCCAATAGAAGCGTCTACCATGGCAAGTAAAGAAGTAGGAACAAAACCTACTGCAATACCACGCATGTATATACTAGCCACATAACCAGTAATATCTGTAATAACGCCACCGCCAACACCAATTAAAGTAGTTTGACGATCGGCACCAAGTTCAATGAGTTGATCAATTACCACGTCTACGGTTTGCTGAACTTTGTACTGCTCACCTGGTTTTAAAACAATGGTAGACCAACCTTTAAACTTTTTTTTGTGGACCTCAAAAACATTTTCATCTGTAATAATTACAGCCGAGGTTACAGGCACTAACTTTTTTAATGCATCAAAAGAAGCATCAAAATAATACTGAACCGGCTTACCCGAAAAATGAAAAGTTCTTTTTTTCATCGGAATCAAATTATGCAAGAGTTCCTAGATTAGGAATTCATGATTTTGTTTTGATGGTTGATACTTTCCATGTGCACCGCATCAAAATATTTGGTAATAAATTCTTGGCTTAATCCAAGCTTATCACCTCTTTCGTAGGCACGCTCTAGTATTGCATTCCATCTATTGGTTTGCAAAATGGTGATATTATTGTCTTTTTTGTATTGACCAATTTTATCGGCAACTTTCATACGCTGACCAATGAGTTGTAACAACTCATCATCTAGTTGGTTAATTTGCTGACGCATTTTTTCCATCACTGCATGAAGTTCCTCTGAATCAATTTCTTCTGTTCTCCAAACAATAGAGCTAATCATTTCACCTAAACGTTCTGGCGTAACTTGTTGTTTTGCATCACTCCAAGCATTATCTGGATCGATATGACTTTCAATAATTAAACCATCAAAGTCTAGATCAATTGCTTTTTGCGCTACGTCTAATAAAATATCTCTTCTACCACAAATATGTGATGGATCATTTATGAGCAGCATACCCGGATTACGACGCTTCATTTCGATGGCTAAATGCCACATCGGCGCATTTCGGTACTCGGTATTACCATAAGAACTAAATCCTCTATGGATAAGACCAATATTTTTAATGCCCGCATTTGCAACGCGCTCTACAGCACCAATCCATAATTCTAAATCGGGGTTGATGGGGTTTTTAATAAGTACCGGAACATCAGCTCCTTTTAATGCATCTGCAACATCTTGCACACTAAAAGGATTTACGGTGGTTCTTGCACCAATCCATAAAACATCGACACCAAAATGAAGTGCATCTTCTACTTGTTTAGCAGTAGCAACCTCAACCGCTACTGGTAAACCAGACTCTTTTTTTGCTTGTTGTAACCATGGCAAACCTTTGGTACCAATACCTTCAAAGCTTCCAGGGCGTGTACGTGGCTTCCAAATACCGGCGCGTAAAATATCTACTTTACCAGTAGCCGCTAACCTTGTTGCAGTTTGAACAACTTGCTCTTCTGTTTCTGCGCTGCAGGGTCCAGAAATAATTAAGGGTCTTTTTTGTAAAAGTGCTTCCACTCCTTTTTTTGTTTCGATTGCTTGCTCCATAAAAAAATTTAACCAATAAAAAATTATTCTCCTCTTCTTGGCCTGCGCTCACCACCACTGTCGGCATCATTCATACGAATGCGTCTACCTTTGTAGTTTTTACCATCAAGTGCACTAACCATTTGCTTAGCTGCACCTTTTTCAATTTCAACCCATGAGTTCATATCCTTCATATCAATGCGGCCCAAAACGTCTTTTTTAAGATCACTCATGTCTAAAATAAATTGCAAGAAACTTGCTTTATAAAAACCATCTTTTGTTCCAAGGTTAACAAATAGTCGGCTATATCCATTACCGCCGCCTCTTGCATATTCTTTTCTATTATCCCCTCTTCCACCATCACGGTCTCTACCATCTCTGCGTCTTGCCTGATCTGGGGCGTCGCTTTGTTCGCGTCTACCTTTGTCTCTGTGGTTAAGGTCTTCGGCGTTTTCATAATACTTTAAGAACCTATCAAATTCCATGGCAGCAACGCGCTTAAGCACATCTTCTTTACTAACGTCAGCAAATTTTTCTTCCAACATAGGAACGTAGGTTTCATAATCTCCATGGCTAATGTCTGCAGATAATAATTTTTCCATGAAAAAGAAAAACTGCTTACGACAAACATCTTTACCACTTGGTATATCTAGCTTATGAAATTTAGAATTGTTGATGCGTTCAATTTGCTTAAACTTATACATCTCTTTAGAGTGTACAATAGAAATACAAATACCTTGAAGACCCGCACGTCCTGTTCTACCACTACGGTGCGTGTATACTTCTACATCATCCGGCAATTCGTAGTTGATTACGTGTGTGATACCTTGTACGTCAATACCCCTTGCGGCAACGTCTGTAGCGATTAGGAGTTGTAAAGTTTTATCTCTAAACTGCCCCATCACTTTATCACGCTGAGCCTGTGTAAGATCGCCATGTAAAGCATCAATATCATAACCTTCGCGTGTTAAACGCTCCGAAATTTCTTGTGCATCAATTTTAGTTCTTGTAAAAATGATACCATAAATACCCGGGTTAAAATCAATGATTCTTTTAAGGGTTTGGTAACGGTGTTGCGCCGTAGTAACATAGTATTGATGATCAATACTTTTGTTAGAAGTATTTACTTTACCAACCGTTACTTCTACAGGCTCTTTCATGTAACGCTTGCTCACCTTTCTAATTTCTGGTGGCATGGTAGCACTAAACAACCAAGTACTTTCACGTTGAGGTGTATTTTTTAGGATGAATTCGATATCATCCTGAAAGCCCATGTTAAGCATTTCATCTGCCTCATCTAAAACAACATATTGAATTTGCTCTAGGTTAATTGCTTTACGCTCAATTAAGTCAATGAGTCGACCAGGTGTTGCAACAATAATTTGCACGCCTCTTTTAAGGTCTCTAATTTGTAAGCCAATAGAGGTACCGCCATAAACGGCTACCACAGAAATACCTGGCATGTATTTCTTAAATAATTCAAGTTCCTTTACAATTTGCATGCAAAGCTCTCTGGTAGGACAAACAACAAGTGCTTGCGGGTATTTTGCCTTTTCATCTATAATATGCAATAGAGGTAGTCCAAAAGCGGCTGTTTTTCCTGTTCCTGTTTGTGCCAGGCCAATAAAATCCTTGGTTCCACTAAGTAGAACCGGGATGGCTTGTTCCTGGATTGCTGTAGGGTTCACGTACCCTAATTCTGTGGTTGACTGAATCAATCTTGCATCAATTCCCAACGCTTCAAATGTCGTCATGTAGTAAAAATTTTGCGGCAAAGGTACTCATAAGGTAGTGCTTTGCCTATTTTAAAATCCGTTTGATCCCATTGGCTTTTTCAATTAACTCAAGCAAATAATCAGGATTTTCCTTTTCTAAGCTTGCCTTGAATTTCCTCAATTGAGATATATGTTCATTAAGAACGTCTAAAACGTTCTCTTTATTCTGCATGAGAATAGGAACCCACATGCTTGGATTACTCTTTGCAAGGCGAACCGTACTCTCAAAACCACCACTTGCTAGTTCAAAAATGGCATCTTCCTCCTTTTCCTTCTCCAAAACAGTGTTTGCAAGGGCAAAAGAAGTTATATGTGAAATATGACTAATATATGCAACGTGTACGTCATGAGCAGCCGCTTCCATGTACAAAAGGTGCATTCCCAGGGTCTGATACACCTGCTCCACCAGGGCAGCAGCATCTGGGTCACTGTCTTCTTTAGAGCAAATAACCGTGGCCTTGTCGGTAAAAGCATTTTTAACCGCAGCCTCTGGCCCACTATACTCGGTACCCCACATTGGGTGTGTTGCCACAAATCTGCCGCGTTTTGGATGTACGCTGGCAATTTTGCAGATATTGTTTTTGGTAGAACCCACATCCATTATCACCTGCTTATCTACCAAATCTAAAATTTGAGGCAATAAATTTTCGGCAGCATTAATGGGCGTGGCAATAATGATTAAATCAGAAAGCGCAACTCCTTCGTTTAAAGATGTAGCCTGATCGATAATACCAAGTGCAAGTGCCTGCGACAAATGCTGCTCACTCGCATCTACGCCAAT
>JAIYCS010000061.1 GCA_027487895.1 Sediminibacterium sp. | reverse complement strand
TAATACAGAAAAAAATGAAAAGAGATACCAAAATGGAGCAAGCCCATGGCCAATTTGTTTGGATACAGCAACCATAAGGCCTGCATCGCTTCTCGAAAAAATAAAAATTGCAGCCGAAGCAGGATATGACGGTATAGAACCCTGGGATGGCGAGCTAGAAGAATATGAAAAAAACGGCGGAAATCTAAAAGAGCTAGGGTTACAAATAAAAAAGCTGGGGCTTAAAGTGCCCAGTGTAATAGGACTATGGAATGCCATTCCTGACACCATGGAATTATTTATAAAATCATTACCAGAAACGCGGCGTCGTATGCGCATGGCACATGATATTGGAGCCGAGCATATTCAAACGATTCCCAATGAGCTTTCTCCAAACTATAATCAAAAATGGGTTGCAGATAGGTACAAAGACATTATAGAAATTGGCATTAATGAGTTTAACATTAAACCAGCGCTTGTATTTGTAAAATATTTCACCATAAAAACCTTAGGTCAAGCGGCGGGTATTGCTTTGGACGCAAACCATCCAAAAGCAATGGTTATACCTGATGTGTATCATATTTATATTAGTGATGGCGGGTTTGATGGATTAAAAATGCTAAAAGGGAATGCCATTGCGATATTTCAATTTAATGACGCACCCGCCTCACCTTCATTTAACGAGTTAAGAGATGAACACCGTGTATATCCGGGTGATGGTATACTTCCACTCGATTCAATTTTTAAGGATTTAAAAGCCACTGGCTATAAAGGATTTATTTCGCTAGAAATGTACAATCCAAACTATTACAAAGAAGATTTGTTATCTGTAGCTAAAACAGGGCTTCAAAAAACATTAGCAGTGCTCAAAAAGGCTGGCGTATAATTGAGCAAAACAACAAGATTACATCCAATGAATAAAAAATGTGTTTTAATTCCCATAGCTATTTGGATGTTAATTGCCTGCTCAAAGGCTGGTAGTAGTAATGCTAATCCTATTAACCCTGGGATCACCAACAACTTTACTGATTCAGTTAATTACTTGGCACTCGGAGATTCTTATACCATTGGCACATCTGTTGATGCAGCGGACAGCTACCCTAATCAAACTTTTCAATTGTTAAAGGGCGCTAAGTTTAACATGAACTCTGTTCAAATCATTGCTAAAAATGGATGGACCGCCGATGATTTAAAAAACGGCTTAGCTGCTGCCAATAAAAGAAGTGTATATCAGGTAGTATCTCTTTTAATTGGCGTTAACAACCAATACCAAGGTAGGCCCATCAAAGAATTTGAAACGGCTTTTATTTCATTACTACAAACGGCTATTACACTCACTGGAAATAAATCAAAAAGAGTTTTTGTAATAAGTATACCTGATTGGGGTATAACACCATTTGCATCAGGTAGAGACCGTAAAGAAATTGCAACTGAAATAGACAACTACAATTTAATTTGCGAAAAAAACGCAAAATTATATGGCGCTCATTATATCAATATTACTGATGCATACCGCCTCGATGGCAATAAACCTGATTACTTATCATACGATGGCCTACACCCTTCTAAACTAGAATATACCAAGTGGGCAATTAAGCTAACGCAGCAAATAACTAATGTATTTGCATCAGGCGGATAAAATAAACCGGGCGCTCCTATTTTCCTTTTAGGTACTTATCTAACCAACGACCTTGCTCATACAATAAGTGCAACACATTTTCTTTTCCTTTGTAGCCATGCGCCTCATATGGTAAGTAAACAAAACGTACGGTTCCGCCATGACCTTTAATAGCTGCATACAAACGCTCACTATTAATTGGAAAAGTTCCAGTGTTGTCATCCATTTCTCCGTGGGTCAATAAAATAGGTGTTTTAATTTTATTAGCATGTGCAAACGGGCTCATGTCAAGGTAGAGCTGAGGTGCTTGCCAGAAAGTACGGTCTTCATTTTGAAAACCAAACGGTGTTAAAGTACGGTTATAAGCGCCACTGCGTGCAATGCCAGCTTTAAACAAATTACTATGTGCCAATAAGTTTGCTGTCATAAATGCTCCATAGCTATGTCCACCAACTGCCATTTTATTGCGGTCACTAACACCCATGCTCACCAATTTATCAATGGCTGCATTGGCATTCAAAATCAACTGATTTACAAAATCGTCGTTTGGTTTTTTATCTGGAGCAGTAGCAACGATAGGCATTTCGGCATTGTCTAAAATGGCATAACCCTGAGTTACATAAAATACTGGAGAGCCCCAGCTTAACAAAGTAAACTTATGTTGGTTGCCTCTTATTTGGCTTGCATCGGCAGCACTGGTAAACTCACGAGGGTAGGCCCAAAGTAGTGTAGGTAAGGGACCGTCCTTTTCTTTGTTGTATCCCTTAGGCAAATACAAATCACCGGTTAAGTCTACACCATCGGCTCTTTTGTATTTTATTTTTTGTTTAGTAACGCCTTCCATACTTGCATATGGGTTACTAAAATTAGTAATCGCAACAGAAGTGTTTGCCTGTAAAGATTTTAAGTAATAGTTAGGCACTTCTTTTTCAGTTTCTCTACGCGTGATAATTTTTAATGTAGCAGCGTCTAATACATCGGCTACATATTCGAAACAATCTTCTTTACTGCGCCAAATAATTTCATTGGTTTTAGTATCCAGGTTATACATAGATAAATAAGGCAAATCACCTTTATCAGATGCACCTGTCGTATTATTCATTAACACCGAACGGCCATTATTATGCGTAGCAATAACGCTTTTACCATATTTATTTTTAACCGTTACTGGATTTCCTAAATTACTGTACGCATCGGTTATGCTTCTTTCATATAAAGTAGTTAAACTACCTGCTTTAGCGCTATAAACACTAACCTTATAACGCTGCTTGGTTCTTAAAACTTCTGTAACAAGTGCAAGTGATTCGTCACCCCAGCTTATATTTGAAAAACGAGCGGCGGTTTTAAATAACTCACGAGGCGTTTCTGTAAAAGGAGCAGAAATAGCCATTACGGCATCATGAAATGGCACTGCTTTTTTAATGTAACCACTATCCAAAGGCATAGCATACACAAGAGTAGCCGCTTCATCTTCTTTCCATTCAAAACCACGTGGGGCATTTTGAACATTATCATAACCACTTGGCGTTCCTTCGGAAGAAGGTAATTGTGCAATTGTTTTTACTAGTGCACCATTTTTATCAAGCACTTGCATAGAAGAAGCAAAACCGCCCGCAGTTACTAAATAGGAGAAGGGCTTGCTTAAAGTTCTTGTAAGAATATAATTTTTATCGGGAGAAATACTAAAGCTATTGGTTAAGGCAGGTGCACCTACTTTTGTTTCTACCCCATTTTTATTTTTAACCAACTGGCTTTTTGCTAAAAATTCAAAAACATATTCGTCGTAAGGTGATTTAATTAAATCTTGGTAGGTAACACTTGGCGCCGCTTTACCTAGGTTTTCTTGAATGGTTGGGCCGCTTGGCGTGATTGGCTTTTTGGCCAAAGCGCTAGCAGTATTCACATTCACTTTGTACAGTAAGGTTGCATCGTCTAACCATACTAGGCTAGATCCTAAAATTAAATTAGCGGCTGTTTTATTGATTTTTTGACAAGTCAATGTTGTTAAATCAATCACATAAACGTCTACTGCATTTGCAGATACATTGTAAAATGCAATTTTATTTTCTGAAGGATTCCAGGTAGGGCTTAGTGCTGCAATTGAAGCAGGCATTCCCTTTATTACGAGTGCTTTGCTTGTAGTAATATCTTTAATGGTTAACCCTTTGATATAATTTTGACGCGTTGGCGAAAAATTATTGGGGTTTAAACGAAGACCAGCAATTTTAAATTCGGCTTGTCCTAGCTCTTCTACTAATGGATAAGAAGGGCGCTCCATTACTAGCATGTATTTTGCTTTACCATCTACACTAATAGATGGTGTAGGTGCCGCTAATAATAAGTCTGCGATTTCTTTTGGAGGAAGCTGATAAGAAGTAGCTTCTTGCGCAATACTTTGAAAGCTTATCATTAATAGCGCAAAAATGCTAAGGATAGAACAAGCAACTTTTTTCATTAGTTATAATTTAAGTGAATAGAATTTTAGTTTGAAAAATTATTTAGAAAGCCAGTGAAAAGTATTTAATACAAATTGTTTCCAGTCATAGGCTTGCACCTGCATCCCTGCTGAAAACTTTTGCCCTGTATTTGTTTTAACATACATGGCCGTAAAACCATTACAGTCACCAAATGCAGCCACTTTACCTTTACCTATTGTGCCTGCCAACCCTTGTGAATTTCCTAAATTAGCCGGCAGTCCTCTATTCCATTTTTTCATTTTGGCAGAAGGCGATAATTTAAAAATATTGGCATATCCCTCACCCAGCAAAGAACTTCCTGTGTAGGTAACAATGTTATTTATTTTTTCGGCACTGTTTTCCCCTTTTGTTATAGGATGATCTTGGTTTAATAAACCATTTTGGCTTGTAAATTTAAGTATGGTTACATTAGAAGGCAAATCAACTGAAGTGTCATAATGTAAACTATCATAAATCGCACCAGAACTCATTTGGATTCCAAACTTATTAAACAATGGTGTCATTGATTTATCGATAGGTGCATGTTCACTTAACATAAGTAAAGCACCTCCTTCTAAAACCCAGTTGTGTAAAGCATTTAACTCAGCATCTGTAAAAGTAATTTCATTGGTTACTTCTGGCTTAGAGCCAAATAAAAAAGGCATGGCCGGACTAATTACCACTACTTTATATTGATCTAAATATGGCTTGGTAAATATAGAAGAATCTATTGTAGGCCTGTACCCATCGGATGTAACCACATCCATTAAAGGCTTTATCAATCCCATTTCAACTATAAAATTATGATGGGCTGCATCAATTAGCATTTTAGGGCCCTTACCTTTTTTGAATTTTGGATGTGCCACTGAAGCAACAAACGGACTATCATTTAGCATTTGAGCGTTGGCTTCAAAAGACAAAACAAATAAAAAAAGAAAGAAAAAATATTTCATTACTGTAGTTAATTATTAATTAGTTGGTGCGATAGGCCCATTACGCATGGCTTTTACTTGAGCTGGCCATTGAACTGGTTTGCCAGTTCTTCTATCAATTCCTAAATCTGCTTTGTCTCTTGGGAAAGTTGCATTGTCTTCGCAAGCCATATATACCAAAATTGCGGTAAGAATTGCATTGTTTTTTACATCATCAAAAATGATTTT
>JAIYCS010000032.1 GCA_027487895.1 Sediminibacterium sp. | reverse complement strand
GCCCTTGGTAAAAATTTTATAGTGGAAACGCGTTACGAGCAAAACAAAAATTTGTACGCCGTGATGCAAATGGAAAAGTGGGTTATCTATGGCATTTTGAGTTTGATTTTAATTGTAGCAGCATTTAATATGATTGGTGCACTAACCATGCTTGTGCTAGAAAAACAAAAAGATATTGCAGTTCTAAGGGCGATGGGTTCAAGCGCTGGGCTTATTCAAAAAATATTTATTACAGAAGGGCTGGTGCTAGCGGGTGTAGGTACATTTATTGGGACAGCACTAGGCACACTTATTTGTGTACTACAATTAAAATTTAAAATTATTACGCTAGGTGGCGGCGGAAGTTTTATTATCGATTACTATCCAGTAAAATTAATGGCCACCGATTATGTGCTCGTAGTTGCCACCACTACTGTGATTGCGCTAATGGCCGCATGGATTCCTGCTAAAAAAGCAAGTCAACAATTGTTATCCTTAAAAAGCTAGAATTTTTAAAAGGGCCTTTTAATTAGTAGTCACCTAAGGTTTCTGGTAATTGAGATAGTGCATCGGCAAGCTGTGCATCGTTTGGTGCAATGCCGTGCCACTCGTGTGTACCTTCCATAAAGCTAATACCTTTACCCATTTCTGTTTTCATTAAAATACAGATTGGCTTTCCTTGACCGGTAAGTGATTTTGCTTTATCAAGTGTTGCAACAACGTCTTCCATATTGTTACCATCCATATCAATAACGGTCCAGTTAAACGCTTCAAATTTGGCGCGTAAACTGTCTAAGTTCATTACTTTTTTAGTAGGGCCATCAATTTGTTGACCATTAACATCGATGGTTGCAATTAAATTATCACAATTGTTATGTGCTGCAAACATCACTGATTCCCAAATTTGACCTTCTTGTAATTCACCATCTCCATGTAAACAATATACAAGCTTTGAATCACCATTAATTTTTTTAGAAAGTGCTGCACCAATGGCAACACTCATACCCTGGCCTAAAGATCCACTTGCAATTCTTACACCCGGTAAATGTTCGTGTGTAGTTGGGTGGCCTTGTAAACGGGTATTTAATTTTCTAAAAGTTCCAAGCTCACTCACTTCAAAATAGCCTGATCTTGCAAGAACCGAATAAAAAACCGGAGAGATATGTCCGTTGGATAAGAAAAATAAATCTTCACCCTTGCCATCCATGCTAAATGCTGGATTATGATCTAGGGTATGAAAATATAGCGCCGTTAAAAAATCGGTACAACCTAAAGAGCCGCCAGGATGTCCGCTCTGAACACCATGTACCATTCTAACAATATCTCTTCTAACTTGAGTTGCAGTATCTTTTAAGGTTTGAATAGACGCCATAATTTGGGTATTTGCTGCGAAGATAAAATTCAAATTCCAATTCTTGTATGAAAAATGATGCTTTCGGTACTATTTATTAGTTTTGCCATCAAATTGATGCATTATGTCTGAAGAACTTGACTTAATTACGGTGGATACCGAAGATTCTATGAATAAGGCGATAAGCCACTTTGAGCATGAATTAACTAAAATTAGAGCCGGCAAAGCTAGCCCTGCCATGCTAGATGGCATTACTGCCGATTATTATGGTGCACCAACGCCTATTAGCCAGGTGGCTAATATTAGCGTACTAGACGTTAGAACCATTAGCATCCAGCCCTGGGAAAAAAACATGCTTGCTCCCATTGAGAGAGCTATTATGATGGCTAATATTGGTGTGACACCTCAAAATGATGGTGTTCAGATCAGACTTTTTATGCCACCCCTTACCGAAGAGCGTAGAAAAGAATTTGTAAAAAGAGCCGCAGGCGAAGCAGAGCAATCAAAAGTTGCCATCAGAAATATTAGACGCGACGCGATTGAGCAAATTAAAAAATTACAAAAAGACGGTTTAAGTGAAGACGCTGCAAAAGACGCTGAAAAAGTAGTTCAGGATATTACCGATAAATTTATTGCACTCGTAGAAAAGCTTTTAGCTGCAAAAGAAAAAGAAATGATGGCGATATAAAAGCGCTTATTTCTTTTGTTTGTTTACGATATAAACACCGCATAAAATAATACCGAGCCCAACAAGTCTTAACGGATGGATGGGCTCGTTGTAATATAGGCCTATCGCAAGTGAAACAAAGGGGATGGCATAAGTTACCGTTGAAGCAAAAATAATCCCTGCTCTTTTTACAAGTATATAAAACAATACAGAGGCAATAGAAGTATTGATGACACCTAGTGTACCGCCTGCTATACTTGCTTCTATGAGGGATGTGTTAGAAAAATCGTAGTCGAAATAACCGGTACTAAATAATATAATGCCGGCAGGAATCATGGTAAAAGAAAATGCAACGGATGCAATATTAATGGCACTCACTTTTTGCATTTGACTGCCTACCATATTTACATTGAGGCCGTAAAAAATAGTAGCAAGTACCACAAAAAAGCTATACGAAAAATTATCAAATTGAAGTGTTTTGCCAGCCGTTACCGAAAGTAAAAGACCTGCAAAGCCAAGTAGTATGCCAATAATTTTTTGCTTACTCGATTGTAAATTAAAAAAAGCAATGCCCACAATAATGGTAAAAAGTGGTGTAAGTGCATTTAAGATACCTGCTAGTGCGCTATCGATTTTTGTTTCTGC
>JAIYCS010000128.1 GCA_027487895.1 Sediminibacterium sp. | reverse complement strand
CGTCAAGTAACGCTCGATCACGTATGGAGTGAAAAAAAAAAAAAAAAAACAGATCAAATCCCAAATAAAGACCGTAGCTTTTCTGACGTTAAAAGTTTAGAGCTTAAGAGCGGTTCTGGTTTTGAAAAGCGCCTTATTGCGTTACCCGTAGATTTGGAAAGAATTTTTACCAACCACGAAGAAGCCAAAGAGTTTTTTACCTCTTTGTCTATTAGCAACCAAAAGGAGTACCTCAGTTGGATTCAGGGTGCTAAAAAAGCAGAAACGAGACAAATTCGTTTAGAAACTGCTGTAGAAAAGCTAATGGCTGGTAAAAGAAACCCTACCGAAAAATAATTTCACCTACGTTTAGTTTTAAACTGCGGCGGCAGCAGCCAATTCTTTAATGGCAGCAACAAGCTGGTCCAACTCTTTAGTTGTTGTAAATACATTGGGGGTAATTCTACATCCCACCACATTACCCGTGTCAATACCTACCGTGTAAATCTTGTATTTTTCAAAAAGGGTTTTTGCAAGTGTTGCAGGCGGCATGCCCTTGATACCTACATTGGCAATGGCACAAATTCGAGAATCTTGTTTTGGGGTATTGTATACAACGCCTGGGATATCCATAATTTGACGGGTCCAATACTGTTGTAAAAATTTGAGACGCGCCTGTTTGTTTGCAGGTCCAATAAGCTTATAATGTTCTATCGAATCTTCGATGGTTAAATCGGTGGCAACAGGGTGGGTGCCCGTGTGGTTAAATTTGGCAATCCCAACTTCTTCAGATTTTGAAGGTCCAATAAGTGGCCATATGCTATCCTGATTTTCTTTGCTTACATATAAAATACCAGCACCTAATGGACTTGAAAGCCACTTGTGTAAACTAGCGCCATAAAAATCACAATGTAGTTCTGGAATGGTATAAATTAGTTGCGCAAAAGCGTGCGCGCCATCAACTAGTACTTTAACGCCCTGCGCATGGGCCATGTCACAAATTTTGCGGATAGGCATTACCTGCCCCGAAATATTGATTACATGCGATACAAGCAGTAGTTTGGTTTTTGGTGTAATTGCATTTTTGTAAAGTGCTACAATTTCTTCGTCGGAAGATGGATTGAGTGGAACTGAAACTATTTTGTTAACTACCCCATGTCTAGAAGCTACTTCTCTAAACATGTCAAGCATGGCGCCATAATCTTGAACAGCCATGATAGCTTCGTCGCCAGCCTGCCATTTAAAGCCCGAAATAATGGTATCTAATGATTCGGTGGTGTTTCTGGTAATTACTATTTCGGAAGGGTCGCAACCTGCAAGGGCGGCAAGTTTTGCAGCGACTCTTTTTTTATTTTCAAACTGAACAGTGCGCATATAATAAGCACCTAAAGAGTTTACGTATTTGATATGTTCGATGTATTTGTTGAGTAGTTTTTGTGGTAAAATATTATAGTAACCACTTTCTAAATTTATATAGTTCTCTTGTAAAACATAATCGGCCCTGAGTGCTGCCCAAAAATCTTCGTCTCCAGCAATTTGCTCTAGCGGCAGGTGATTGTGTTTGGCAATATGTGCCTCCGCCGAAAATTTTGTAAACGGGAGTGACATGCCTGCTAGTGTGAGTCCTTTTAAAAAAGTTCTTTTATGCATATTAGTATAGAATTAATCGAGTGGTTATGATCATGATTCAAATGAGATGAAAAGGTAGGGAATTTGGCTAAAATATATGCTTAGAAGTATATTATTATTATATTACGGTTACTATATATGTCACATGAAAAAATTTCAATTGTTTTTGGCTTTTTTATTTACAACTTCTTTGTTGCAACATATACAAGCACAAACAAAATCTACCCAAGCCACACCCAACATCGTGCTCATTTTTATGGACGATATGGGTTATGGTGATCCAGGAGTATATGGTGGCTTTCCATACCATACGCCCAATATAAATAAGCTTGCGGCAAGTGGTATGCGCTTCACTAATTTTTATGCAGCCCAGGCAGTTTGCAGTGCATCAAGGGCGGCACTATTAACTGGGTGCTATCCAAATAGAGTGGGTATTTCTGGTGCCCTCATGCCATGGTCTACTGTTGCATTAAATCCAAAGGAAGAAACCATTGCAAGCATTGTAAAAACAAAAGGTTACGCAACAGGCATGATTGGTAAATGGCATTTAGGCGCTAAAGCGCCTTATTTACCTACCTCTTATGGCTTTGATGAATACCTTGGGTTACCATATTCTAATGATATGTGGCCAGTTGGTTTTGATGGTATACCCATTACCGATACCGCCAATAAAAAATCTAAATATCCGCCACTTCAATTACTGGATGGATTTAATCCTGTGATGCCTATTAATAATTTAGAAGATCAATCTAAACTTACAACACTCTACACGGAAAGGGCTGTTAGCTTTATTGGTAAAAATAAAAACAAACCATTTTTTTTATACCTCGCGCATTCTATGCCACACGTTCCTATTGCGGTGTCTAGTAAATATAAAAACAAAAGTGGCGCTGGTTTATTTGGTGATTTAATGATGGAAATAGATTGGTCTATTGGAGAAGTGATGAAGGCGCTTGACAAAAATGGATTAACAAAAAATACACTTATTATTTTTACGAGTGATAACGGCCCATGGCTCACTTTTGGTAATCATGCAGGTAGTACCGGCGGGCTTCGAGAAGGCAAAGGTTCGGCATGGGATGGGGGTGTAAAAGTGCCTTGCATTATGAGTTATCCTGGGGTTATTGCGCCTGGGTCAATCTGTAATAATTTGGCAGCAACCATGGATGTACTTCCCACTATTGTAGGACTTACAAAAACTAAATTACCTGATCAAAAAATTGATGGGGTCGATATCATGTCTCTGCTTACGCAAAAACCTAATGCCAACCCTCGAGATCATTTTGTTTATTATTATGACAACAATAGCCTCAAAGCTGTTAGACAAGGTGTATGGAAATTGGTATTTGCGCACCAGTCTCAAACCTACAAAGCCACAGATATGGGTAAGGATGGTTTCCCGGGTAAATATGCTTCTGTGGCAGTGCCTATGGCGCTCTATGATTTATCCACCGATCCTGGTGAAACACTTGATGTAGCAAAGCATAATCCTGCAGTGGTAGCGGCTTTAACGGCCATTGCGGATACTTATAGAACGGCTCTCGGTGATGATTTAACCAATATGTCTGGTACTCAAAAAAGACCTGCTGCAACCCTACAATAATAACTAGATAATTTTGGTGGGTAAATAGCTGATAATCATGACAACAAAATGACAAATTAGGTGTTTAATTGATTTAATTTTGTCACTCAAAAAGAATTAAAATATACGAATATGGAAAATACAAGCGCAGAAGGAAAATGCCCTTACACAGGAGCAACAGTTGCTAGCGCTACCGCTAAAATGGGTAGTGCAGGAAGTGGTACAAGAAACACCGATTGGTGGCCTAACCAACTTCGATTAAACATTTTACGTCAGCACACAGCAAAGTCTAATCCAATGGATTCTACTTTTAACTATGTTTCTGAATTTAAAACATTAGACCTAAAGGCTGTAAAGCAAGACATTTTTGATTTAATGACCAACTCACAAGATTGGTGGCCTGCCGATTATGGTCATTATGGTCCGTTCTTTATTAGAATGGCTTGGCATAGTGCTGGTACTTACCGTACAACAGATGGTAGAGGTGGCGGTGGAGCTGGTATGCTTCGTTTTGCACCACTTAATAGCTGGCCTGATAATACCAATCTTGATAAAGCACGTTTACTTTTATGGCCTATTAAAAAGAAGTACGGCAAAAAATTATCATGGGGTGATTTAATGATTTTAACAGGTAACTGTGCACTTGAATCTATGGGCTTCAAAACTTTTGGTTTTGCAGGTGGTAGAGAAGATGTCTGGGAGCCACACGAAGACGTGTATTGGGGTTCTGAGCGTGAGTGGTTAGGCGATAAGCGTTATAGTGGAGATAGAGATTTAGAAAATCCATTAGCAGCTGTTCAAATGGGATTGATTTATGTAAATCCAGAAGGCCCTAACGGTAATCCTGATCCAATTGCTTCTGCAAAAGACATTCGTGAAACATTTGCACGTATGGCCATGAATGATGAAGAAACGGTTGCACTCATTGCGGGTGGTCACACATTTGGTAAAACACATGGTGCTGCAGATCCAGGTAAATATGTAGGTAAAGAGCCTGCTGGTGCAAGTATTGAAGAGCAAGCCACAGGTTGGAAAAATACTTTTGGAACTGGTAGTGGTGTTCATACCATCACTTCAGGTTTAGAAGGTGCTTGGACAACAACACCAACCAAATGGAGCAATAACTACTTCGAAAACCTATTTAAGTATGAGTGGGAGCTAGTAAAGAGCCCTGCTGGTGCTCATCAGTGGAAGCCAAAAAATGGCGGTGGTGCTGGAACAGTGCCTGATGCACATGATCCTTCTTTATCGCATGCGCCAACAATGCTTACCACAGACTTAGCGTTGATTTTGGATCCTGCATATGCACCAATCTCAAAAAGATTTTATGAAAATCCAGATCAGTTTGCAGATGCGTTTGCAAGAGCTTGGTTTAAATTAACACACCGTGACATGGGCCCACGTTCTCGTTATTTTGGTCCAGAAGTTCCTGAAGAAGTTTTAATTTGGCAAGACCCAGTTCCAGCCGTAAACCATACACTTATTGATGCTGCTGATATTGAGCAGTTAAAAGCTACGGTGTTAGCTTCTGGCTTAACTGTTTCTGAATTGGTATCTACTGCTTGGGCTTCTGCATCTACTTTTAGAGGTACAGATAAAAGAGGTGGCGCTAATGGAGCAAGAATTCGTTTAGCACCTCAAAAATATTGGGCGGTAAACAATCCTGCACAATTATCTAAAGTGCTAGATAAATTAGTAGCTATTCAACAAGCATTTAATGCTGCTGCAACAGGAGGCAAACAAGTTTCTTTAGCAGATTTAATTGTACTTGCTGGTGCTGCTGGTGTAGAAAAAGCTGCAAAAGATGGTGGATGCAACGTTACAGTTCCATTTACACCTGGCAGAACCGATGCTACCGAAGAACAAACAGATGTTGCTTCTTTTGGTGTATTAGAGCCAACTGCAGATGGTTTCCGTAACTACATTAAGCCTAAAACGCTTATTTCTGCCGAAGAAATGTTGCTCGATAAATCACATTTACTAAACCTAACTGCACCTGAAATGACAGTGCTTGTAGGAGGTATGCGTGTATTAAATACCAATTATGATGAATCTAAGCATGGTGTGTTTACGAATCGTCCAGGTGTATTAACCAACGATTTCTTTACCAACCTTATCGATTACAATACGACTTGGAAAGCAACAGGACAAAATTCTTTTGAAGGAACAGATAGAGCTACTGGCGCTGTTAAATTTACAGCAACAAGAGTAGACCTTGTATTTGGTTCTAACACAGAATTACGTGCACTTGCAGAAGTATACGCTTGTGATGATGCTAAAGAAAAATTTGTTCATGATTTTGTTGCCGCATGGAATAAAGTAATGAACCTAGACCGTTTTGATTTAGCTTAATTTAAATAGTCTTGTAAAAATATATGGCGGCACGCGGTTCACGCATGCCGCCATTTTTATGTCTAAAATTTTAAAAAATTTTATTGGCAATTACCTTTTATAGCAGCCGCTGCGTCTGGATATTTCTTGTTGTTAGCGAGTTGTAACGCATTGCAGGCTTCTATTTTTTTACCTGTTGACAAATAGCTCAGGCCTAAATAATATTCAGACTTTCCGGTGGTAGAAGTGCCAACGGCGATCGATTTATTAAAGTAAGTAATAGCGTCTTGGAATTTTTGAGCGGTATACAAACAAATACCTACATTTTCGGCGTGGGTATAGTTGGTAGGGTCTATGTTTGCTGCTTTCATGTAGCAGTTTGCTGCTTTTACATACTGCCCTTGCTGAAAGGCTTTAAGACCTTCGGTTGTATAATCATTGACCGTTTTATTGTTGGCATCCACTGCGGTTCTATTAAAGAGCGCTTTGGTTTGGCTAAATGTGGCTACATCATTTGGGAACATTTTAATGGCGCTGTCTAACATGTTGTTGAGGTTGGCATCTGCACTACCTTTTACTTCATACATGCCCAGCAAATAATTGTTCCAAGTAAATGGCGTATTAAAATGATCTACAATTAAGTTAAATGCTTTTTTAATTTCGGCGCTGTCTTTCTTTTTAGATGCTGCAAAAATTAAATTCTTATAATAGCTGGTGGCATTGGGCCAATTGTAAAATGCTTTTTTGCTGCTAATTAATGCACTGTCAAAATTGTTTTTGGCGGCATAAATAGCGGTTCTTAAAAAGTCGTTGTAATAGAGATGCGGATTTACTTTTTCGCTTTCTTTTAATAAGGCTAGGGCTTCGTCGTATTTTTTGTCTCTAATATAATAGCGCGCTATCATGGCTTTTAAAGGAAGTGTAGACGATGACATGTTTGGGATATCAGGTAATTTTTCTACGTCTTCGGTTTTCATGACAGGATCAGCGTTTACTTCGCCCATTACAAACTTTTGAATCTTTAAAGAATCATAGGTGAGTTTATGAACATAAATAGAAGGTATGATGGCAAGTAACGCTATACTAAAAAATACACCCATTAGTGATGTGCGAAGTTTTGTATTTTCTTGTTGGTAGCTGAGCGGTATAAAAATTAAGGCTGCTGCAATGGCTAGTATCGATTGCATGGCGGTACGCTCGGCAGGGAAATTTAAAAAGGCGTCTACTGCATAACAGGTAACGGCCATCAATAAAATGGTAGCGGCTAAATGTAAATGATTAAATGATTTATTTTTCCAAATACTAAAAGTAGCAATGGGTACAAGTAAAAATAAAAGGGCAAAGCTAATGCCACCCAGTACGCCAAGGTCTGCAAACATTTCAAAAAAATCGTTGTGCGCATGGTAGGGTACAAAAAGCTCTGTGGTATGAAAAATTTCGTAAGGTATACTAGCCAGTTTCCAGTTGCCATAACCACAACCAATGAGCGGATGTTTAATAGAGTAGTCGATAGCATTTTTCCATAAACGAAGCCTACTATTTTCTTCACTTGCTACTGTAATGTCACCAATTCTTTTGGTAACGGTTCCGTATCCGCCTTGTGTATCTTGCATTTGAACGGCGGTATCTAAAAATACATTGGCAATAAAGTAACCAATAACAACGGGGATGATTAAATAGGCAATTTGTGTAAGGATCGCTTTTTTATTTTCTTTACTCTTAAAGTAAAGGGTAGTAGCAATAAATATAATGGCTATAATAAGTAACCCCACATAGGTAGACCTGGTATTTAAAATAAGTAGCCCTGTTACACCCATTACAAGCACAAAAGCGGCGAGCAGTTTGCCTAGTAATTTATTATTGATGATGAGCCAAAGTACAAATGGAAATTTGATGAGTAGGGCTGCTGCCATTACGTTTTTATTGCCGTGGTTGCCTCTTAATGCCAAAATGTTTTCATCGAGGCTCATGGTGG
Source organism: Sediminibacterium sp. (assembly GCA_027487895.1). Lineage (GTDB taxonomy): Bacteria > Bacteroidota > Bacteroidia > Chitinophagales > Chitinophagaceae > Sediminibacterium. Next base: position 6,625 of record JAIYCS010000128.1, on the reverse strand, counting down.
TGAGGTTACTAGAAAAGGTTTTTAACAACACCAAAGAATCATATAATAATACAAACGCCATGATCACCGAAATGCCCGTTAATAAAGCAGGTAATGGTTGTTTGTAAAATAAAATAGAGAGAATAATAAAAACGAGGTAGGTGGTTACAAGTCTAGCGCCTGTAACGAGCGTTTCGGTGGGGTTAATGGCATAAAAATAGGAGAGTGCAGCCCAGGCCATTAAAAAAGTAAATACAATGGTAAACTTATATTTAAAAATACCCTGTATGGCAGTTGCATAATGCTGGCGGTGCATAAATATAAAAGCAATACCTAAAAGGTCAATACAGCTGGTGTATAACCACTGCGGTCCCATTACGTCCGAGGCGTCTAAGTCTGGTATAAAATGAACGAGTAAATAGAGGCCCGCAAAAATAGTGGGCATAATGGGCGTTTGTGCTTTGGTATTCATATGACAAATATCTAAATAAAATTCAATGTTTACATGGTTTCTGGAAACTCAACGCGAACAAGGCACCAGTTGGCAATGTAATTGGCTTGTGCAACTGGGATATAGGGTATTGTAAAAGGCGTTTCACCGGCCGAATGTAAAATGATGGTGCACAAATGATGCGCCCTCAAAAAAGGACTTGTTTTTATTTCAATGTGCTGGACATTTTTAAAGTTTAACAGGGTTTGTTCACGTCCCCAAACGCCCTTTACAATTTGAATACTATTTTGATGAAACCAAAAAGTATAATTGTGTTGAAGTATGATATTACTGATTGTAAAATAAATCAGTACAGCAAGCGGTATAAGTGTTAACCATGGCGATTTAAAATACACAATAACGGCTGCTGTTACAGCTAGGGGTGTAACAATAATGAGTGTATTGCGCCATTTGTAAGAACTGTCAATGCCATTAGCTGGGGCAACTTGTGATGGCCAAATACTTTGATAAATGGAACTTATTTGTTCAAGCAAGCGCTCCCTCATAATAGGGATTCGAATCCATAGGGTTGGATTGGTTAACTTTTCGCCAGCCATAAAAACCCGTAAAATTTTAATGCCTAATATTTTTTGCAACAAATTATTTTTCCATGTAATGGACTGAATATTTTCTTTGATCAATAATTTTCTTTGTGTTTGTAAAAATCCCCATTCTGTTTCAAAACCTTTTTCTGATATTTTTAGTTTCATATTATAGAAGCGAAGAAGCACCCTTATAAATGAAACAGTAAGCGTAATTACAAGTATGGTTACTGTAAAAGCTAATATGACATTGGTGGTATAATTGATTTTATCTGCTTCTTGATTTATTTTTTTTGCCGTATCGATGCCAAATAAATTTCGGACATCATCCATTTTTGTAAGCAAATAAGCGAGGATCAGTAAAAAAGTTTTTATATGATTTTCGGAAATAGAAAGTTTTAGGATATCCCAAAAGCCAACACCTAAAATGGTTTCAGGCTCAGCTGTTGTAATGGTATCAATTGTTGCGGGTTTGTTTTTTAAAAGTTCTTGGAGCGCGTATGCTTTTTCCTGGTCAATGGCTTTAATTTCTACTTCGGTATTTTCTTCTCCGGCAGTTTCTATTTTTAATTCGCAGGTTTCTGTAAAACGGTGTAAATAGCTTTGTACTGCATGTACTGATTGTATTTTGTTGATTGGGATATTGATTACTTTTCTGGTAAAAAGTCCTTTTAATACAACGAGTTCATTGTCTTTTATAAAAATTCTAAGTCTTAAATACTGAATCACGTGCGGAATTGACATGACAACAATAAAGCCGCCAACTAGGCAAATAAAATAGCCCATTGTTTTATCATCTGCACCGCCATTATTTTTGAGTATTTTACTCCCAACAAATAGTAGTAAGAATGCCCAAGATTGTTTAATGACTTTGCCAACTATAAATAAAAAGGCGTAAGGTGACAATTTTTGTGGGGTATGCCAATCAAATTGCTTCTCTTGCATTTTCTATATTTTTTTCCATGATCCAGCCCTTAATTTTTTCGGCATCTATTTGAGATAATCCGTTAATGCTTACGTCTCTTTGGTGGCTAGCGGCCGTCATAAAACGAAGTGTAGCTAGTTTGTACCTGCGGCTTATGGGGCCTGTTTTTAAAATACAGTGTTGCACTTTTGTGAATGGAATGATATGGGTGCTCTGAAATAACCATCCATTTTTAAAAACGAAGTCTTTGTCTCTTAAGGCCCAGGATCTGTTTTTAAATCCTATTTCGATAGAAGCGGTGGTGATTGCCATGCTACATACTACTGTAATTACAGCTATGGTTACTGCCCACCATGTATGGAGTTCTTTGTTTGTTATAAATACAGCAACCAAAATGCCAATAACAATGGTAAATACGATGCTCCAATTAAAATACAGTACTTTTTTGTAATCTGACTCTACGCGTTGTAAAGGGATTTCTTGGAACTGCGGGATAGTTGCAATAGGTATGTGGGGGTTATTGTATTCCATATATATGAAAATACAAAAACATCAATAACTTAATCGTATGTTTACACATTTCTCTATAACAATTTAAAGGGCTAGATGTCTAAACTAGGGGTTGAAAATAAATTTATTGATGTTTCAGACTATGGAAGGCCTGTAGCTAATATTATTGCAGAAGCGCTTAAAGGAACCTGCGTTACTGCCATTCATATTACCCTGTTATTTGGTGTTTCTGGTATATTGTCTATTCTTTATATGTTAAAGTCGCAGTTTTGGCTTGCTGGCTTTTTTCTAATTTTAAAATCTATACTAGATGCTGCCGATGGTCAACTGGCCAGAATTAAAAATGAGCCATCGTATACTGGTCGTTATTTAGATTCTATTTTTGATAGCCTATTAAACTTTGCACTGATTATATCAATTGCGGTATTTACTGGTACAAATACTTGGCTGGCGCTACTTGCTTTTATTTGTATGCAAACGCAGGGTACGGTGTATAACTATTATCATGTCATTTTTAGACATCATACAGCGGGTGAAATTACCAGTCAAATTTTTGAAGATGAAGTGCCAACCGCTTACCCTGGTGAGCGTCAGGTGTATGTAAATATTTTATACAAGTTGTTTCGTGTGATATATAAAGTGTTTGATAAGTTTGTTTATTCCATAGATCCGCGTGCTTCTATTCAGGCCGAATGTCCTAAATGGTTTATGTTTTTGATATCGTTTTATGGACTGGGATTCCAGCTCCTCATTATTGCTGTTTTTATGGCCGCCGGATGGATTGGCATGATTATTCCGTTTTTTATAGGCTATAGTGTACTAATTCCGGTGTTTGTTGGTATAAGAAGGGTGTATTTGCGGTAAATCAAAGTTTTGTTTTATTTTACAGCATTATGATACATTGGAAAAACAACGAGGCGCCAAAGCCACCCTATATTGCTTCTATTTTTAATTACTACTTGTCAGATAACTTAGATGGATATGCCGCCTATGACGATCTTACCTTAGAACTTGCAAAGCAAATGCCTGGTTATTTAGGCTACGAAAGTTTTAAGCACGATGGAAGAGGGGCTTTTATTAGTTATTGGAAAGATATGGACGCCGTTCGCGCTTGGGCAACTGAGCCAAAACATATTGAGGCAAAAAAATTAGGTCAGTCTCAATGGTATAAATATTACCACAGTGTAATTGCTGAAGTGAAAACCATGCATGTGCATGGGGGATAGGGGTGGTTCATTTTAACTTTTTTTTATCCTTATTCTAAGCATTTTGTTTCGTGTATAAATGAGTTAGCATTAATTTTAAAATACACTAAATGATGAATATAAAATGCCAGCAAAAATTAGAAAAAAGGGTATTTATTGTATTGAAGGACTTTGGGATCATGGAAATATTCAGGATCAATCAACGGTACTTCCAATTTTAGATTTACTTGAAAAGAGGGGTTATTGTAATTATATTTATCACGACTGCGCTACCAAATCTGAACTTGAATATTTTCTTGAAAAGTGGAAGAAGAAAACAATCAATGAAAAATACCCGATTCTATATTTAGCATTTCATGGTGACCCTGGCTACATATTTCTAACCCACGAAGACAAATATTCTCTTACACAATTAGCTGAGTTTTTAGGCGACAAGGCTACAGGTAAAATTATTTACTTTGGATCATGCTCAACTTTAAATATTGACAAGCGTAAAATTAATTCCTTCCTTGAAACAACAGGCGCTATTGCAGCAATTGGATACAAACGTGATATAGACTGGATACAATCGACCGCTTGTGACTTATTTGTATTTGAAGCTCTACAAAGTGATAGTTTAGATACTAAAGGGATTAAAAACATGCATAAGAAAATAATTACTGATTATGGGAACCTGCATAAAATTTTAGAATTGAGAGTCGTGATTAATGAAAAAAAACATTTTAGTAGGCAGCGGAAATAAGGTCTAAATTGTTCAAAACGTCTTTTAGAAACAGGACTGTCGGCTCAATACTTTCGCCGACTTCCCTATACTTCTGCGAGGGGTTACCCAAACCTACAGGACTGCCGTTTTTCACTTCGTTCAAAACGTCTTCCAAAAAGGTGGGTTTACCCAAACCCTTGCAACTAAATGCTTCGCATTTCGTTGGGTTTTTTAATGCTCGTCAACTTACGTGAGCGAGCTCCCGACGTTGCCTCGCATTAAAAAACCCTGTCACTTTCGTGACAGGGTTTGTGCCCAGAACAGGAATCGAACCTGCACTACCTTGCGATAACCAGATTTTGAGTCTAGCGCGTCTACCAATTCCGCCATCTGGGCAATTTGCACCTGAGTGCTCGGCGGGGTGCAATATTACATTAATGATGGAAATCTTCCAAAATACGATCAAGGTATTTTTTCTTGTAGTAATATGATTTTATTTGCAGCATTGCTTCTTGGGAAATAGAATCGATCTGATCCATTTCCATATAGTTTTTAATAGGTGCATATAGTTCATTTTTAATTTGTTCAATTTGATGAATGATCCCTTGTTTTGCATTTTCATCTTCTGCATCCATCCAAGCTTCGTTGAATTCCATCATTTCCATTAAAAAATCTGGTTCTAAGGCATATTTTTCGTCTGGGGTCAATATGCCTAGTAATTCAAGTACATAGGGTAGAATGCGTTCTTTTTGGTTTAAAAGGGTATATCCCTTATTGGCCAAAGCCGATTGTTCTAAAGCAGTTTCTTGTTCCTCGGGATTGCCTTGTGCAAATTTATCGGGGTGGGTTGCTTTCTGGATCTCCATAAAAGCGGCCCTTAATTTTTGTGTATCTACTTGAAAACCAATAGGAAGCCCAAATAACTCAAAATAGTTCATGCTGAAATTTCTTATATTGTGCAAAATAACCAATATGCCTGTATTAGGACTTATTAAAGAGGGAAAAGTTCCCAGTGATAATAGGGTGGCTTTAACGCCTAAGCAATGTAAATGGCTTAAAGAGCAACATCCAGATTGGGATATTATTGTTGAAGCATCACCCAACAGGTGTTATAGAGATGAGGAATATAGTAGAGAAGGGATTGAATTAGTGACTGATATTAGTAAGGCAGATATTCTATTGGGTATTAAAGAAGTGCCGAAGGATCAGTTGATAGCAGGAAAAACTTATTTATTCTTTTCGCATACTAAAAAAGCACAACCATACAATCAAGCATTGTTTCATACTATGATGGATAAAGGTATTACCCTGATCGATTATGAATGCTTAGAGCATGAGGATGGCCAAAGATTGATTGGGTTTGGTTTTTTCGCAGGTATTGTAGGTGCGCATAATGGCATCATGGCTTATGGTAATCGTACCAAAGCTTTTCATTTAGGCAGGGTGAAGGAAGTAAAAGATTATCGTGAATTGATTCATACTTATTTTGGTCTAAAATTACCTCCAGTAAAAATTGTGGTTACAGGATCGGGTAGAGTAGCGCATGGTATTTTAGAGATCATGAATTTAATGGATGTCCAACAAGTAGAGCCAGATGAGTTTGATCGCCATTATGCTTACCCGGTGTATGTGCATTTAAAAGGTAGAGACTTATATAAACATAAAATAACGAATACTTACGAGCGCAATGATTTTCATAATAATCCTCAAAATTATGATTGCACTTTTAAGCAATACTTAACACATGCACAGATTTTAATGAATGGTATTTATTGGGAACCAGGGATTCCACCTTTGTTTACACACCAAGATTTATTAGAAGAAGAATTTGCATTAACTACTATTGCAGATATTACGGATGATGCTCATGGAAGTGTGCCATGTAATTTAGGAGACGCGCCTTCAGAAGATCCTGTATATGGTGTCAATATAAATACTTTTGAAAAAATAGCACCTTATATTCCTGGAGGTTTGGACATCATGGCGGTAGGGAATTTACCCAATGAATTACCACGTGATGCTAGCAGGTTTTTTGGAGAACAATTAATCAAATATGTTTTACCTGATTTAGTTGCAGGTGGGAATGAAATTATTCAACGTGCGGCTATGTTGGAGAAAGGGGTGTTGAATCCTCGCTATGATAATTTAGTAGACTATTCAAAACACTGATTCTTAGAATTATAAATGTAAGTAGTACTCCTTCAAAAGCGTTGTAAATTCAGTCGTGTAGGATTGATCCGGGTTTTTGATGACAATTTTATTTCTTTGAAT
>JAIYCS010000120.1 GCA_027487895.1 Sediminibacterium sp. | reverse complement strand
TAAAGTGGAGCATTTATTTATCGAATACCATGGATTAGCTACCGAAACCTATAAGCTTGAAACCATTTTGCGTATTGTTTCAAATGCAGGTTTTAAAACTTATATCAAAATGGCTGCCGACAATTTAGATATGCCTTTTTATCAAAAACAAACGGGCACCATCTACGATGTTCAACTTAATATATTTTGTTACAGGTAAATTTATCAAACATGACAAATCCACACATTAGTGTTGTTATCCCTTGTTATAATGATGGTAAATATTTACCTGAAACCATTGCTACATTAAAAAAGCAAACCTTTACCAATTTTGAAATTATTGTAGTCAACGACGGCTCTACCGACGAGGCTACTATTAGCTATTTAGATACTTTATCCAATGATCCACAAATACAGGTTATTCATCAGGCTAATGGGCGCATGTCTGCTGCAAGAAATACCGGGGCTAAACATGCTAAGGGCCATTATATAGCTGCGTTGGATGCTGATGATTATTTTGACAATACTTTTTTTACCAAAGCATTAGCTGTATTTGAAAAAGAGCCACAAACCGCTGTGGTAACAAGTTATATTCGTTTTTTTGGAAACAAAACGGGTAGTTCAAAACCAAGAGGAAGAACTGCTGCTAACTTTTTATTTTCCAATCAATGTCCTGCCTGTGCCATGGTTAAAAAAACAGTGTGGGATGAAGTTGGCGGATACGATGAAGCCATGAAAATGGGTTACGAAGACTGGGAATTTTATATCCGAATTGCACAAAAAAATTGGAATGTACATGTGATTCCAGAGCATTTATTATTTTACAGACAAACAAGTAAATCTACGCTCGCCAACGATACCATACCTAACAGAGTAGCGCTTATCAATTACATTGTAGACAAGCACAAAGATTGGTACCTCGATAACTTAAAAACGCTCATTCATAACAAAGAAGTTATTTACACCGAAAACCGGGTATCGTTTCAGTACATCTGGAAATTTATCAAAAATAGAATCACTAAAAACTACAAATAGCTTTTATAATAAAGATAGAAACTGGGCCATCCCCTCTTTTTTAGCAGCATCTAGGGTATAGCTAATATTTTTTGTGAAATAAGTATGTAAATCGTAGCTGTTATAATTGTGCGAAAGCTGTTCAACTACTGTATCAATATTATTAAGTCCCAGCTTATTGGCTTCATTAAAATTTGCAATAAATACTTCATCTATTGGTTTATTGGCCACCCATGTAGCAAATACAAAAGGCTTACCCGTGTAGTTTATCCAGGCTTCTGCTAAATCATATCGGTAAGCATAACTATTGAATTTTTCTAGAGCTCTATCTCCTATGATTACAGCTGCGGTACTGCCATCAATTAAATCCATAAAATTAGAAGGTGCTTCTAGGAGCAAAACATCTTGTTTCCAATAATTTTTTAATAAAATCCGTGCAAGATTTACAGAGGTTTTACTTTGGTAATCGAGATATAAGGCTGTGATAGATTCCATAGGAACCTGGCTAAATATACATACCGAAGCAACAGGCCCCGTAGCGCCTATGCAATAATCTGAAATAATATAGGGATCTGCTAATCCTGGTATTACCGCCACAGGCACAAGCCCAATATCGATGGTATTATCCTTTAAAGATTTGGCCAAATTGGCCGGATAATCTTCTATTAATTCAATGTTATTATAAACGGCATGCTGCTGTAAACCATAGAGTAATGGCTTTGTATTTAAATAACTTACAGCCCCAACACGTATTTTTTTGCTCAATTGAAGTAGATTTGCATGCAAAGAAACAATAATTACCCATTAATCGATATCAAATTATGGAATTAAGTCAATTAACAGCTATTTCACCCATTGATGGCCGTTACAGAAAACAGGTACAACAATTGGACGAATATTTTTCTGAATTTGCACTGATTAAGTACAGGGTTATTGTTGAAATCGATTACTTCATTTTTTTAGCCGACAAAAAGTTTTTTAAGCTACCAGCAAAAGCAAAAACGTTTTTACTTGATCTGAAAGATAATTTTAGTGAAGCCGACGCAAAAACTATTAAGGAAATAGAAGCTACTACCAACCACGATGTTAAAGCAGTAGAATATTTTTTAAAGATTCAGTTAGACAAAGCCAATTGTAGCGATTTAAAAGAGTGGATTCATTTTGGTTTAACCTCTCAAGATATTAACAATACAGCCATTCCATTAAGCTGGAAAAATAGCATGGAATTTGATTATTTGCCTGCCCTTATTAATTTAATGCAGCATATTCAAGACTTGGCTGTTACCTGGAAAAACGTTCCACTACTTGCTAGAACTCACGGACAGCCTGCCTCTCCTACTAAATTAGGTAAAGAGTTTATGGTATTTGTCGAGCGTTTACACAATCAAATTGCACTGTTTTTGAACATTCCCTATGCCGCAAAATTTGGTGGCGCTACCGGTAATTTTAATGCACACCATATAGCATTTCCGAAAAGAAACTGGGTAGAATTAGGCAACGAATTTGTTGAAGATAGACTTGGTCTTCAGCGCATGCAGTTTACTACACAAATTGAGCACTACGATTATTTTGCTGCTCATTTTGACAACTTAAAGCGCATCAACAACATACTAATAGATATGTCTAGAGATATTTGGACTTATATATCTATGGACTATTTCAAGCAAAAAACAAAAAAAGGTGAAGTAGGTTCAAGTGCCATGCCGCATAAAGTAAATCCGATCGATTTTGAAAATGCTGAGGGTAATTTAGGTATGGCCAATGCCCTATTAGAACACCTTTCAGCTAAACTACCGGTGAGTAGATTACAAAGAGATTTAACCGACTCTACGGTGCTCCGTAATATTGGAACACCTGTGGCACATATGACCATTGCTATTAAATCGATAGAAAAAGGTCTTGGTAAACTCGTACTCAATGAAGCTAAATTAAAATCAGATTTAGAAAATAATTGGGCGGTTGTAGCAGAAGCCATTCAAACCATTTTACGTAGAGAAAACTACCCTAACCCGTATGAGGCTTTAAAAGATTTAACCAGAGGAAATAATAGTATTGATAAAAAATCGATACACGCTTTTATTGGTAAACTAAAAGTAAGTGCGGCTATTAAGGCAGAGTTAAAAAAGATTACACCACATAATTATACGGGTATTCATCCTAAATTTTAATTCAAATTTTTTCATAAAAAAAGGCGGCACCTATATGGATGCCGCCTTTTTAATGTAAAGTATACAATACTATTGCTTTACTGGAGTGTTAACCACAGGTGCTGGCTTCGTCCAAGAACTGATATCTAACTTTTTAGCATTTGGATACACTTCATCAAGTGTATTACCATCATACAAACGACCATTTTTAAGTACGTATTTGATTTTGTTGGTATTTCTAATTTTAACGAGTGGGTTATCATTCATGATAACTAAATCGGCAAGTTTTCCAGATTCAATACTTCCTAAATCTTTATCTAAACCAAGCGCTTCTGCACCAAGTATGGTAGCTGTTTTAAGTGCATGATGTGCTTTCATACCACCACTAGCAATACTCCAAAGTTCCCAGTGGTAACCAAGACCTTGTAATTGTCCATGACTACCAACACCTACTAAACCATCCTGATCAACAATACTTTTTAAACCTTCGGCATGTTTTTGAAATACATGGTCTTCTGGTGTAAACCAACCACCTAAACTACCCGCTCTTCTTGCAGCTTTTTGATTTAACTCTTCGTAAGGTGTAAATCTGTTAAGCTTTGGATCGTGTAAAGGACTTTCTGTGGTATAATAAAAGTTTTCTGCCCAAGGGCCACCATACGCAACAATTAATGTTGGTGTTAATGTGATTTTACTCGTAGCAAAAGATTTGGTAACGTCTTTGTATAAAGGATAAATTGGTAAAGAGTGTTCCATACCCGGATATCCATCGAGCATATGTGTCATGTTTATTTTAAAATCAAGGCCACCCTCTGTGGTTGGCATTAATTTTTGCTCTTTAGAAGCCATAATAATCCACTGACGCGCTTGTCTATTTCCTGTTAAGTACATTTTGATGTACTGTGTTTTGTAGTATTTACTGTACTGCTCTAATACTTTTTTTGTTTGATCATAGCTCTGTAAATTATACATCCAATAACCAACACCAGGGCCAGTACTATAAATTCTTGGGCCAGGAATTTGTCCAGCATCCACCATATCACCATAGGTTAAAACATCGGTAGTAGCCGTTTGTGGGTCACGTGTTGTTGTTACACCATAGGCCAGGTTAGCAGCGTACAACCACACATTATTTTTATGAAGTCCCCAAAAAGGCCACATATGCGAATGGGTATCTACAAATCCTGGGGTGATGGTTTTGCCAGCACAATCAATGGTTTTAGTACCTGCTGGCACTTTAATAGATCCAGATTTACCAACCTGTTGTATACGGTTATTCACAATAAGGATATCACCTCTCTCAATCACTTCATCACCACGCATGGTAATAATTCTGGCATTTTTTAATAGAAGTGTTCCAGAAGGAATGTCTTTTTGATAATATACTTTTACCTGCGTTTCAGAAGGACTGTATTTTTCTTTTTTCTTTAACTCGGCGTTATATATACTATCTGCTTTAACTTTTAATGTATCTGCTTTTGCAATAGTTGCTAGTGAGTCTGCCATTTTTTTAGCAGCAGGGCCTGCAAATTTTAAGGCTGCAGTGCTATCAGAAATTCGTTTGGTTTCTAATTTTTTTGCAGTTTTTACAGAGTCTTCAACAAATTTAGCACGCTCTACATCATATACCCAGTGGCCATTTCCTAAACTCCAGTGCACTTTTTTACCATTTGCTTCCCAAGCTGGGAACTCACCTCCTATTTCGGTTAATTGACGAGATGGGAAACTACTATTTTGTGGAGAGGCCACAGAAATGGAAGGTGTTTTGCCTGCTTCAGGAATAGTAACAACATAAACGTTGTTGTTTACTTGTGCTAAAGCAAGGTCGCCTTTTGGTGCCATTAAAATAATATCTGCTGAACTTGGCATTTGCTGAGGCTCTTTTTCACCCGCCGATTCTGGTAACATACAATTATTAATAGGCTCTAAATTAGATCTGCTTTTTCCCATCACATATCCATGATCGGCATCAGCAACAGAACCATAAGTGGTAATACCAGAAACGCGAGCATGTGTTTTGCTATCGGTACCATCCCATCTGATAGATAATAAACTTCCGCCACCACCATTTAAAAATATACGATCGGTGTTGGTGGTAAAATGAATGTTTCCTCTTCCATTTGCAAAGTCAACAAAATGTTCTTCGCCACCAGTAGGTTCTATCCAATTTATTTTTGCTTCTGATCCATTATAAGATGGAGATTCAGCTTCTTTAAAAATACGATTGGGTGCTTTAAAATAAGCGATACGGTTGTTGTAACTCCAAGCTGGTTGTGCATAATACGCAGACTCGTTACTTAATTTTTTTAGTGAAGAACCATCCGCATTAACCGAATATAAATTACCACCATCGGCATCATTCCAAGTTACAAATGCCAATGATTGACCGTTAGGGCTCCATGCTGGCATGGCTTCTACAAAATTATGGTTGGTTAAACGCTTAGGTGTTCCGTTAGGATAATCCATAACATACAAACGGTTAAGTGACGTAAACGCAAGCTTAGATCCGTCTGGACTAGGCACTGCATCTCTAATTTGAGAGCCAAGTGCATAGGCTGTATCTTTAACAGGGTAGTTAAAATAAAGTCTTGGCCCTACTTCTAAATTTACATTAGCTTCAAAAGCAATTTCTGAAGGTGCTTCTTCTGCTACAGATAATTTCCAAATTTTTCCACCATAACTCGCTAATAAATATTTAGAATCTGGCGTAAAACTCATACCCGGTAATACACCAAGTGGTGCAATACTTTCCTGATCATCTCTTTGTACTGGATATGCCAACCACTTTTCATCTCCATTTAATAAATTACGTAAAACAAGACCCGTTTTATCTTGGTATCGAGAACCATACACCATCCATTTTCCGTCCTTACTTAAAGTAGGTGTAAATGCAGATCCATAACGAGAGGTAATGGTATTGAATTCTCCTTTTTCTTTATTGTAAACACCAATTTGATATTGAGGAAGTAATGCATTATAGTTCCATGAACCATTACGCTGGCTGTAATACACCAATTTACCATCGGCACTAATGCTTGGGTCAATTGTTTTTAAATTACCTGGTTGATCGTTGAGTTGAATTCCTCCACCACCATCTACATTGTACATCCATAAACGAGGGGTTCTTCTACCCTTTGCAGCAATGATGTATTTACCATCTGGCGTCCATATGGCATTTACATAATCATCGACATTGGTTTTTGTAAGTTGAATGGTGTCTTGCTTTTCAAAATCAAGTATCCAAATATTATCGGCACCACTTCTATCACTGGTGAATAATAATTTTTTTCCGTCGGGGCTAAATCTAGGATGTGCATCAAATGCCAAACCCTTTGTAATTTGTTTGGCCTTACCACCACTCGCTGGAATGGTATAAATATCCCCCATCATATCAAAGGCAATGGTTTTGCCATCGGGAGATATATCCAAACTCATAAAAGTACCCTCTTTGGTATCAAAGCTGATGGTACGTTCTGCTTTTAATGGAAGGTCTTTAAATGTGGTATAGACCGTGCTGTCTTTCGCTTCTTTTTTTTGTGCTGTAGCGCATACAAAACTGAGTAAACAGCTACATAAAAAATAGATTTTTCGCATAGTATAGATTTAATGATTGGATACTAAATATAAGATTTTACTACTTTCCAAAGCGTTTTTTTAACGCCTGAAGCGCGTCGTTAACACTAAGGGATGACAAGTCCTGATCGGGAGCAGGTTTAGGAGCTGCAGGCCTACTTGAAGCCGTTTTAGCTGGCGCATCCGAGGTTTGCTTGATAGACAGTGCAATACGTTTGCGCGCGATGTCTACTTCCGTTACTTTAACTTGTACTTTTTGCCCGAGTTTTAAAAACTCAGAAGGATCGGTAATGTATTGGTGTGCAATTTCACTTACATGCACCAGACCATCTTGCTTAACACCTATATCAATAAAGGCGCCAAATCTTGTAATATTGGTTACCTGACCCGGAACTACCATACCCACTTGAACATCCTCAATTTTATAAATATTAGCAAAACTAAACTGCTCAATTTCTTTACGTGGATCGAGGCCTGGTTTATTCAGTTCGTTTAAAATATCCTTGATGGTATGTTCACCAAAAGTTTCTGAAATATATTTTTTTACATCCACCGCCTTAATTACTTCATTGTTTCCAATTAATGCAGGTATTGGAATATTGGCATCTTTGGCAATAGCGGCTACAACAGTATAAGCTTCTGGGTGCACGGCACTTGCGTCAAGTGGATTTTCTGATTCTAAAATGCGTAAAAATCCTGCACATTGCTCATACGCTTTATCGCCAAGCCTTGGTACTTTTTTTAATTGCTCTCTGCTGGTAAAGCCTCCAATTTGTGTTCGGTAACTAATGATGTTTTCAGCTACTGGGCCAGTAATACCACTCACATATTTTAATAAATGCTTACTCGCTGTATTAACATTAACACCTACTTGGTTTACACAACTAATGACAGTTTGATCCAGTCTTTCTTTTAATCTAAACTGGTTTACATCATGCTGGTACTGACCAACACCTAAACTTTTAGGATCAATTTTTACAAGCTCTGCTAACGGATCCATTAGTCGTCTACCAATACTTACAGAACCTCTCACTGTAACGTCTTTGTCAGGGAATTCTTCTCTTGCTGTTTCCGAAGCTGAATAAACAGAAGCTCCATCTTCATTTACCAAATAAATAGGAAGTCCTAATTGTAATTTTTGAATAAAAATTTCTGTTTCTCTACCTGCTGTTCCATCACCAATAGCAAAAGCTTCTATGCCATAACTTTTTACCAAACTTCTAATGGTATGTTCACTTTGATCAAGTCGATTGTTTTCATGAATATAAATTAGCTCGGTTTGTTGTAGCATCCCTTTTTCATCGAGGCAAACTACTTTACAACCGGTTCTATATCCCGGATCAATAGCAAGTATTTTTTTACTGCCAAGCGGTGCACTTAATAATAACTGACGCAAATTTTCTGCAAAAACATTGATGGCTTCCTCGTCTGCTTTTTGTTTCAAGGATGTGCGGTATTCTGTTTCTAAACTAGGTTGCAAGAGTCTGCGATAAGCGTCTTTAATTGATTTTTTTACATGCTCACGCCATGGACTTAGTTCCCCTAAATAAATAGATTCGATAAGTGTAAGCGCATCCTCCTCAATAGGTGCAATACTCATGCGTAACACACCTTCTAAAAAACCACGGAGTATGGCCATGGTTCTATGCGATGGTATTTTATGGATCGGTTCAGAAAAATCAAAATAGTCTTTGTACTTAATTCCTTCTGTTTCTTTATCCGTTAATACTTTGGTTTGAATACAAGCCGTTTGCTCAAATAGTAAACGCATTTTTGCGCGCACGATATCGTTTTCATTAATAAGCTCTGCAATAATATCTCTAGCTCCCGAAAGCGCCTCTTCGTTGGTTGTTATTTTATCATTTAAATACTGCGCCGCTATTTGTTCCACATCCTCTGAACCCTGCGCTAGCATAATAATTGAAAGCGGCTCTAATCCATTTTCCTTGGCTGTTTGTGCCTTTGTTTTACGCTTTGGCTTGTAGGGTAAATAAATATCCTCGAGCGCCGCTAATGTAGTTGCAGCGTCTAATTTTTTTTGAAGCTCATCCGTCATTTTACCCTGTTCGGCAATGGCTTTTTCTATAAACTCTTTGCGTTCTGTAAACGTTTTTAAAAATTTGGATGCTTCTTCGATTTGTTGAATTTGAACCTCATCTAAGCCACCTGTTTTGTCTTTTCTATACCTGGCTATGAAAGGAATAGTAGCTGCCTCATCAAATAAATCTAAAACCGCCTGAACCTGTGAAACCTTGATGTTTAATTGTGAGGCAATAATTGGAGCGAAAGAACCCATAAATACACTTGAAATTTTAAATAATTAATGTCTTTTGATTAATTCAGAAATGAGTGTTTTTCCATTGTTTTGAATCACAAGATCCAAAATTTGCGCAGTAGCTTTTGCGTCACCACCTGCCCGGTGCCTGTTTTCTATTTGAATATCGAGGGTACGGCATAAATGTCCCAATCCATATTTTTTATACCCCGGAAACGCCTTTCTACTAAGTCTAATAGTGCACAATTTTGGCACTTCTAATTGATAACCAGCTACTTGTAAATGATGATGCACAAAAGAATAGTCGAAATTGACGTTATGTGCTACAAAAACCCTGTTTTCCAGCAAATTAAAGATATTGGCAGCCACTTTATCAAATGACGGTGCCGCTGCTACCATTTGGTTGCTTATGCCGGTCATATTGGCTATAAAAGGCGGAATAGGCTGGTGTGGGTTAATGAGCGTTTCATAGACACCCTCTATTTGCTCACCGTCATGTAATACAATGGCAATTTCGGTTATCCCATGCTGCGACGGGAATCCCCCTGTGGTTTCTATATCAACTACTGCAAACTTCAAAACACTGATTTAAGGGCCCAAATTCGCTTTTTTACGGGTGCCATACAAATAAAAAAAAACACCCTCATTTTTTGTACTTTCGCAACAAAGTTTTGAGCATGGAATTGAGTAAGAATTATATCCCAAATGAAACAGAAGCGAGATGGTACCAACATTGGCTATCAAAGGGTTATTTTAAAAGCACCCCAGATGAACGTGAGGCATATACAATTGTAATGCCCCCACCCAATGTTACCGGCGTTTTGCATATGGGTCATTGCCTTAACAATACCATCCAGGATATTTTAATTAGACGCGCCCGTATGCAAGGTAAAAATGCCTGCTGGGTGCCCGGAACCGACCATGCTTCAATTGCTACAGAGGCTAAAGTGGTGGCGATGCTCAGAGAGCGTGGTATTACCAAATCAAGCTTAACTAGAGACGAGTTTTTAGCGTACGCTTGGGAATGGAAAGAAAAATATGGCGGTATTATCTTGCAACAGCTTAAAAAAATGGGCTGTAGTTTGGATTGGGATCGAACCGCTTTTACCATGGATCCCGATTATTACAAGTCTGTGATTGAGGTGTTCTTAGACCTTCACAAAAAAGGTCATATTTACAGAGGTAAAAGAATGATTAACTGGGACGTAAAAGCTAAAACGGCCCTTTCTGATGAAGAAGTTATTTACAAAGAAGTTCAAAGTAAATTATACCATATCAAATATGCCATTGAAGGCAGTAATGATTTTATAACTGTTGCTACTGTAAGACCAGAAACCATTTTTGGTGATACGGCTGTTTGTGTGAATCCTTTAGACGAACGCTACAAACACCTCCACGGAAAATTTGTTTTTGTTCCACTCATAAACAGACGCGTACCCATCATTACCGACGAATATGTAACACTTGATTTTGGTACTGGTGCTTTAAAAGTGACGCCAGCACACGATATCAACGATTATCAATTAGGTCAAAAATATAATTTAGAAGTAATTGATACCCTCAATGATGATGGTACCATGTCAGAAGCGGCGCAGTTTTTTATTGGTGAAGACAGGCTTGATGTGCGTAAGAAAATGGAAGCTGTTTTAAGCGAAGCGGGTTTATTAGAAAAAGTAGAAGCCTATACCAACCAAGTAGGTTTTTCTGAGAGAACAGACGCCATGGTAGAACCAAGGCTTAGTTTGCAGTGGTGGGTTAGCATGAAAGAAATTGCTACGCCTGCACTTCAATCAGTGATGGAAGAAGCCATTCAGTTTCATCCGGCTAAGTTTAAAAATTTGTACCGCCACTGGATGGAAAACATCAAAGATTGGTGTATTAGTAGACAGTTGTGGTGGGGCCACCGTATACCAGCTTGGTATGCACCTGATGGATCTGTTGCCGTTGCCGCTAATGCAAATGAAGCACTTGTAATTTTACAAGAAAAAAATGCGTCACTTAACTTATCTGATATCAAGCAAGATGAAGATTGTTTAGATACCTGGTTTTCAAGTTGGTTATGGCCTTTTGAAGTTTTTAAAGGTTTATCGAACCCTGGTAACGATGAAATCAAATATTACTACCCAACGCAAACGCTAGTTACTGCTCCAGAAATTATTTTCTTTTGGGTAGCACGTATGATTATGGCGGGTCATGAATACATGGATCAAAAACCTTTTGAACATGTATATTTTACAGGTATTGTAAGGGATAAGCAAGGCCGAAAAATGAGTAAGAGCCTTGGTAATTCGCCAGACTTATTAGCACTCATTGATGTATACGGCGCCGATGCTGTGAGGTTTGGAATCATGATATCATCACCTGCTGGTAATGATATTTTATTTGACGAATCGGCACTTGAACAAGGGCGTAATTTTAACAACAAACTTTGGAACGTACTTAAATTAATACAGGGTTGGGAAAAAAGAATTGACTCTAATTTAGATGCGCATAATGAAAAATTTGCGATGGATTGGTTTGAAAATAGATTGTCGCAAGCACAACAAGAAGTAGACGTTTTATTAAACAGCTTTAAATTATCAGAAGCTCTTAAAACTATTTATTCGCTTATTTGGGATGATTATTGCAGCTGGTATTTAGAGTGGATTAAACCTGGCTTTGAACAACCTATTTCAAAAGAAGTATACGATAAAACGGTTCATTATTTAAATGAAATGATGCATATGCTGCATCCATTCATGCCGTTTATTACCGAGGAAATTTATCATTTAATCAGTCCTAAGCAGGATGATTTGTGTAATAAAATTGCAGCCCCTATTGGGCAAGCAAACACAGATATTGTTGCAGGAGGTGAACTTTTAAAACAAGTGATATCTGCGCTGCGTGATGCGAGAAACAAAAACCAGTTAAAACCAAAAGACACCATTACCCTGCATATTCAAACAGGTAACACGGAAACATATAAAGCCATTGAATCGATTTTATGCAAGCAGGTGAATGCAACAAGCATTGCCTACACCAATAGTAGCATTGATAATACCATTGTGGTAGCTGTCGAAAAAGACAAATTTTTTATTGGCACTAGTATTGAACTAGACGCCACTGCTTTAAAAGCAACATTATTAGCAGACTTAGCGTATCAAAAGGGATTTTTAGAAAGTGTAACTAAAAAATTAAGTAACGAGCGTTTTGTGCAAAATGCAAAACCAGAAGTAGTAGCCCTTGAACAACAAAAGCAAGCAGATGCTATTGCCAGAATTGCCACTATTGAAGAAAGTTTACAATCATTATAATGACCCAACTTGTTGTAATGCGTAAATTATTAATGCTGGTTGGGCTATTCGTTTGTTTGTTTACAACGGTAACGCAAGCGCAGTCTATTTCTGAACTGAATACTTTGAGACGTATTAATCCAAACAATCCAAATAATGCTGTTTGGAATAATTTGTCCAATACTTCTAAATACATAAGTGTTGGAGTACCAGTTGGCTATTTTGTTGCGGGACTTATACATGATAATAAGGCGTTAAAACAAAAGGCGGCTTACACAGCAGCAGCCATTTTGTTAAACACAGCTTCGACCACCCTTTTAAAAAATGTAATAAAAAGAGAAAGACCGTATAACAGCTACACAGGTGTTTTTCCGGATAAAATAGAATCAGATTACGCGTTTCCATCGGGACATACGAGTAGCGCTTTTGCAACGGCAACATCACTAGCAATAGCAACAAAAAAATGGTACGTTGCAGTACCCGCTTTTGCATGGAGTGCCGGTGTTGGTTATTCCCGTATTTATTTGGGTCAGCACTACCCTTCTGATGTGATCATGGGTGCGCTTGTTGGTAGCAGCTCTGCACTTATTTGCCACTGGGCAACCAAGCAATTAGCCAAGCGCAAAAAAATCAAAACGCTTCAAATAAAATAATGTCTACTGCACTACATATAAGAGAAGCTAGCAAAAATGATATTGCTACAATTAGAGATATCGCAACCATTACATGGCCTGATGCTTATGGGACGTATATAAGCATGGCGCAGTTAAATTATATGCTTGACATGATGTACAGTGATGATTCATTACTGAATCAAATAAATAACGGACATCAATTTTATATTGCAGAACATGGTAGTGAGGCTATTGGATTTGCCTCTGTATCTAAAGAAGCAAACAATGCTTGCAAGCTTAATAAGTTATACGTTTTGCCTACGGCTCAAAAAACGGGCGCAGGAAAAGCATTGTTACATAAGGCCATTGAATATGCAACAGCGAATAGTGCTAACTGTTTGTATTTGCAAGTGAACAAGCAAAACAATGCACAGCAATTTTATAGTAAGCATGGATTTACCATTAGAGAAGCCGCTGTTTTAGAAATTGGTGGCGGCTATATTATGGACGACTATATTATGGAATTAAAGCTCAACAATTAATATACCAGCACGTGGGTTTGCTTGATAATACCCATTACAAAGACGCTTTGCACGTGTCCAATATTATCGGCCTCACTTAATTTGTTTACGTGAAAATTATAGTAGTCATCCATGTTTTCGGCAACTACTTTTAGCATAAAATCAAATTCGACCGAGATATTATAACACTCAATCACCTCATTCATTTCTAGAATGCTTTTGATAAATCGAGCACCTGCGTTTTTATTGTGTTGCTTGAGTGAAACGTAACAAATTACGGTGAGTCCTTTTTTAACTTTCTGCTGGTCAAGTAGCGTTGCATATTGTTTAATGACGCCCTCTTCCTCTAACCTTTTAATGCGCTCATGAACTGGTGTGGTACTTAAACCTACCTTATCAGCTATTTCTTTGACCGTAACCCGGGCATTGGCCTGCAAAAGTTTTAAAATGGCTAAATCTTTGTTATCCAATCCGCTAGAAACAGTGGAATCTTCTTTTTGAATGCTTTTTTGTTGCATAAAATGATGTTTTATTCTATTTTACTATTCAAATATATACTTTTATTCTATTTATAAATATAATTTTAGTATTAAATACTATAAATATACCTTTGCACTTCATAAATAATCTAAATAAGTAATTATGTCATCACTTTCTTCTATCGACTTTAGTTTAAAACACAAAGTAGCGGATATCAGTCTTGCAGATTGGGGCCGTAAAGAAATCAGATTAGCTGAAGCAGAAATGCCAGGTTTAATGAGTATCCGTGAAGAGTACGGGCCAAGTCAACCATTAAAAGGCGCTCGTATTGCGGGTTGCTTACACATGACCATTCAAACAGCCGTATTAATTGAAACTTTAACTGCATTAGGTGCAGAAGTAAAGTGGAGCTCTTGTAACATATTTTCTACACAAGATCAGGCTGCTGCTGCAATCGCTGCAACTGGTGTTGGTGTATTTGCATGGAAAGGTCAAACCGTTGAAGAAGGTGACTGGTGTATCGAGCAAACATTATTTTTTGGTTCTGAAGACCGTCCATTAAACATGATCTTAGATGATGGTGGTGATTTAACCAATATGGTACTAGATAAATACCCTCAATTTGTTAGTGGCATTAAAGGTTTATCTGAAGAAACTACAACAGGTGTACACCGTTTATATGAGCGTATGGCTAAAGGTACTTTACCAATGCCTGCGATCAACGTTAACGATTCAGTTACCAAATCTAAATTCGATAACAAATATGGTTGTCAAGAATCACTCGTAGATGCGATTCGTCGTGCTACTGATGTTATGATGGCTGGAAAGGTTGCTGTTGTTGGTTCTTACGGTGACGTAGGTAAAGGTTCTGCTGCTTCTTTACGTGGTGCTGGTTGCCGTGTAATTGTAACAGAAATCGATCCAATTTGTGCTTTACAAGCTGCTATGGATGGTTATGAAGTGAAGCGTATGATTGATGCAGTTAAAGAAGCTGATATTATTGTAACAGCTTCTGGTTGTCGCGACTTGATTACTGAAAAGCATTTTAGAGCAATGAAAGACAAGGCGATTGTTTGTAACATCGGTCACTTTGATATTGAAATTGATATGGCTTGGTTAAATGCAAATTATGGTCACACAAAAGATACCATTAAGCCACAAGTAGACTTATACAATATTGAAGGAAAAGATGTTATTGTACTTGCAGAAGGTAGACTCGTAAACTTAGGTTGCGCAACAGGTCACCCTTCTTTTGTAATGAGTAACTCATTTACGAACCAAACACTTGCTCAAATTGAGTTATGGACTAACCATAAAAACTACGAGAACAAAGTGTATGTGTTACCTAAGCACTTGGATGAAAAAGTAGCTCGTTTACACCTTGCAAAAGTAGGGGCTCAACTAGACGAACTATCTGCAGAACAAGCTGCTTATTTAGGTATTCCTCAATTTGGTCCATTTAAGTCTGACGCTTACAGATATTAATAGTTCCCCCGGATTTAAAAATGCCCGACCTTTATGGTTGGGCATTTGTTTTTAGTTCCTATCCTACATGAATCGAACCGCGATAACGATATTACTGATCACTATTTTATTTGTAGTAAATAACGTATCCCTATTTGCTCAAGAGAATTCTACTGCTAATAGTTTACGCGACTCTACCTTTTTGTTACGCAGCAAAAAAGGGGTGCTAAAAAAATTAGGGGACGCTATTTGGATTGATGCGCCTCAATTTAATATGCAAAATAATTCGGGTGT
>JAIYCS010000072.1 GCA_027487895.1 Sediminibacterium sp. | reverse complement strand
ATAGAAACGGAAATGTACTTGCAACCTTCACACCAAAAAGAAAAGAAATTATTAGTGAGGTTACCGCCTACTCTGTTGCTAAAATGATGGAAGGTGTGATGCGCGCAGGAACCGGACGTGGTATGTGGAGTTATGTTCCGGACATGGCCATTGCAGGAAAAACAGGAACCACCAACGAAAATAGTGATGGTTGGTTTATTGGTTATACCCCTCAACTTATTGCAGGTGGATGGGTTGGTGCCGACGACCGTTTTATACATTTTAATAAAGAAAGTGCATGGGGCCAAGGTGGCAGGGCCGTACTACCTATTTGGGGTTACTTTTTTGGAAAAGCTGCTGCAGACGCTAACTGTGGTATCGATACCAAACTCACATTTAGTAAACCGGATATGATTGAAAATGAAATCATGCTGGATTATTTAAACAACACGCCACCTGTATTAGGTGCCGAAAGTGAAGACCTAGGTACGGGTACTGCAGAGGATTATGAAGTAACACAAAACATAAAAGCCGAAGACATTGCACCAGAGTCGCAAAAAGCAACCGACACAAAACCAGTTACGGATCCAAAACCTACCGATCCTAAAAAACAAACACCGCCACCGCCTGCTGTGGTAACTAAGCCGCAAGACAAACCCCAAGATAAAGTGGGTGACAAACCAAAAGCAGTGCTGCCAAAAAAAGGTGGAACTAAATAATGAGGGTTCAATAAAGCGCTTTAATTAAAGTGCTTTATTGACAAAATTAAAGTTCAGCGATAACTGATGAAACATATTGCGCTGGTAAAAACCAGTCGCATAATTAATATGTAATTTTTGCATCATCACCCCTACGCCAAAGGTTACACCATTTAATCCATTGGTGATATTGTATCCGTTTAAAGATTGTCTGCGGAGCACATTGTATCCGAGATTGCAATTGATATTATCGCTTAGTGTTAGTTGTGCACCCAACACCACATGCGACATCATCTTATCAAATGTTGAATATTTTTTTCCAAACTCCGACACCATAAAACTAGTATCTGATCCGAGTAAATTAAAGCGTTGAAGTTGTTGAAGTGTAAGTGAAAATTGTAGTGGAGCCTCTGCTAATTTTTTAGACACACCTATATTTATTTCAAAAGGAAGTTCTTCTTTAACAGCACCTGTATAGGCATTTAGTTGCGTTCCCATATTTGCAACTACCACACCTGCTTGCAAGCCTGATGCTTCATCAAAATAAGTAAGGGAAGCATCTACAGCAAGCGCAGTGGAGCGGTATAATCCGTAATTAGAATGAATAAATTTTGCTGCCGCACCCAGCCACCACTTTTCTTTGTACTGCTTACTCGTTCCTATTTGAACCGCCAAATCGGAAGGTCGGTACATGCCGAGTAAATTACCAGCAGCATCTGTTTGATCGATACTTCCATAATTAATATACTGAACGCCAAGTCCAAGTGTTTGCCCACCTAACTGGTAACCTGCCATAGCAGTATACTGGTTAATACCTGCAAGTAAACTACTAAATGAAGTTGCCACCTGACCATGATGCGCTGGCCTAAATAATGATGGATTTGAAAAACCCGCAGCAACATTATTGCCTATATGTGAAACATTAGTGCCCCCTAGTGCAGCAACTTCTGCAGTGGCCGGATTTTTTATAAAACTAAAAACAGGATTGCCTCCCTGCGTTTGCGCAGCAGCCACTCCTATCCCAGCCCATAAAAAAACAAAGAGTAAAGGGGCGCGCATAACTTGATTTTTTCGATTGTTTTAAACAAGCGCAAGGTCTATCACCTGTTGCATTGTTTTTACATAATGAAAAGTTACCCCTTTAATAAATGCGGCGTCAATTTCGTTCACATCTTTTTCGTTTTGGGCACACATGATAATTTCTTTTAAACCAGATCTTTTGGCAGCTAATACTTTTTCTTTGATACCACCCACCGGAAGCACTTGGCCACGGAGCGTAATTTCACCCGTCATGGCTAAATAAGGTTTTACTTTTCTGCCGGTAAATGCAGAGGTTAAAGAAGTAAGCATGGTAATACCCGCGCTAGGACCATCCTTTGGTGTAGCACCTTCTGGCACGTGTACGTGAATATTCTTTTTTCCAAAATCCGCTGGATCAATGCCATATTTTTTAGCGTTGGCTTGCAAATAACTAAGTGCAGTGGTAGCACTCTCCTTCATTACGTTGCCCAA
This sequence comes from Sediminibacterium sp., assembly GCA_027487895.1. GTDB lineage: Bacteria > Bacteroidota > Bacteroidia > Chitinophagales > Chitinophagaceae > Sediminibacterium. Next base: position 13,671 of record JAIYCS010000072.1, on the reverse strand, counting down.
ATTACCGGTAAGTTTTATGTCACCCTTGCCTTCACTTAAAATGGTTTCTATAAATAAAATGTCGCCACCTACATAAGTCCAGGCAAGACCCACGGCCACACCTGGCATGTTGGCCAGCTTATAAATTTCATTGCTATAACGCGCTTGACCCAGTATTTTTTCGATATCTGGCGCCGTTAAAGTGGTTTTTACCTTGTTTTTAGTCGCATATTCTTTGGCCTGAAAACGCATCACCGATGCCAGCTGACGGTCAAGTTCACGCACGCCACTTTCTCTGGTATAGTTTTCAATGATTTTTTCAAGGACCTTGTCGGCTATTTTAAAATTCACTTTTTCGAGACCATGGGCTTCCTTTTGCTTGGGCACGAGGTGCTTTTTAGCAATTTCAACCTTCTCTTCTACGGCATAGCCACTGAGGTCAATAATTTCTAGACGGTCCCTTAATGCTGGCTGAATATTTTGAATATTGTTAGCCGTTGCAATAAATAACACTTTTGAAAGGTCATATTCGAGCTCTAGGTAATTGTCGTAAAAATTACTGTTTTGCTCCGGATCCAACACTTCAAGTAATGCCGATGAAGGATCACCCCTGTGGTCGGCACCTATTTTATCGATCTCATCTAGTATCATCACAGGATTCGAAGACTTACATTTTCTAATATTTTGAAGAATACGGCCCGGCATCGCCCCAATATAGGTTTTGCGGTGACCTCTAATTTCACTTTCGTCATGTAAACCACCCAGGCTCAAACGCACATATTTTCGACCAATAGCATGTGCAATGGATTTTCCAAGAGAGGTTTTACCAATACCCGGAGGGCCTAAAAAGCATAAAATGGGACTTTTCATGTCACCTTTTAGCTTTAAAACCGCCAAATATTCAAGTATACGGCTCTTTATTTTTGACATGCCATAATGATCTAGGTCTAGTACCTTTTTGGCATTTTTAAGGTCATAATTATCAGAAGTATAGCTGTCCCATGGAAGGTCTAGCATCAAATCGAGGTGATTATACACCACCGAATAATCGGGGGTGGTTGGGTGCATACGCTCCAGTTTTGCCACCCCGGTATCAAAGGCAGCTTTTGCAGCTTCCGGCCACTTTTTGCCTTCGGCCTTCTTTTTCATATCAGCTATCTCGCGCTCATTGGTATCACCACCAAGCTCATCTTTGATACTCTTTAATTGCTGCTGTAAAAAGTAGTCACGCTGTTGTTTATCTAGCTCTGTTCTGGTTTTATTGGTTACTTTATTTTTAAGCTCCGCAAACTGTAACTCTTTTTGTAAGATTAAAATTAAACTTTCAGCTCTTGCGTTTATATCATTGATTTCCAATAATTTTTGCTTTTCAGAAATATCACTATTTAAGTTGCTGCTTACAAAATTTATGAGAAAAGAAGGGTTTTCGATGCTCTTTAATATGATGCCAGCCTCGGTTGGAAGGTTGGGTGATAGCTGAATAATTTGCGTAGCCAGGTCTTTAATACTACTAACTATAGCCGCAAAATCATCCCCTTCTGGGCTTGCATCCTCTTCAAATAATTTAATACTAGCCTTAAAATAAGGATCGTCGGTGAGCATAGAAACCAGCTCAAATCTTTTTTTACCCTGTATTATAATTGTAGTGCCACCATCGGGCATCTTGATAAGCTTGATAATTTTAGCCACCGTACCCACGCTACATAAATCGGTGGCAATTGGCTCCTCTATATTGGCGTCTTTTTGAGATACCACGCCTATAAGCTTGTCTGCCTTATAGGCATCATTCACTGCCTTAATGCTTTTATCCCTCCCCACGGTAATAGGCAGCACCACTCCCGGAAACAATACCGTGTTGCGCAGTGGCAAAATGGCAAGCTCCCCTGGGATCACCATATTTTTATCCTGTTCAGACTCCTGCTCATTCATGGGGATGATGGGCATAAAGTCGGTATCCTCTTCTGATCTAAAAAACATGTTCTCTTTTATCATATATCTGGGTCAAATTGTCACAACGGGCCGGAGGCCCGTCTCTAATCTATTGCACATAGAACTAAACAATATTAATGCCAAGCTGGTACAATCTTAGAAAACCGGTACAAACTGGCACAAAAAAAAATCCTCACGACTTTGTCGTGAGGACCTTCTTGCAAGAAGTATATGTTTTATAACAAATACGACTAGTGAGCAGCTTTAGTTGTATCAACAGCAGCAGCAGTTGTGTCAACAGCAGTTGTGTCAACAGCAACAGCAGTTGTGTCAGCTACAGCAGTTGTGTCAGCAGCAGCTTCTTTGTTTTCACCTGAGTTACATGCTACGAAAGCTACTACAGCTAAGATTGCGAATACTTTTTTCATTGTATTTGTTTTTTGAGTTAATAATTGTGCGCAAAGATAGGGGTCATCTTTAATTTAACAAATTTTTCGCCCTATATTTTATTTTTTCCTAAAGTATATTCTAATTGGTACCCCTTTAAAATTAAAGCTATTTCGAAGCTGGTTTTCGAGGTAATTACGGTACGGCGACTTGATATCTTCTGGATAATTGGTAAAAAAGGCAAATGAAGGCACCGGCGTAGGCAGTTGCGTTACATATTTAATTTTTACAGTATTTCCTCTCACAACCGGAGCATGATAGGCAGCCACCGCTTTTAACATCACTTCATTTAATTGAGAAGTAGGTATTCTGCGTCGCTTACTTTCAAAAACCTCTAACCCACTTTCGATAGCTTTAAAGATCCTGGTTTTCTCTTTTGCCGAAATAAACAGGATTGGCACATCGGTAAATGGCGCTAATTTTTGCTTCAAGTTTTTCTCGTAGTCACGTGCCGTATTCGTCTCTTTTTCAACGAGATCCCACTTATTTACAAGCACCACTACGCCCTTTCCTTTGCGGGCAGCCAAACTAAATATAGTAATGTCTTGTCCAGTTACACCTTTGTCGGCGTCAATCACAATAAAGCAAACATCGGCCTCATCCATGGCCTTAACGGCTCTAATAATGGAGTAAAACTCGAGGTCATCCTTTTCTTTAGACTTTTTACGTATACCTGCCGTGTCAATTAAAATAAATTCTTTCTGGAATAAATTGTAATGGGTATGGATGGTATCACGGGTGGTACCCGCAATATCTGATACAATGGTTCGCTCCTCACCTACAAGTGCGTTAAGTAAGGATGACTTTCCTACGTTGGGTTGACCAATAATGGCAAACTTAGGAATATCAGATCCTGAAATTTCAACCTCCGCGTCATCCGGCTTTATTTGCTCCGTAATAGCGTCCATTAAATCTCCGGTACCACTACCTGAGATGCTGGAAACGAAGAAGTTATGTTCAAAACCCATACCGTAAAATTCGGTAGCTTCTAGCTCCCTGGTTCCATTATCTACTTTGTTTACCACAACATAAACCGGCTTGGTGGTGCGCCTTAACATATCTGCCATGGCGTCGTCCAAATCGGTAATACCCGTAGCAACGTCCACCATAAATATAATAGCATTGGCCTCTTCCATGGCAATCTTAACCTGCTTGCGAATTTCGGTTTCAAACATATCTGACGAATCAGGCACAAAACCACCCGTATCTACTAGGTTAAAACTCTTGCCATTCCACTCCGTTACCCCGTACTGACGATCTCTGGTAACCCCACTAATATCATCCACAATGGCTTTACGCTGCTCTAAGAGGCGGTTAAAAAACGTACTCTTACCTACGTTTGGCCTTCCAACAATTGCGACTGTATAGCTCATAATATAATTGTAAAATAGTTAAAATAAATATTCAAATGATAGTATCTAATTAATTGATAGTCAATTAATGATAATCAATTTATTGATACCCGTATTCTTTTAATTGTTGATCGTTATCTCTCCACTTAGGACGCACTTTTACAAAGAGTTCTAAAAACACTTTTTGTCCTACAAACGCTTCAATATCTTGTCTCGCCTGAATACCAATTTCACGGATCATAGACCCCCGCTCCCCAATAATAATTGCCTTTTGGGTTTCGCGGTGCACGATAATGTCGGCCTGAATTTTAATGATATTCTCTTTCTCTTTAAACTCGTTGATAAGCACGGCGCTATGGTATGGGATTTCGTCACCAAATAAATGGTAGATTTTTTCCCTGATTAGCTCGGCCACAAAAAACTTTGTGGGCATATCACTCAAATCATCCTCACTATAAAAAGGGACACCTTCGGGCAAAAACGCCAACACTTCGGCGAGCAGCTTTTGTAAATGCACTTTTTGAAGGGCCGATATCTTTACGAGTTTCTTACAATAAGACTTGGTGGCAAAAAACTCGGTTGCCTCTGCTATTTTGCCATTGGCAGCAGCGTCAATCTTGTTGAGCACCACAATGGCAGGCACTTTTAGCTTAAGGGCCTCAAAAATGGCGCTGGTTTCTTCAAAATTATCGTTGGCGTCTACTATTAAAAGGGCCAAATCGGCGTCTTCTAGAGCTGTTTTAACCGCATGCATCATACGCTCATGGAGCTTATAACGTGGGTCAATAATGCCTGGCGTATCAGAAAAAATGATCTGGTACTCCCCTGGGTTGTTTAAAAACGCCTTGATACGGTGCCTGGTGGTTTGTACTTTAGGAGAGACAATAGCCATTTTTTCGCCTATAAGGGCGTTTAGCAAGGTGCTCTTGCCGGCATTGGGCCTTCCAAAAATATTTACAAATCCAGCTTTCATTACAACTTGTTTACAGCACCTTAAAGGTAGCTACTAAAAGAAAAAGACCCCGATTTGAGGTCTTTTTTGTTGCGAGGGAAGGGATCGAACCTCCGACCTTCGGGTTATGAGCCCGACGAGCTACCGCTGCTCTACCTCGCGATGTTTGGAGGGCAAAGGTAGCGCTAGAAGGCTAGTTCACCAAATATATTTAATCGTTTTACAAAGGTTTAATTGATGAAGCGCCGCTTGATTTGGTATCAAACCTACTCACCGTTCCTTTGTACCTGATATCACTTGCTCCAGAAATATTAGATTTTAATGACTGATTGATGGTTAATCGAATGCTAGATGCACCAGAAGCAACCACCGCACAATTATCTGTAACAAGATCTAGCGACTTGATTGAACAAGCTCCAGAAATATTAAAATCTGTTTCTTTGGCAGTTCCGGATAAACTAATATTGGAGGCACCACTAGCTCCTACTTTTAAGCTATTAACTTTTACCGGCCCCTTAATATCGCTAGCTCCAGAAATACTTACATATAACCTATCAGATGTGATTGCATCGACAAAAGAAACATTACAAGCCCCAGATACTGCCAACTTCTCTAAGTGCTTTACAGTAACATAGGCTTTTAATTTATTGTTTTTCCAAGACGCCCAACTCCAACCCTTAGCATCAAAAGTGATATAAAGCACACCACCAGATACATAGGTTTTAATTCGTTTTGTTGCGGAAGCATCACTTGCGCTTACCCCCACCGCATCCTCTCCACCTTGCGATATATAAACATCAAAAGCACTAGAGACATTGATGGCTGTAAATCCAGATAGATTTCGATCTTCTGCATCATCATCAAAAACCATTTTTTTAGTCGTTTGCGCACAAGCGCTTGATAAAATGAGTAGCAAAAAAGCCACCATAACCGATTGTTTCTTAAACATCATATGTATTTTTTCGTAAAACGTAAGCGCCTCCATAAAGTTACAGTTGGCGGCAAGAATTTTTACAATTAGTTTTGCGGCAACAATTCCTCGGGGTGCTTGTGGTTTACCATAGGCTGAGAAAATACCCGTAGAACCTGAACAGGGTAATGCCTGCGAAGGGAAGGTGTTCACTTTTTTAGTGCCTCCCATAGCTTTCTCCCTGTTCCCATTTTTAAACTTTAAAACAAAAAAGATGAAAAAGTTTTTGGGAACAATGTTATTGGTAACTGCATGTCAAACCATGTTTGCACAAAGCATACAAAAAGACAGCGTCCAACTCCCACCCTTAGAAGTAAGAGCCATTAGAGCTTCCGAAAGAGCGCCCTTTGCCAAACAAAATATTAGCAAGGGTGAGATTCAGAAAAACAATCTAGGTCCTGACCTACCCTTTCTACTTAACCAAACACCCTCAGTAGTCATTCAATCTGATGCAGGTAATGGGATTGGTTACACGGGTATCAGAATTAGAGGAACGGATGCAACCAGAATCAATGTAACCATTAATGGTATTGCATACAACGATGCAGAAAGTATGGGAACTTTTTTAGTGAACTTACCAGACTTTGCTTCTTCGGTTAGTAGTATACAAATCCAAAGAGGCGTAGGTAGTTCATCCAATGGTCCAAGTGCTTTTGGTGCTAGTATCAACTTGAGCACACACGAACTAAATGAGAAAGCCTATTTTAGTACCAGCAATAGTGCCGGCTCTTTTGGAACCTTAAAAAATACCATTCAATTTGGTAGCGGTCTCATCAATAAATATTTTACAGTTGATGCAAGACTTAGTAGTATCAAAAGCGATGGATATATTGACAGAGCCTCTAGTGACTTACGCTCTTACTATGTAAGCGGTGCTTATATTAAAGGCAAAACAAGTCTTCGTTTCACTACTTTTTCAGGAAAAGAAAAAACATACCAAGCATGGTATGGCGTATCTGCGAGTGATTTAAAAAACAACAGAACTTTTAACCCAGCTGGTACCGAAAAACCGGGAGACCCTTACAACAATCAAACCGATAATTATACACAAACACATTACCAGTTATTTTTTAACCATCAAATAGCAAAAAACCTAGACCTACAAGTATCGAGCTATTACACCAAGGGCGCCGGTTATTATGAAGAATACAAGGCAGATCAAAGATTGTCTAGATATGGAATTCCAGCTATTACAGTTGGTACAACAGCGCATACTAGGTCCGATCTTGTAAGAAGACGTTGGTTAGACAATGACTTTTACGGTCAAAACCTTTCGCTTCAATACAAGAAAAACGACGAGGAAATTTCGTTTGGTGGCGGATGGAGCACCTACACTGGAAAACATTTTGGAGAAGTTATTTGGGTAGAAAAAGCAAACGCATTTTCACCAAAAAGATATTACGATTTACCTGCTATAAAAAAAGAAGCCAACATGTATGCAAAATGGCAGCACAGTTGGGCAAGTAATTTTACTAGCTACATAGATCTTCAATATCGAAATGTAAGACACCAAATGGATGGATTCCAAAACAACCCAACACTTTTTATCAATAGAAGTTTTGGATTTTTTAATCCTAAAATTGGATACCAATACAATAAAAATGGCTGGGTGCATTATGCAAGTTTTGCCATAGGACACAAAGAGCCCAACAGAGATGATTTTGAAGCGGGGGCGGCAACACAACCTAAACCTGAAAGACTACAAGATTTAGAAATAGGACTTGAAAAAAGAAATAAGAAAACAACCTGGAGTGCAAACTTTTATTACATGCACTACAAAGATCAACTCGTGTTAACCGGTAAAATAAATGACGTTGGCGCATACACTAGAATGAATGTACCAAACTCTTATAGACTAGGTATTGAGCTCATGCATACAACGATACTCACCAGTAAATTACAATTATCAAGCAACGTTACACTTAGCAGAAATAAAATAAAATCGTTTACGGAGTTTATTGACAACTATGATACTGGTGGTCAGGATGCCATTACTAGAAACAATACCAACATTGCTTTTTCGCCAAATTTTATTGCTGCTTCTACCCTCGCCTACAAGCCAGTAAAACAGTGCACCATTGAACTGCAAACAAAATGGGTAGGTAAACAATATTTAGACAATAGTTCTTTACAAGAAAGATCGTTGGAAGCTTTTGCAAATCAAGACATCAATGCAAGCTACGAGTTTGCTAAAAAAGCAAATCGTTCGTTCCTATTAACAGCAAGGATTAACAATATTACCAATCAAAAATATGTACCAAATGGTTATAGCTATGCATATGTATATGGGGGCGAAACCATTACAGCAAATGGCTACTATCCAATGGCAACCATCAATTACTTGATAGGATTTACAATAAAATTCTAGAATTTTTCTTTCCAAGCAAGCATGCCGCCTGTAACGTTTACAACGTCTGTGAAGCCCATGGTTTCTAGCAGTAGGCATGCTTGCCCACTTCTATTCCCACTTCTGCAATAGAAGTATACTTTCTGATTTTTTAAATCTTCGATTTCATCAATTTGCATACTTTGTACATGGCCTAGTGGCAATAACAATCCACCTATATTAAATTCGGCGTGTTCATGTGGCTCACGCACATCTACTAAATTGATTTTTTCACCAGCGTCAAGAATTTCTTTTAAGGCTTCTACAGTAATTGTTTGCATATGAAAACGATTTAATTTTTAATGGATGGACCGCTAATTGAATCTTTAGGCGGTGGCGTATTACTTAAATACAAATCTACGAGTTGCCCTTGTCTAATTTTATTGGGCAGCGGCATACTTGTTAAAGAATCTAATTTTGTAGATAAATAACTAGGTGTTTGTCTGAAAACAAAAGAAGTTGCAGAGTCTTTGATGGTTTCTAAAGAAAGTACGGACCCAACTCCTATGCGCTGAAGCAATAATTGATTCAGCGCTTCAGGGTACGTAAGTCCTACAAGGTTTGGCATATCCGTTTCTTCACCACCAACACCCGTTCCAATCACCAAACTAATGGTTGAACCGAGTGGAATTTTTACACCCTGTGCAATAGATACCCCATTAAAAAGTTGATCGAGTACTGCGTTACGTGCAAAATCAGGTTTGTATGTAACGGCTCCTAATTTTAATTGCAAACTTTGTAAATACAACTCGGCACTTTTAAGAGAAAAACCAACAAGCGATGGCATTTCAACCTGCGGAGGTACCATTCGGTTAATGGTTAAATAAATGGTTCGACCAGCTTTTACAATTTCATCCGCTTCGGGTGTTTGTCTAATAACTGCAAGCTTGGCAATGCTATCTACATAAATAGAATCAAGTATCACTACTTCAAATCCTTCCTTTTCTAATTGTTGCTGAGCGGCAATAAAACTTTGTCCTACCACCGAAGTTACTTTAGCCGTTTTACCATAACCAGTAATCCAACCTAGCGATAAAAAAAATACAATCAGTAAAAAAAATAGTCCCCCAATACCAATGAGTATATTTTGCCAAAGCGGCTTTTGTACTATTTTTTGTATTAGGTTTTTCATGAACTATTAATTAAGCGATTCTTCTACAATAGAAGTATAAAATTCTTGAAGACTCATTCCCATTGCTTTTACTTGTTGTGGAATAACACTTGCCGCAGACTGGCCAGGCACTGTATTCACTTCTAACATATATGGCAATCCCTTTTCTTCGTTATAAATAAAATCGACACGAACCACACCTCTGCAATTGAGCACTTCATATACTCTTTTAGCAGCAGCTTCTAATTGAGACTGCATCGTCTCAGAAATTAAAGCAGGTGTTGTTTCAACACTCTTGCCCTGGTATTTTGCTTCAAAATCAAAAAACTCGTTAGAAGTTTCAATTTCAGTAATAGGCAATACCTGTAAAGCGCCCTTGGTTTTAAAAACACCAATAGTAAATTCTCTACCACTAATAAATTCTTCTACGAGTACTTGCGTATCTTCTTTAAAAGCCTTTTCTAGCGCAGGCGCCAATGCATCTGCAGATGTAACCTTACTCATACCAATACTACTTCCACCGTTGTTTGGTTTTACAAAAACAGGTAGTTGTAATTTGGATAAAATATTTTCTGGCGACACGTGAGTGTGCTTAAATAAATGCATGGAGTTAGCAACTGATATGCCACCAAATGCAGCCACTGCAACCGTATAACGTTTGTTAAAAGTTAATGCAGAAGTAGCCGCATCGCAACTGGTATATGGTAGCCCCAACATATCAAAGTAGCCTTGTAGTTTTCCATCTTCACCGGGCGTTCCATGAATACACAAAAGCACCACATCAAAATTAATTTTGCTGCCCCCATCCGTAATAGAAAAATCATCCCTATTTACTTTTTGAGGTGCACCATTTTCTGGGGTATACCACCACCCTGAAGGGTTGATATCTATTTGATATACCTCAAATTTATTTCGGTCTAAATTACTATTTACGGTTATAGCACTCTTATAACTAATTTGCGCTTCACCACTTAAACCACCGGTAACAAGTGCTACTTTTTTTTTCATAAACCCTTAAGCATTAAAAGAATATTAGAGATGTAGCTTGTCTTTTTTAGCAAGCAGTTCTTCTACCGTTTCTTTGTACAACTCATCTGGTACACAACAATCTACAGGACATACCGCAGCACATTGTGGCTCTTCATGAAAACCTTGACACTCGGTACATTTATTTGGCGTAATATAATAGGTATCTACACTGATAGGAGCAAGTCTTGTATCTGTAGCAACGTCAGATCCATCCATTAAAGTAAAACTGCCTTTTACAGAAGTTCCATCAGCGATGGCCCACTCTACCCCACCTTCGTAAATTGCGTTATTTGGACACTCGGGTTCACATGCCCCACAGTTGATACATTCGTCTGTAATTTTAATAGCCATATTAAATGGTTTTGTTTGGGTTACTGAATTTACATTTGCAGTATCAAAAATACGGCCGACAAATGATTTTACAAGAACGAATTCAAATACTTAACAAATTAAGTGCCTATATGGCCGGAAATGAGCCAGAATGGGCCTTAGCAAAGGAAAGAGCAGCCCGTGAAAACCCCTGGTTTGCCCCCGAATTCATTGAAAAAGCCGTGAATTCTATCATAAATAGCTTTTTAGACCCCCAACTATTAGCAAATTGGGCTGCAACATATGGGGTTCCGGAACAGCAAGGCCAGCCTAAAAAAGTGGGTTTGGTGATGGCCGGTAATATCCCAATTGTAGGCTTCCACGATTTTTTATCGGTGTTTATATCAGGGCATACCGCTGTTATTAAACCCTCTTCAAAAGACGAAATTTTAATCAAACATATTGTTTCGGAACTTATTAAAATGGATGAACGTGTTTCGAGTATGGTATTTTTTTTTTTTTTTTTTACTGGGCTAGACGCCTACATTGCTACAGGGAGTAATAATAGTAGCAGGTATTTCGATTATTACTTTGGTAAATTTCCAAATATTATAAGACGCAATAGAACATCGGTAGCTGTTATTGATGGTACCGAAACAGCCGCAGAGCTTGATTTATTAGCAGATGATATACAAACTTATTTTGGACTTGGTTGCCGTAATGTGACCCAGTTATTTGTGCCTGCCAACTATGATTTTATCCCGCTATTTTCAGCCCTAAAAAAATACGAGTATTACCTAGATTTTCACAAGTACAAACACAATTACGACTACCATTTGGCGCTCTTAATTATGGGTAATAAATATTACATGAATAATGATTCGCTGGTTTTTGCCGAAAATGAAAGCCCATTTTCGCCGGTGAGCCAGGTGCACTATCAATTTTATAGCACCCCTGAACAACTCAGTCATTTGAAACAAAATACCGATATACAGTGCATTGTGGGTCATGGCTATATACCTTTTGGAAGCGCCCAACACCCCTCTTTAACAGACTACGCCGACGGTACAGACACCATGGCATTTTTGCAGGCTTTGTAAACCCCAGCGTAAAAAATTTGTTAAATAAGACAGGCGGCACACAGACAAACTTGCAGCTTTGTTTATTTGTAACGCAAAGGCATGTAATTTGTAGAACCTTTAAAAAATGTAACGATGAATATGAATTTCAAAACAGTGGCCACAATGGTAGCCATTAGCGCCACAACTGCTATTGTAAGTGTTTGGGGAGTAAGCAAATTCAATGCATACCAACAGGCTGGATTTCAGGACCCGGGCAAATTACCTTTTAATTATGCGGGTTTTAACAACAACAATGCACCAGCTGTTGCCGTAGATTTTACCCCAGCAGCAACCACTGCTGTACCGGCCGTTGTGCATATCAAAACAAAAATTAAGGAAAAGCAAATTAGCTCAGGCGGATCACGCGGCAGAAATCCTTTTTCGGATTTTTTTGGTGACGATTTTGGTGATTTCTTTGGCGGCGGTCCACGCGTCATGCCAGAGCAGCGAGCAAGTGGTAGTGGTGTGATTATTACAGAAGACGGATACATTGTAACCAACAACCACGTCATTGATGGTTCTGATGAAATCAATGTAACACTCGGCAATAAAAAATCTTATAAAGCAACATTAATAGGTGCAGACCCTAGCACCGACATTGCTGTTATTAAAATAGAAGCAAAAGGATTACCTTATTTAATTTATGGTAATAGTGACGAGGCCAAACTTGGTCAATGGGTATTAGCCGTTGGCTATCCGCTAAGTTTAGATGCTACTGTTACAGCAGGTATCATTAGTGCTAAATCAAGATCTATCGATATCAATAGAAAACAAAGTGATAGACCTGTAGAATCTTTTATTCAAACAGATGCTGCTGTAAACCCAGGTAATAGCGGTGGTGCACTCGTTAATACTACCGGTGAACTCATAGGCATTAACTCTGCCATAGCATCCCCTACTGGCTCTTATGCAGGTTACTCTTACGCAATACCTGTTAATATTGTAAAAAAAGTAGTAACTGATATTGTAAAATTTGGAACCGTTCAACGTGCTTACATTGGTATTAACTTTTTACCAGAAAATGTAACAGACGAACAAAAATTAGCGTACGAAAAAGAGTTTGGTATTAGCATCAAAGAAGGTGAAGGTGTTTTTGTAACAGAAGTTCCGGCAAATGGTGCCGCAGCTATTGCAGGCATAAAAAAATATGATATCATCACAAAAATTGATGGCATAAACATCACTTCAGGCCCAGAACTACAAGAACAAGTAGCCAAGCATAAACCAGGAGATAAAGTAGCCATTACTTATAAGAGAGCTGGAAAAGAAAATACCGTTACACTTACTTTAAAAAACAAAGTTGGCAATACCGATATTGTTAAAAACACTTCCATCATCGAAAAATTAGGTGGCACATTTGAAAACCTAGATAAAAAAGTAGCAGCAGCCAATGAAGTTGAAGGTGGTGTGGTGGTAAAAAAAGTAGGCGATGGATTACTTAAAAAAAGTAGAATGCAGGATGGTTTTGTTATCATCAGCGTAAACGGCTCTGAAGTAAAAAGCCTTGATGAATTAAAAGAAATCTTAGCTAAAATAAAATCTGGCGTTGTAAGACTCGAAGGATTTTATCCAGGATTTGAAGGCAGCTATACCTATCCACTAAACCTTAGTGAGGAATAAGCTGGTACACCAAATATTCACCGGCTTGAAGTTCAAATTTTTCTTTGCCAGAAAATGAAAAACGTAGGCCCGAAAATATTTGTTCAAAATTTCCAGATAGCAAGGGATGGCTAATTTCAAAAGCCAACCTATTATGTTCCGAAATATTGAGAAGCACCAAAACAATGTTGTTTTGGTGCTTTTTTATAAAGGCTATAATGCTATTAGGGTATGGCGTTTGGAGCATTTCAGGTTGACCAAGTACCATTGCGTCATTTTGCGCACGGAGGCTAAAAAGAGCCTTATAAAACCCATGTACTGCCGGTTGTTTTGTTTGCAGAGACCAATCCAGTTCATCTTTTTCAAAAAATGACAAGCGTTTATGGTTAGGGATTTCCTGACCCGAATACACAAGTGGCAAGCCGCCCCAAGTTGCTGTAAATACAGCCCAAGCTTTAGCTGTTACCCCATATTTTTCATACTCCGT
>JAIYCS010000040.1 GCA_027487895.1 Sediminibacterium sp. | reverse complement strand
CCTAGGCCAGCTCAGGATGCGCCAAAAGCACCTGATCAATAGATTGTAAAATAATACCGCAAGCGGCGCGTATTTCAGTTTCTGTAATAATGAGTGGAGGTGCTACCCTAATGCAGTCGGGTGCAAATAAAAACCAGTCGGTAATGACACCGTTTTGAACGCAGGTATGCGCTACTTTTTGTGCGAGCATATCTGAAGAAAATTGCAAAGAAAACCAAAGTCCAATACCCTGCATTTGAACAATCGCAGGATGTACTAGCAAAGATTGTAGTAATTCACTTTTTGCAGGAACGGTATCGATCCATTTTTGCTCCGTTAAAATTTCAAAGGCTTTTTTACCCGCTGCACAACTTACCGGATGTCCACCAAATGTGGTGATATGACCAAGCACCGGCGCCACCGTTAAAGTTCTCATGAGTTTATGACTCGAAATAAATGCACCAAGCGGCATGCCACCACCAAGCGCTTTACCAACTAATAACACATCCGGTACCACACCCATTTGCTCAAAGGCAAAGAGCGAACCCGTGCGACCAAATCCAGATTGTATTTCATCAAAAATAAGTAGTACACAGTGTTCGTCACATTTTTTACGAATGGCTGCTAGCCACTCTTTGCGCCCAGGTGTCACGCCACTCTCGGCTTGCACTGGTTCTACAATCACGCAGGCAACCGTGTTATCAATGGCATCCACAAGTGCATCATCGTTGTAATCAAAATGATATACTTCTGGTAAGAGTGGTCTAAATGCATTGCGCCAATACTCATCACCCATTACACTCAGCGCACCTTGTGTACTGCCGTGATAGGCTTTATTGCATGCAAGTATTTTTGTTTTACCCGTAACACGCTTGGCTAATTTAAGCGCCCCTTCTGTGGCTTCGGCGCCACTGCTGGTAAAATAAACACAGTCTAAATTTTCAGGTAAATGTTTAGCGAGTAACGCCGCATACTGCACCTGTGGGCTTTCAATAAACTCACCATACACAATCAGGTGCATGTATTTTGCTGCCTGTTCTTGCACCGCTTTTACAACCTCCGGATGACTATGTCCAATATTACAAACACTAAAGCCCGCAATAAAATCGGTGTAGGTTTTACCGTCAACATCTGTGAGGGTTACACCCGCCGCTTCCACCATTTCGATACCAAGAGGTGCCGTGGAAGTTTGGGCTACATGCTGTAAAAAAAGTTGACGGTTGTTCATAGCGTATATGATGCTGCAAAGGTAAAGGATTACTAAAGAACAGCACTTTACACAATTTTATTACATTCGTTTAAAAAAGAAGATGCCGGTTATACTTCCCGTTTTAGGTAAATCACCCAGTTTTGGAGAAAACTGCTTTATTGCACCCAACGCTACCATCGTTGGTGATGTAACCACTGGAAAAGAATGTAGTTTTTGGTTCAACGCCGTAGTAAGAGGTGACGTACATTTTATTAAAATGGGCGACCGCGTTAATGTGCAGGACGGCGCCATTATTCACTGCACTTATCAAAAGCACCCCACCACTATTGGCAACAATGTATCTATTGGGCACAACGCCATGGTGCATGGATGCACCATCCATGACAATGTACTCATTGGCATGGGGTCCATTGTGATGGACCGGTGCGTGGTACACAGCAATTCTATCATTGCTGCAGGTGCTGTTGTATTAGAAGGAACAGTTGTAGAAGCAGGAAGTATTTATGCAGGCGTGCCAGCAAAAAAAGTAAAAGAAGTATCCCAAAATTTAATTGAATCTGAAATAAATAGAATCGCAGAAAATTATGTGAAGTACGCAAATTGGTATGAAAAGGACTAATGCGATACGTCCATGGTGGTTAAAATATTAAGGTAACTCACGTAACGGTCTGCTGCAATTTCTCCAGCTTCGAGCGCCCGCTTAACGGCGCAACCAGGCTCCTCTATGTGCATACAATTGTTAAAATGACAGTTCCCCATTTGTGCGCGCATTTCAGGAAAATAATGTGCTAATTCTTGTTTCGAAATATCTACAAGACCAAGTTCTCTAATACCCGGCGTGTCAATGATAGCGCCACTTGTAGGCAGGTCAAACATTTCTGCAAAAGTGGTGGTATGCATGCCTTTCCCACTCCAACCACTTACTTCTTGAGTACGTAATTCGAGTGATGGAAACACTGCGTTGATAAAAGTAGATTTACCAACGCCACTATGTCCACTCAGTAGTGTTGTTTTACCTTCAAGCAGTGCAGCAATTTCTTCTACGCCTTTATTTTTTTCTACACTGCAAAGCATGACCCTGTAACCAATATTTGAATAAATTTTTTGCAGGTGTTCAAAATGTTCCAATTCTTTTTGTTTGTACAAATCGGATTTATTAAAAACAATAATAGCCGGAATATGATAGGCTTCACAAGAAATTAAAAAACGGTCAATAAAACCTTGTGATGTTTTAGGATCTTTTAAAGTTGCAAATAATAAACTCTGATCGAGGTTCGCTGCAATAATATGATGCTGGTGTTTATTGTGCGGTGACACCCGTGCTACATAATTTTTTCGATCACAAATGGTGTCTATCATGGCCGATTCTTCGAGCACATCTTCAATTTGCATTTCTACTTCATCTCCTACTGCAATAGGATTGGTAGAGGTAAGTCCACCAATTTTAAACACCCCTTTGATGCGGGCGTTATAAATTTTTCCGGACTCCGCTTTGGCCACATACCAACTACCCGTAGACTTGTAAATTCTTGCTTTCATTTGCTAAACGAAGATACGGCTGCACTTTAAAAGCGGTGTAATTGCAGGAAAAAGAATTTTTGCGAAACATTAACGGGGTATTTGGGCTTTTATGCCTCCACATTGCCCTTGAAAAGGGCTATAATTTGGTATCTTTGTAGTCTATGGGAAAGTATGCACATGATAAGGTGGTGCCCTACGAGCAAAGCGGACTCACTAAAAAAGAGCAGGTTGCAAGCATGTTTGACAGCATTGCGTTTAGATATGATTTCTTGAACCGCTTTTTAAGTGCAGGCATTGACATCAGCTGGCGTAAAAAAGCCATTCACGCATTAAATGAAGTGAAGCCTAAAATTATTTTAGACGTTGCCACAGGAACTGGCGATGTTGCCATACTCACCCATCAACTCATTGCACCTACACATATAACGGGTATAGATATTTCTGAAGGCATGCTTGCAGAAGGCAGAAAAAAAATTGCTGCACTAGGATTACAAAATGCTATTGAACTAATAACTGGCGATAGCGAACAATTAAAGTTCAATGACAATCATTTTGATGGCGTAACAGTTGCTTTTGGTGTTCGAAATTTTGAACATTTAGAAACAGGATTGCAAGAAATGTACCGCGTGTTAAAGCCAGGCGGCAAACTCGTGATACTAGAATTTTCTAAACCCAAACAGTTTGTATTTAAAGGCTTCTATAACATTTACATGAACTTAGTTGCACCTGGCGTTGGTAAAATGGTTGCAAAAAATAAAGAAGCCTACCAATATTTAAATGATAGCGTGCAAGCCTTTCCAGAAGGAGATGCATTTACAAGCATCATGAAAACTGCTGGCTTTAATACCATTACAAGTAAGAAATTGACATTTGGCATATGCACTATTTACTGCGGAAAAAAATAATAGCCACCCTTGGCATTTTGTTTTGCGCAGTGAGCAGCATCTATGCACAGCGTGAAATTTACCGTTCGTACAGAGACGACCTGCCTTACTATTTTGGATTGACACTCGGTTACAACACCAGCTATTTACACCATACTAAATCTGCAAGTTTTTTAGCGTCGGATTCTATCATGTACGTAAATCCTGCATCCAGCGGCGGAATTACAATGGGGCTTTTAGCCACCCTTAAAATCAATGACCATATAGAGTTAAGGGCCAATCCACAACTTATCATTGGCGGATCTAAATACATTGATTACACCTTAAAATCGGTGAAGCCTGGCGAGCAAACGCAGCAACAACAAATTTTACCATCCACACTTGTTAGCCTCCCAGCTCACTTTAAATTAAATTCCGATCGTATTGGAAATTTCAGGCTCTACGTTTTAGGTGGCGTAAAATTTGACTTTGATTTATCCAGTAATTCTACCTCTCGTAACGCCGATGATTTGGTCAAATTACGCGCAGCCGATTTTGGATTAGAAGCTGGCCTTGGTTTAAATTTTTATTTACCTTTTGTAACCGTTTCTCCAGAAATAAAATTTAGCTACGGTCTTACCAATTTGCATCAACTAGATCGCGGACTCAAATATTCCAATGTGCTTGATAAATTGCAATCAAGAATGATTGTATTTTCGATACATTTAGAAGACTAAGGCTGTTGTCTTCGCATTGGATCATCCAATCAATAACATACCATGAAAAATATTGTCATCAAAAATGTAGCTATTGTTAATGAAGGTGTTAGCACCACAGGTGACGTGTGGATCAGGGATACCCGCATCGAAAAAATTGGATCACAACTAGATCCTAGCATGCGTATTGAGGAAATTGACGGCACAGGCCAAACCCTTATCCCAGGCGTCATTGATGATCAAGTACATTTTAGGGAACCCGGTCTTACCCATAAAGCAACCATCTACACAGAGGCAAAAGCTGCCGTGCGCGGTGGTGTTACCTCGTTTATGGAAATGCCCAATACCAACCCACCGGCTTTTTCGCAGGTGTTACTGGAACAGAAGTATGATATAGCAAAGCACCATGCACTTGCCAACTACTCTTTTTTTATGGGCACTTCCAATGACAATCTTGACGAAGTACTAAGAACCAACGATAAAAAAAATGATATCTGCGGTGTTAAAATATTTATGGGTTCTTCTACCGGTAATCTACTTGTTGAAAATCCTATTCTACTAGAAAGAATATTTGAAGGATCCGAGGTTTTAATTGCCACACACTGTGAAGAAGAGCGCCTCATTAAACAAAATTTAGCAAAAGCCGCCGCCGAAAACAGAATGTTAACTGCCGCAGACCACCCTATCATTAGAGACGAAGAAGTATGTTTTGAATCTTCCTTTAGAGCGGTACAAATGGCCAAAAAATTTGGTACTCGACTGCATGTTTTACATATCACTACAGCTAAAGAATTACAACTCTTTAGCAATATGCTTCCCCTAGAAGAAAAAAGAATTACATCAGAAGTATGTGTGCATCATCTACACTTTACATCAGATGATTATGCAAAACTTGGCAATCAAATAAAATGCAACCCTGCCATTAAAGCGCCGCACAATAAAACAGCTTTATGGGAAGGTTTATTAGATGACAGATTGGATATTATTGCCACGGATCATGCGCCGCATACCTGGGCCGAAAAACAAGAAGATTACACGCACGCACATGCTGGCCTTCCTCTGGTGCAACACGCACTAGGGCTGATGCTTCATTATGTGGCCGAGCAAAAAATAACCATAGAGCGGGTTGTAGAAAAAATGTGTCATGCACCAGCGCGCTGCTTTCAAATCAACAACCGTGGCTATATTAGAGAAGGCTACTTCGCCGATCTAGTTTTACTTGACGCAAACACACCTGAAACCATTAGCAAAGAAAATATCTTATACAAATGCGGTTGGAGTCCACTAGAAGGCTTTATACAACCAGCTACTGTTTCAAAAACTTTTGTAAATGGACATATGGTATATGGAAACGGTATATTTGATGAATCAAAAACAGGTATGCGCCTTCAATTTAATAGATCCTAAAATATGCAGGTAGACAAAGACACACTTCACGATCTCTCTATTTTTAACAGCGATGAGTCTGTGTCTATATTTAATTACCTCAATCAAACTACAACAGTTGGCGGTAAAGAAATGCTTCGATACCTTGTTCAAACACCGCTTGATAGCATCCAAAAAATTAATGATGCCCAAGAGGTTATTAAGGTACTTGCAAATACGCTACATAGTTGGCCTACATCCATTACCAATGGCACCATTATGGTGGTGGCAAAATATTACGAAACACAGTTTGATCCTTACCCACAGCATCCTACTTTTTTTAATAGTCAGTGGTATAAAATATTTCACGCCCCAGATTATGCGCTTACAAAGTATACGATTGCGCATTGTGTCGATTTTTTAAAAGGGCTTTTTACTGTTCATGGTTTATTACTAGCCGCCAATCAAAATCCAATTATTGCTGACTGGACAACAAGCATCGAAAAAAAATTAAACAAGCCTGCATTAGCATCACTTCGTTTGATGGATATAAAAAATGCTACGCCTCAACAAATTTTAACAATAGCTGGCCAAATTAGAACAAGGCACAAACAAGATTTTTACGACCTCATAGATTTATACAGTTGGGTGGACGCTTATCAAAGTATGGCGCGGGTAACGGTTGCACAGGGTCTTTGTTTTCCAAATTTTACCATAGCCCCTACCGCCTATATTGAGGCAACAAATTGCTACCATCCACTTTTAGTTACACCCACCCCTTATAACATTACACTAAAAAAAGATAGTAATTTTTTATTTTTAACCGGCGCCAACATGGCGGGCAAGAGTACGTTTATTAAAGCTGTAGGTATTAGTGTTTACCTAGCGCATTTGGGCATGGGCGTTCCTGCAACTAGTATGGAACTTACCTTATTTGATGGACTGCTCAGTAACATCAATGTGATGGATAACATCATCAAAGGGGAAAGCTATTTTTACAACGAAGTAAAGCGTATAAAAAATACGATCGAAAAAATCAACGACGGAAAAAATTGGCTCATTTTAATTGATGAACTTTTTAAAGGAACAAACGTAGAAGATGCTATGAAATGCAGTACTGCTGTTATTGAGGGTCTTCGCAAAATCAAACCTTCCTTGTTTATTTTATCTACACACCTCTATGAAATTGGTGCGCATCTAAAACAATTTCCTTCCATTCAATTCAAATATTTTGAAACAAGTGTTAGTGACGGCGAACTTATTTTTAGCTATCAACTAAAAGAAGGAATTAGCAATGACAGACTCGGCTATCTTATTTTACAAAAAGAAGGCGTTGTTGATTTATTGAAAAGCTTATAATTTTTTTTAGCGCTATAATTTCAGGTATTTATTCGGTGTCGTTTTTATTAGGCTATACAGCCCTTACCTTTCTACAAGTATCAAAGAGTTTATATGCTTGTAAAAACAATGGGAGCCGCAGTTATGGGCGTTGATGCCATCACAATTATTGTAGAAGTAAATGTAAGTATGGGCCAGGGCTATCAAATTGTAGGCCTTCCAGACATTGCCATCAAAGAAAGTTTACAAAGAACAGAAAGCGCCATCAAATCCAATGGCTTTAGTATGCCACGCATTAAAGTGGTGATTAATTTAGCCCCTGCAGATATTAAAAAAACGGGTTCTGCATTTGACCTCCCCATTGCGATTGGCATTTTAGCAGCTAGCGACCAACTTATTCAAGAAGCACAAATTCATAAATACATGCTCATGGGTGAACTGGGGTTAGACGGCACCATTCATCCCATTAGAGGGGCATTGGCCATGGCCATTCGCGCAAAAAAAGAAAACGCACTTGGCATTATTTTACCCGCTGCCAATGCCAATGAAGCTTCCATGGTAGAAGGCCTAAACGTTTATGGCGTATCGCATTTACAAGAAGTAGTTCAGTTTTTTGCCTCGGGCAAGTATCGTCCTACCAACCAAATAAATCCAGAAGCATTTTTAAACCCAGACAATACAGTTTCAAGCATTGATTTTAGTGAAGTGAGTGGCCAAGATAATATTAAACGCGCCCTAGAAATAGCGGCGGCTGGTTCACACAACGTTATTTTAATTGGACCGCCAGGCGCAGGAAAAACCATGCTCGCCAAAAGGCTACCTAGTATTTTGCCTCCACTAAATGTAGCAGAAGCCCTAGAAACAACGCAAATTTATAGTGTGGCTGGAAAATTAGCCGCAGGGTCTTACCTGGTGCAAACAAGACCTTTTAGATCTCCACATCATACCATTTCAGATATTGCACTGATTGGTGGCGGCAGTCATCCCCAACCTGGCGAAATTTCATTGGCCCATAATGGCGTTTTGTTTTTGGATGAATTACCAGAATTTAAAAGATCCGTTTTAGAAGTACTCCGTCAACCCATGGAAGAGCGGATGGTAAGCATCGCAAGGGCTAGCATGTCGCTTACTTACCCAGCCAATTTTATGCTCATTGCCTCCATGAACCCCTGCCCTTGCGGTTACTTCAACCATCCAACAAAAACCTGCAGCTGTCCGGCGGGCGCCGTAGAAAAATATTTAAACCGGGTATCGGGCCCACTACTAGACCGTATAGACCTGCATGTAGAAGTAACCCCCGTTACCCATCACGAACTTGACCGAAGCACAAGGGTTTCAGAATCAAATAGTATCAGAGAAAGGGTTTTAGCAGCTAGGGACATCCAAAAAAAACGGTACGAGCAATCTACCAATACCTATACCAACGCACAAATATCCAATAAAGAATTGGCCGTTTTTTGCCCCTTGGATGGTAACAGCAAAGCCCTACTAGCAGCGGCTATGGAAAAATTAAACTTGAGTGCCAGGGCCTACCACCGCATTATAAAGGTGAGCCGCACCATTGCAGATTTAGCAGGTGCTCCAAACATTTTACCGGAGCATAT
>JAIYCS010000097.1 GCA_027487895.1 Sediminibacterium sp. | reverse complement strand
CGAATTAAAATTTATTGAGTATGTCTACATTAGTAACTAACGAGCCTCAAAGAATACATCCACAACGTTTTATCATGTGGATTGCGATTGGAAGCATTGTAATGATGTTTGCGGGTATGACGAGCGCCTATATTGTAAAAAAGAATCAAGGTAACTGGTTAGCTATTGAGCTACCCGTTGTTTTCTGGTATTCTACAGCTGTAATACTGGCAAGTAGTTTAACTATGTATTTGGCCAACACGGCTTTAAGGGCAGGTAAAATTTCATTCTATAAATCCCTGATCACCATCACAGCCATTTTGGGTGTTACGTTTGTTATTATGCAGTGGGAAGGCTTTAAAGATTTAGAAACAAGGGGTATTGCGCTTATCGGACCTCAAAGTAACTCTGCTTCTTCCTTTTTGTTTGTCATTACCGGCCTTCACATGCTCCACGTGCTTGGAGGTGTCATTGCCTTAATTGTTACGTTTTTTAGGTCTTTTTGGGTGCAAGAAGGCCAAACAAACCTAGTTCCAACCCAAATTGTAGGTACTTACTGGCATTTTGTAGATGTGCTTTGGATTTACCTATTTATTTTTTACCAATTGATCGCATAATTCAAATAAAAAGTTACACAGAAATCGTCTTTTTTGACTGATAGCCAATATTTTTGCAACGAAATTTTTAATAAGACATGTCAACAGCAACAGTAGAAACAACAAAGTCTTGGGGTGGTGGAAAAAGCCCATTTAACGTCGAGTACGGTAAGTTAATGATGTGGTATTTCCTAATGAGTGATGCCTTCACATTTGGCGCTTTCCTAATCTCTTATGGTACCATTCGTTTTTCAACCAATGGATGGCCTGACCCTAACGAAGTGTTTAGAAGTTTTCCATTTGCTCCAGAAGGAGTGCATGCACCGCTTGTGTTTGTGTCTGTTATGACATTTATTTTGATTGTGAGTTCTGTGACCATGGTACTTGCTGTGAAAGCAGGACATGAAATGGACAAGAAGTCTGTTGTTAAATACATGATTTGGACGATCATTGGTGGTATCGCATTTTTAGGCTGTCAAGCTTGGGAGTGGAATCACTTACACCACGAAGGTGCATGGTGGGGTCGTAATCCATTTTTAAATGCAGATGGAACCGCATCTTCAACCAACTTTACCAATTACTTTTTCACCATTACTGGTTTCCACGGATTCCACGTATTTTCTGGCGTGATCATCAATATCATTATGCTGATCATGACGCTCATGGATAAGTTTGAACAACGTGGTCATTACCTCATGATCGAGAAAGCTGGATTATACTGGCACTTTGTAGATTTAGTTTGGGTATTTGTATTTACTTGCTTCTACCTAGTATAATTTATTATTTCAACAACATTAATTTAGAACCTGATGTCACATACAGCTCAACACGAAGAAAATCACGGAAATGGTGAAGTAAAAAAAGTCACTATCATATTATCTGTATTAACCATTATTGAACTAGTACTTGGTTTTTGGATGATTGATATTACTTCAGAAGCTTTAAGGCTCGCTATTAAAGGTGCTATCATCATTTTGATGATGGCAAAGGCTTTTTATATCGTTGCTTATTTCATGCACTTAAAACATGAATTAAAAAACCTAATCATGACGATTGTGGTGCCGCTAGGTCTTTTTATTTGGTTTATCATCGCCTTCTTATACGATGGTAATTCTTTCAGAAACTTACGTAACACCTACGATCCATATTTTAAAGAGCGTTCTACCATTAAGGTAGAAAAAAAGGCCGAAGGTCATGGTGGTGGACATGAAGCAGGTGCAGCACATGCAGCAGCAGATACCACTGCACATGCTAAAGATACTGTGTCGGTAGAGAACAAACACTAAATGAAATTGTTATCAAATAAGTAAAACCACCGACCTTTGTTTGGTGGTTTTTTTATACGAACCTTTTTACATGAATAGAAAATCAATTTTAGGTTTACTCGTTGCCCTCGGTCTTCCGCTGGCCTGTTATTTGTGGCTCAAGTCTGCAAGCGAAAACGCCGTAGATATGCCACGCAAATACCTATTAGATACTGTGGTTACACGTATCGAAAAGGGTAAAGAAATAACGGATAGCATTTGGCATAAGACAGCCAATATCACCCTCGTTAACCAACTTGGAGATACGGTTAGCCTATACGATAAGAGCTCTAAAATAATGGTGGTGGATTATGTATTTACGAGCTGTAGAAGTATTTGCCCTAAGCTTACATTTAACATGCAAAAGCTGCAACACTCTTTTAAGCTTGGAGGTAATGTGCGCAATAAAATTGATACTGCCGTTGTTCAATTTGTTTCATTTACCGTAGATCCAGAACGCGACTCGGTTCCGGTGCTTAAAAATTACGCTGATATTTTTGGTGCCAACCACGATAACTGGTGGTTTTTAACCGGCAATAAAGACAGTATTTACAAATTTGCTTTTGAAGAATTAAGGGTAGATAAATTTAGTGAAGAGCCTATCAGTCCTGACTTTGTACATACTTCAAGGTTTGTATTACTCGATAAAGACCGTTATGTGCGTGGCTATTACAATGGACTTGATTCAAATTCGGTAGCTAAACTTGCTAGAGATATTGGTTTATTAATGCTCGAAAAGGACAAGAAAAATAAAGGCGCTATTTTTAGAAAAATACTTGATCTAACTTGGCTTTGGCTAATTATTATATCTGCCATTCTATTTTTTGTGGTGTATATACGTCAACACAGAAAAACAAATGGATAATTATTATTAAAAAACAATACTATGTTACAAGCATCTATTTCAAAAAATGACAAACTTGCTAAATGGCTTATCGGAATTTTTTCGGTAGTGGTGTTTACCGTTGTGGTACTACTTAGCAAATTTAAATTGGATGTTGATTTAGGTTTTGATGTGCACATTTTTGCAAAAGCCAATGCGGTGATCAATACAATTATTGCGGTGTTACTTGTTGCTGCGCTTGTTGCTGTTAAAAATGGCAATTATCAAATGCATAAAAAAATGATGATGGCGGCGCTTGTATTGTCAGTACTTTTTTTAGTGTCTTATATTGCCCATCATTTACTCACTGGCGAAGCCAAGTTTGGTGACGTTAATCATGATGGAATTTTAAGTGAAGCAGAAACTGCAGCGGTAGGATCTTTTAGAACGCTTTATTTACTCATTTTAAGTACCCATATTTTTTTAGCAGCTTTAATACTTCCTTTTATTTTATTTACGGCGTATCGTGCACTCACTGCCGAGTTTGCTACACATAAAAAATTAGCTAAAATTACCTGGCCACTCTGGTTTTATGTAGCAGTAACAGGTCCGGTGGTATACTGGTTTATTGCGCCTTATTACGCGTAAAACGTTGGCTATAAACTTAGCTCTTTGGCTGGGTCCCAAAAGTGTTTGCTAAAATTTTGAATGGTTTCGTCCTTGACGATAACGCCTTCTTTTTCAAGTAACTCCTGCATGCGGGTTGGTGTTTCAAAATGCGCTTTACCACTTAGCATACCGTTTCTATTCACGACTCTTTGAGCGGGTACTTTAGGCTTTATAAAATGTGCGCCATTGAGTGCATAGCCCACAGCCCTGGAACTTTGTTTACTTCCTAAATAAGCTGCAATGGCACCATAGGTGGTTACCCGTCCTTTTGGAATAAGCCTTACCACCTGGTATACCAGTTCAAAGAAGCTAGGATTATCTGCTTTATTGTGGCTCGCGGAATTCATGAGTTTCTTTATTGAGCAGAAGTTGCTTGCGGGGCTCTGGAACGGCCTCATACTGGTATGGGCAGTGCCTGCAACCATGTCCACAGCAATATCCTTTTGCTAGGTGATATGCTTCCGTAAATACAAAATTACCGGAAGGATCTGTATAATAGTCTAGGTCTTTAATCAGGTTCTTGTTCACTTAATATACTTTTTAATTGCGCATCTAAAGCCAGCGGCAATTCTTTGTTAATTGTAAAAGACAAATAATGAATACGGTTGCTGCCTGCAATGTCTAAACCTTCGTAATGCGTTTTAATGTGCAATTCAGGTTTAATGTTTGCGCCTGCGTATACATTGTCCATATCCTCTAACAATGGAAGTTCAAATAAGTTGATAACAAGCTTGGTAAATTGATATAAATCTGGGCTATCGGTTTTTAAATGGATGGTACCCCCTGGTTTTAGTATTTGTTGGTACAGGCGTAAAAATTTAGGGTGGGTAAGGCGCTTTTTAGCTTTAGATCCACGGAGCTGAGGGTCCGGAAAAGTGATCCATATTTCCTCAATTTCGCTTTGGTTAAAATAATCGGGTACTTTATCGATGAGTGATCTAATAAAAGCAACGTTTTTGAGACCTTGTTCAAGCGCATTTGTAGCACCTCTCCAAATACGGTTACCTTTTATATCGATACCAATAAAATTGCGATTTGGGTGCATATTGCCTAGCCCAACTGCATATTCTCCTTTACCACAAGCCAGTTCTAGTGTAATGGGATTGTTGTTTTTAAAAAACTCATTCCATGTGCCCTTAGCGTTAACAGGGTATTCAAATACATTTTCGTACCCTTTAATGGCTTCAAACCTAATTAGCTTTTTTTGTCCCATGGGGCAAAAGTAAGCCAATGCTTAAATCTGCTAAAATATTTATAAATTACTGTACTAATTTGATCCCTTATGACGCGTGCTTTTAAATACATCCTTCCCTTTACGCTTTATGGGCTCGCTGTTTTGGCTTTTACGAAAACCGGAGTGTATACCTGGTTGCCGCTCGTGTATACATTTATATGCATACCTGTACTTGAAATTATGGTAAAACCAGCAAGCAATAATTTATCTGCCATCGAAGAGGATATACAAAAAGTTAACCCTGTCTACGATTATATTTTATACGCTGTTGTTGTTTTTCAGTTTGTTGCTTTATGGCTTTTTTTAAAAAGCATGTTAGTTGCAGATCTGTCATTATCTGATACCATCGGCCGTGTTATTGCCATGGGATTATTGTGTGGCATTTTTGGTATTAATGTGGCGCATGAACTTGGGCATCGCGTAAATTTTATAGAACAGCTTTTTGCAAAATCACTTTTGCTTACAAGTTTATACATGCATTTTTTTATTGAACACAACAAAGGCCACCACAAGCATGTTGCTACACCCCATGATCCTAGCACCGCAAAATTAAACCAAAGCTTGTACCGTTTTTGGCTACAAACCTTACCAGGGACCTATTTGAGCGCTTGGCATATTGCAATAGCAGATGCTTCTAAAAAAAATAAAGTGTTTCCAAAAATTAATAATGAAATGTTTTTATTTCAGGTGATTCAACTTTTGTTTGTGATAGGGGTGTTTTATTTTTTTGGCATGAAGGCAATGTTAGGTTTTTTAATAGCTGCTTTAATTGGTGGTCTTTTACTGGAAGCCGTTAATTATATAGAGCATTATGGACTCCTCCGAAAAACAATAGATACAGGAAAGTATGAGCGTGTGCTTCCTCAGCATAGTTGGAATAGCGATCATATTTTTGGCCGTTTATTATTGTTTGAATTAAGTAGACATAGTGACCACCATTATTTAGCCTCCAGAAAGTACCAAATACTTAGAAGTATGGATCAGGCTCCTCAAATGCCTACGGGTTATCCGGGTATGATATTATTGGCGCTCGTTCCTTTTTGTTGGTTTGGCGTTATGGACAAGCAACTTAAAAAGTATGCACCGGTGCAGGGTGTTTAATGGATTACTATTTTTCGTATTTTGTTGATACAAAAAGGTATCTATGGCAAAGCAAAATATTTTTGATGCAATTGTAGTAGGCTCTGGTATTTCTGGAGGATGGGCTGCTAAAGAGTTAACAGAAAAAGGACTCAAAACAATTTTATTAGAACGTGGCCGTAATGTAGAGCATATTAAAGATTACGAGGGTACCGAAAAAAATCCGTGGGAATTAGAACACCGCAACGGTATTACCCAAGAAGATAAAAAAAATTCACCCATACAAAGTAAGTGTTACGCTTACGACGAAGTTTCAAAAAAGTTTTTTGTAAACGATAACGATCATCCTTACAATCCAGTAAAACCTTTTGATTGGATTAGGGGCAATCATGTTGGTGGTCGCTCACTCATGTGGGGACGTCAAAGCTACCGTTGGAGTCCACTCGATTTTGAATCCAATGCAAAAGATGGTCATGGTACCGATTGGCCTATTCGTTACAACGATTTAGCACCATGGTATAGTTATGTAGAAAAATTTGCTGGTATCAGTGGCAATAGAGATGGCCTTTCTATGCTTCCTGATGGAGAGTTCATGCCTGCTATGGAAATGAACTGTGT
The DNA here is from genome assembly GCA_027487895.1 of Sediminibacterium sp. Lineage (GTDB taxonomy): Bacteria > Bacteroidota > Bacteroidia > Chitinophagales > Chitinophagaceae > Sediminibacterium. The sequence continues at coordinate 10,513 of JAIYCS010000097.1, read as the reverse complement.
AGAAAAACTAGTAGCTAGTGAATTAAAAACAAAAATGGGCCGTCCCATGATTATTGGACGCTCTGCCAATCATACGGCAAAAATTGGAACGCGTGGTCCTTGTCAATTTAGAAACAAGTGTCATCAAGGTTGTCCATTTGGTGGCTATTTTAGTTCCAATGCAGCAACACTTCCGGCAGCTTTTGCAACAGGCAATTTAACGCTACGCCCAGATGCTATCACCACAGAAATTTTATACGATAAAGAAACCGGCCGTGCAAAAGGGGTTCGTATTTTAGATTCAAACACCAATTTAACCGAAGAGTATTATGCAAAAATTGTTTTCTTAAATGCATCTACTTTAGGCACTTCACATATTTTACTCAATTCTGTTTCGGAGGTTTTCCCAGAAGGTTTTGGCAACAGTAGTTTACAAGTAGGTCACAATTTAATGGACCACCATTATGGTGTGGGTGCTTCTGGAACTTATGAAGGATTTTTGGATCAGTACACGTATGGACGTCGTCCAAACGGAATTTATATTCCTAGATTTAGAAATTTAGATGGTGGATCGTCGGCGGGTTATCTACGCGGATTTGGTTATCAAGGTGGCGCCGGCAGGGGAAGACAACAGGGTGAAGGTATTGGAACGTCGTTTAAAGAAAGCATTACAGAAGCAGGCAATTGGTCGATGGGTATTGGTTCATGGGGTGAGCACTTGCCATACTACGAAAACAAAGTAACACTTAGTAAAGATAAAAAAGACAAGTGGGGCTTACCGTTACTTGATATTGATTGCGAGTTCAAAGAAAATGAAATGAAGATGCGCGTGGACATGAAAAATAGCGCAGCAGAAATGTTAGAAGCAGCGGGTTTAAAAAATGTTTCTACCTACGATACCATGCCTGCACCCGGATTTTGTATTCATGAAATGGGAACGGCGCGTATGGGTAAGGATCCTAAAACCTCTGTACTCAATAAGTGGAACCAAATGCACGATGCAAAAAATGTATTTATTACAGACGGTTCTTGTATGGCATCATCGGCTTGTCAAAATCCTTCATTAACCTATATGGCCCTTACGGCAAGAGCCACCGATTTTGCAGTAAGTGAATTAAAGAAAGGAAATTTATAATGCAATTTAATTGGCGTAAGTGGTCTAAAAATAATGTCGTAGTTATATTGTTGCTCTGCAGCTTTGCAGGATTTGCGCAATCAAGCTCAGAGGCTTGGGACGCTTCTTATTACGATGGACATACAGTGCAAACTTTCAAGCAACTTCCGGAAGTGCATCAAAAAATTGCAGGATCAAAATTTAATTACCGCTTATTAGATGCGGCCGTTTTTTTTAGAACCAATGAAGAGCGCATCAAAAATAATTTGCCCCAATTTAAATTTTCTGTTGCACTTGAAAAAGCAGCGCTCGGGCACTCAATAGATATGGTGCAACAAAATTTTTATGCACATGATAGTCCAGTGCCTGGTAAAAAAGATATGACCGACAGGTTAAAGCGTGTTGGTGTTGACTATAGAACCTGTGCCGAAAACATTTATAATATTTTTGATGAAGATCCTACATATTGGTCGCTAGCTAGTAAGCTCGTAGATGGTTGGATGAAATCTAGCGGCCACAGACGCAATATTTTAAATCCAAATTTTTCATATTTGGGTTGTGGCACTTGGCCCTATAATAATCCAGAGTGGCCAACCTATATGTGGTTTAAGTCTACTCAAAACTTTTCTGATAAGGACGCTCGTTAGTCGTTATAAGCCATTGACTGACAATTAAATATAAAATAATTTATATAAATTATTAATCTTATATAAATAAAACTAGATTTGTATTTCAATCGTTTTGAATGTGCAATTATAGGAAGCCGTATTTATTGCTTTTACTTATCATAAGCTGCTTGGTATGGTCTTGCAAAACGGTGCAGCATCCAGTTTTAGCAAAAGGAAAAAACAATATCGAAGGCGAATCTTTTGTGCTTGCAAATACAAGCACTTCTAATTTTTTATATACATCTATTATTAAAGGTTCGGTAAAGGTGCGCAGTACTTACCTGCCTTCCGACTCGGGTTCTATCACGTACCAAGAAGGTATAGATTTTATCATCGATTATAAAAACGGAACCATAGCAAGAACAGTAAATTCACGCTTTCCTAATTATGTAAATCATCCATTGTTTGAGAAAATAAATTTTGATCAAAATAACTTTTCAAACTATAGCAACAATCCCTATTTTATTTGGGTAGACTATGCAACTAGAAAAAAGGATCTATTGGTTCAAGCAACGTATCAAATCAATTATTTGGCTGGGTTAAAAAATAAATTATTACGTGGAAGTCCTGTAAATATTGTAAGCTCTGGTAACAGTATAGCAGCCGGTGGTGAGGCTTCTCGTGAAGTGTTGAGGTATCAAAATAGGTGGGTAGATTATTTAAAAAATCAGTTTCCAAATGCTACCATTCAATTGGAAGACGCTTCGTTGCCAGGATATACAACAGCCGAAGCCATTTTAAAATGGGATGCTATAGTGGGTCAAAAAAATCCTGATTTAATACTACTTGGCTGGGGTATGAATGAAGCAAATGTAGGAGGCATAACACCAAGTGAATATAAAAATAACCTTATTGCTTTAGCGCAAAAAAGCAAGCAATATAAAAATGCAGAAGTGATAATTTATTCCTGTTTTAGACCCAATGAAAATTGGCGTTATACTAGCCATAAAATGGAGTTGTATACCGAGGCTGCTAAAGAAGCAGCAGCTGCCGCTAATTGTGCTTATATAGACGTGTATGGTGTTTACGAAAAAGTATTTGCACGAAAAGACCAGCCTTCCTTACTCGCTAATAACATTAATCATCCTAATAACTTTGGACATTGGTTGTATTTTAAGGCGTTTTTGAATATGAAATTTTAGTTAGTGTCACCCATAGTGTCACTTGGTATAAATAAAAAAGCCGCTCCATATAGAAGCGGCTTTTTTTTGCTGTAGGGGGAGGGATCGAACCTCCAGAAGGCAGTTAGCTATAACACAAAGTTCAGTGGTCGACCCTGGTCGCTTATTGCTAAGCGGCTCTATGTTACGTTTATCCCGTTATCCTCACCCTCGAGACAAGAGGGCATGTTTGCCTAATATTTCATCACCCCACAATAGATAAGAACTGTTTTGTTATTGATTAACAATACAATATTAAAGTATTAGCCCTATTCGTTACAAATAATTTAATCAATAATTGAAAACTTTAGAAAAATAACAATAAATTGCTTTTATTTTGAAATACTACTAAAAACATACCCAAATATGAACCCAAAATTGAATCTTGACAAACTCGATTTACAGATTATTCAGGAAATGATGGAGGATGCAGAAATTTCCTACGCCGATTTAGGTAAAAAACTCTTTGTTTCTGGAGGTACCATTCACGTGCGTATAAAAAAATTAGAGGAGATGGGTGTTGTAAAGGGTAAAAAATTATCTGTCGATTTAAAAGAACTCGGTTACGACGTGATTGCATTTATTGGCATTTACCTAGAAAAAAGTTCTTTGTATGATAGTGTTGCTAAAGAATTAAAAAAAGTGCCACAAATTGTACGCTTAAATTATACCACCGGAAACTATAGCATGTTTGCAGAAGTTGTTTGCAAAGACATTAAGCAGTTGCGTTATGTTTTACATGATGAGCTACAAAAAATAAAAGGTATTGAAAGAACAGAAACATTTATTTCACTCGAAGAAAGTTTGGTGCGCAGTGTAGTGGTTTCTCCAACTTCGGAATAATTATTTTTCACGCACATTAAATGCGTCTCTTAATCCGTTTCCTAGTAAATTAAATGCTAGTACAAGTATCATAATGGCAATGCCGGGTGCTAGTGCAAGTGCCGGATTGTGCGTGATAATAAAATTATAATTTTCTTTAATCATCAGGCCCCAGCTGGGTTGTGGCGGTTGAACACCCACGCCTAAAAAACTTAAGCCTGCTTCTATTACAATAGCAGAAGCAAAATTGCTCGCAGCAATTACGAGTACGGGTCCAATAATATTGGGTAAAATATGTAAAAAAATAGTGCGGGCATTAGAGTAACCAAGTACCTGCGCTGCTTCAATAAATTCTCTGTTTTTAATGGCCATTACCTGACCGCGCACAAGCCTTGCTACATTCACCCACATGGTTAATCCTACGGCAATAAACACTTGCCAAAATCCTTTTCCTAAAACAAGTGTGATCGCAAATACTAGTAGTAATGTTGGGATGCTCCAAATAACATTGATAAACCACATAATGCATTCATCTATCCAGCCTCTATAAAAACCGGCTAATGCACCCAGTAAAATCCCAATGGTGAGTGAAAGTAAAACAGCAATCATACCAACGCCCAGGCTAACCCGAACGCCAATAATAAGGCGGCTTAACATGTCCCTGCCAAATTTATCGGTACCAGCATAATAGGTTTGAGTAATAACTGGTTCTGTTGCTGCTAAGCGTAGCGGCATAACCCCTGGTTCTGTAATGCTTTCATCAATGAATTTCTGGAAATAAATAGAATCACCTTTTATGAAATAAGAGGTAATTGGAATAAAGGTATTCGAGTCTTCTTTGCCATTTAATAGCCTATCAAAAAATGAACCATTTGGTGTTTGTCCTATTCGTTTTACTTGAATTAATTGAATACTAAAACCAGGCTTCATGCTTCCTATTTCAGGAATCATGCGGTTGGCGTTTGGCGAATGTTCGGGTGCTATAAAATAAGCGAATACCGCCATCAAAAAAGCAGCGACAATAATATAAAGTGATAAGCTCGCTGGTTTATTCCGTTTTAGTTTTTTAAAAAAACTGTCTGGTTCATTTTTTGTTACGGTGCGGCCTTTCCATTTGTAAGATCCAAATGTACCAAACCAACCAGCCACCACCGTATATAAAATATGAAATGGTTGCATGAATAAAAACCACCAGAGTAACTTTTGTTGTTTAAAAAATTTGGCAGATGCATACATAAATGGAAGTTCAACCAATGTTTTACAACCTATTAAAATAAGCCAGTTGTTGATACTGCCAGTTTCTATAAGGTTAACGGGGAGGTACACCAGTAACGAAAAATTTACCAGGTACACCAGCAGTAATATCCAAAAAATAATTTTGTCTTGATAGCCGAGCGCCTTACTAGACCAGCGTATCCGCTGTTGTATAAATAAACCTAGGGTAGCGGTTGGCGCCGTTGTAACGACTGCGTCAGCTGCATATAAGTATCCAATTTTTCCTTCAAAAGATTGTTTCATTTTATGCATCAGTAGCATATCATCACCACTGGGTAAATGATCAATGCCACTAAATTTTCCAACACGTTCAAAAGCTTCTTTACTATAACACAAATTAGCGCCGTTGCACAGTGTGTGTGAACCAGAGCCAACAGCTGCTGCCGTAATGCCCTGTAAACTAATAAAATCTAAAACTTGAAAAACCGATAAAAAGCTTCCGGTATTTTTATAGGCAACAGGTGCTGCTACCATTACGCAGTTATGCTCCTGAATATATGCATCATAACTAGCTAGCCAATTTTTGGTAAAACTGCAATCAGCGTCGGTGGTAACAATCCATGCATGATTTGCTTTTTCAATAGCAATTTCTATGGCTCTTTTTTTGTACGCAATAATATTTTCATCTTTTGTAAAATCCTGTAGGCGCAGTAACCTTACATTGTTATGTTGTAAAGCAAGTGATGCAACAATGTTTGCGGTTTCATCTTCCGAAAAATCATCTATTACAATCACTTCAAATAAATGAGCCGGGTAGTTTTGCGCCAAAATACCCGCTAAGCAGGCTTCTATATTGGCCGCTTCATTGCGGGCCGGAATGACGATCGAAAACTTGGTTTTAGGTGTTTTGCCCTCAGCCACAAATGCGCGCAGGTTCAAGTGCCCCCTTGTATACAAGGCCATTAATACGCCGTAGGCGGCCAATAAGCAAATGGTTACCGTTAAAAGGTACATCTAACAAAGAAAATCAATAATTAGCCAGTTTGAACGACTACCCCTCTCATTTCATTATTTTTCTTGGTTTTTTGCCAAAAACGGCCGTACTTTGAATTAGTTGCATAACTAACTATATGTCAAACAACCAATTTAAAAGAGGCGAATTATACAGCGTTATCAATGGTATGGCGTCTACCGCTGTTGCCAGACGTTTACAAAAAAACTTTAGACTCGCAGGCCTCGAAATTACCATCGAGCAGTGGAGTGTGCTGTATCATTTATGGAAGCAAGATGGTATGAGTCAGCAAGAACTATGCAACCGAACATTTAGAGATAAGCCAAGCATCACGCGTTTAATTGATAATCTAGAGAAGCAGAAGTTGGTAAAGCGTATGCCCTCTAAAGAGGATCGTCGAATTAATCTCGTTTGCTTAACCGAGTCAGCCAAATTATTACAAGACAAAACCATCGAGCTTGCCAATCAAACAATGGACGAGGCGCTCATTGGTGTTGGTAAAAATGAAATCGAAATAGTAAAGCAAGTTTTTCAAAAAGTTTACGATAATTTATTATAATTTTTTAAATCATAGATATGGAAACCTTACATCAAAAACCATTACTTGGTGCTGAGTGGATCATTAAAGAAAGTACACCTGAAACTACTTTTATTCCAGAAGAATTTAATGAAGAACAACAAATGGTAAAAGATATGTGCGATCAATTTATCGACACAGAAGTTTTACCTATTGTAGATCGTATCGATAAACTAGAGGCTGGATTAATGCCATCACTCATGGAAAAAGCCGGTGAGCAGGGGCTTTTGTCTACTTCATGTCCCGAAGAATATGGTGGACTTGGTAAAGATTTTATTACTTCTACCATTGTAAATGAAGCCCTAGGTGGTGGCTATTCTTTTTCTGTAGCCATTGCTGCACATACCGGAATTGGTACGCTTCCTATTTTATATTTTGGTACCGACGAGCAAAAACAAAAATACATTCCTAAGCTAGCAAGTGGTGAGTGGAAAGGTGCGTATGGTTTAACAGAACCTAATAGTGGTAGTGATGCACTCAGTGCAAAAACAACTGCGGTGTTATCTAGTGATGGACAACATTATATTTTAAATGGACAAAAATGTTGGATCACCAATGGTGGTTTTGCAGACGTTTATACGGTGTTTGCAAAAATTGATGGTGAAAAATTTACTGGATTTATTGTTGAAAGAGGCACAGAAGGTTTTACCCAAGGTCCCGAAGAACATAAAATGGGTATCAAAGGTTCTTCTACCGTTCAATTGTATTTTCAGGACTGCAAAGTGCCTGTAGGTAACGTTTTGGGCGAAATAGGCAAAGGACATGTCATTGCATTTAACGTGCTAAATATTGGCCGTTTAAAATTGTGCGCAGCAACACTTGGTGGTGCTAAAAGAGCAACAACGGTGAGTGTGCAATATGCAAAAACAAGAGAGCAGTTTAAATTACCAATTGCAAAATTTGGTGCTATCAAACATAAGATGGCAGAAATGGCTATTAAAATGTGGGTATGTGAAGCAGCCCTTTATAGAACTTCTAAATGGATTGATGATAAAGAACATGCTTTATTACAAGAAGGAAAAACATTTGCACAAGCACTACTTGGTGCTGCCGAAGAATATGCAATTGAGTGTGCGATATTAAAAGTATTTGGTAGCGAAGTGCTAGATTTTGTGGTAGATGAAGGCGTACAAATTCATGGCGGAAATGGTTTTAGCGATGAGTATCAAATTTCTAAAGGATACCGCGATAGTAGAATTAACCGAATCTATGAAGGTACCAATGAAATCAACCGTTTGCTTACCGTAGATATGGTGTTAAAGCGCGCTATGAAAGGAAAATTAGATTTAATGACACCTGCCATGGCGGTGCAAAAAGAACTGATGAGTATTCCTGATTTTGGTGATACTGATGATGCACCATTTGCAAAAGAAATTAAATACATCAAAAACTTTAAGAAGGCGATATTAATGGTAGCGGGTGCCGCTGTGCAAAAGCTCATGATGCAACTTGAAAAAGAGCAGGAAGTGCTCATGAACATTGCAGACATGGCTATTGAGGTGTTTCATACAGAGAGTGCACTACTTCGTGTTATGAAACTCACTCAAAAAAATGGAGAAGCGGCTACAAGTATTGAAACAGATATTATGCGCACCTATTTATATGACGCCGCAGACCGTATCAATAAAGCAGGTAAAGATGCACTCAATAGTTTTGCAGATGGAGACGAGCTTCGCATGATGCATATTGGCCTTAAGCGATTTACCAAGGTAGATCCATACAATACCAAAGAAGCGCGCCGTAGAATTGCAGATAAATTGATTGCAGATGATGGCTATAAATTTTAATACATTTGCTTATGGAAAATTCTATACAGGAGTTTAATGACTATCGTCAAAAAATGAACGATGTCATTTTAAGCAAAGACAACCTCGTTTTAAAACGTTTATGGAATCTAGATACCAATACCTACGATGATGGTGCACTAGATAAAAAAACAAAAGAAATGTTAGGCCTGGTAGCAAGTATGGTGCTCAGATGCGATGACTGTATCAAGTACCACCTGCAAAAATGCCATGAGCTAGGGCTTTCTACCGAGGAAGTGTATGAAATTTTTGCCGTAGCCAACATTGTGGGCGGAACTATTGTTATACCGCATACCCGAAGGGGTGCCGAGTTTTGGGAGGCCCTTGTAAAAGGCTAAAAATTTTACCTTCTGTATTAAATTTAGTCGGACCTTTGGTGTCAATTCACTCAAATTCTGACCTAATGGCTATAGATACTACTGTCCAAGCGCCTACATTAACGGCTAAAGATTTTGCAACCGACCAAGAAGTACGTTGGTGCCCAGGATGTGGCGATTATTCTATTTTGGCCCAGGTTCAAAAAGTGATGCCTAACATTGGTATTCCCAAAGAAAATATTGTCATTATTAGTGGCATTGGTTGTAGTAGTCGGTTCCCTTATTATATGAACACTTTTGGCATGCACTCCATTCACGGACGTGCAACTGCCATTGCAAGTGGTTTAAAAGCCACCAGACCCGAGTTAAGTGTTTGGATTGTAACTGGAGATGGAGATAGTTTAAGTATTGGAGGTAACCATACCATTCATTTATTACGTCGAAATTTTGACGTTAATATTATGATGTTTAACAACCAAATTTATGGTTTAACAAAAGGGCAATATTCACCAACTTCCGAAGAACATAAGATTACAAAAAGTACACCTTACGGAAGTATCGATCATCCATTTAATCCAGCTGCACTAGCACTTGGTGCCGATGCAAGTTTTATTGCACGCAGTATGGATCGTGATCCTAAGCACTTGCAAGCCATGCTTACGCGTTCACATCAGCACAGAGGTGCTTCATTTTTAGAAATTTACCAGAACTGCAACATCTTTAATGATGGTGCTTTTGAAATATTTACAGAAAAAGCAACCAAGCAGGAAGAGGCTTTATTTTTAGAGCAGGGCAAACCGTTAATTTTTGGTGCTAATGGTAACAAGGGTATCAAATTTGATGGATTAAAACCTGTTGTTGTAGAGCTTGGTGATGGTGTTAGTGCCGATGATTTATGGATCCACGACGAAAGAGATTTTTATAAAGCACAAGTGCTGGTTCGTTTATTTGATTCGCCTACTAAACCGGACGGACATTTTCCAAGACCCTTTGGTGTTTTCTTTGAAACCGATAGAGCTTGTTACGAAGACGTCATGGCCATGCAAATTGAAGAAGTGATTGCTACAAAAGGCAGTGGTGATTTGGACAAATTACTACGTGGCCGCGAAGTGTGGGAGATCCTTTAGTATGTTATTAGAGATACACCCAAACAACCCTAATCCCAGGCATATTGCTACCGTAGTTGACTGTCTTAAAAGTGGCGGTATCATTGCGTATCCCACAGATACCATATACGGGTTGGGATGTGATATTTTCCAGCCAAAAGCCATCGAAAAAATCGCGCAAATAAAAGGGGTAGATCCAGCCAAAGCGCAACTTAGTTTTGTTTGTTCCGACCTTTCAGATTTAAGTAAATACACCAAGTCTATTTCAACGCCACTATATAGGCTTTTAAAAAATTATTTACCGGGTCCATTCACTTTTATTTTGCCAGCGAGTAAGCAAGTGCCCAAGCTTTTGCAAAATAAAAAAAACACCATCGGACTACGAATACCAGATAATAATATTGCCAGTGCCATTGTATCTGCACTTGAGCATCCAATATTATCCGCGTCTTTACCCGGGGAAATGGTAGAAGATTACACCGACCCTTATGTGATTCATGAAAACTTTGAAAAAGTAGTTGACATTGTGATTGATGGTGGTATTGGCGGTATGATTCCATCTACCATTATCGATTGTACCACCGAGGATTACACAGTTATTAGAGAAGGTGCTGGGGTGTGGGAAGGATAGCAAAACTTTTTCTATGGTGTTCACATAAGCCGTGAACCTCAATAGCTGCGCGGTGTACAGCGGTTCCGTATCCCTTATTTTTATTCCATCCATACATAGGATATGCT
>JAIYCS010000106.1 GCA_027487895.1 Sediminibacterium sp. | reverse complement strand
ACTGCATTATAGCTACCACTGAGGTTTTGATTTTCGATAGCGTATACAAACATTTTTGCCAAATCTCTACCATCTATCCAACTTATCATTTGTTGACCGTTGCCTAAAACAGCGGCCATTCTTACGGCCAACGGTTTTAAAAACTCTTTTAACGCACCGCCATTTTTACTAAGTACAATACCGGTTCGCAAACACACGAGACGCTTTTGTAAACCGTTTGTATTTGCAGTAACAGGTGCAATGGATGCTTCCCATGCGGCACATGTAGTTCCTAAAAAATCAGGATAGGAAGGATCTGTTTCTACAAAACCTTTTGCTGTCCCCTCATTATTATGCGTGTTCATCTGATCCGGCCCGTACCATCCAATGGCCGATGCACTAATCACTGCTTTTACTTTATTGGGTGTTTCTTGTAATGCTTTTACAAGTAGTGCGCTACTTTTTGTACGACTATCAACTATTTCTTGCTTACGCGACTCAGACCATCTTTTATCTGCAACACCAGCACCTGCCAAGTGAATAATATAATCGGCTTCAGCAATCGCAGTACTATCAATGGTTCCAGCATTGATATCCCAGTGTGCCTGACCTTTTATAGACGATTTACTTCTAGACAATAAAACAACTTCATACCCCTTCGCTTCGAGTAATGTTTTAACCGCTGTTCCTACGAGTCCTGTTCCCCCTGTTATTAATACACTTGGCATATTTGTAAATTAAGCTTTCTGGTGTATAAACAAAGATCCCAACCAAAAGGTTGGGATCTACAACTAAAATCACCAGGCTAAAACAAAGTTAAATGCTATTAATCGGGCTTCTTACCGTGTAAAAAGGTATTCAGCGTTGATATTTGTGTTTGATCTTTTTCGTCTTTACCTACCGTATACTTACTGTAAAAATCTTCGACAGTGGTAAGGGTGCTACCAAAAAGTTCCATATTTCTTCTAACATAAGCAGGCACATTGTCAAATTCGCTACCAGACTCTGCACCACCACCACTCATATTAAATGAAAGGTTGCGTAATTTTTGGATGCGTTCTGCAGCACGGCGCTTTTGCTCTTCTGCATCATCAAACATGGAATCATCAATAAATGAAGCAGGTGCTGCCATATTAGTAGCCTGACTATAAGAAGGCATTTCAGGTTTTTCAATTAACTCCATATCGCAAAGTCCTAATTCAGTATCTTCTTCTAATTCATTTAACGACTCCCCAAATGAAGTACGATACGATTGTTGTGCAGGCGTTGCTGCAGCAGGTTGTGCTGTCATTGGATTTGGTGCGATATACGCCACAGAAGATGCAATGCCTACAGCAATTGGTGCCACAGGAACCACCACTTCTTGCGGTGTAGTTTCTTGAACAGCAATTTGTTGCGGTGCAACTTCTTGCACATGCACTACCGGTGCTGCTGCTACCGTTTCTTCTGCGTAAATATTGGTAGGCTTATTTAAAATAGTACCGGCAAATGTATTGGTTGCAGGTGCTGTTGGCGTATCGTTTACCGTAAACTGAAGTAGTGCTTCTGTGGCAGTTACAGGCGGAACAACAATTTCAGGCTCAACTTCTGGAAGAACCACTTCTTCAGTAATTTCTGGACTAAGTTCGAACTGAAGCACAAAACGCTCTTCAACAATTGGAGTCTCTACTGGTGCAACGTATGCTTCCTCTACCGGTGCAACGTAAGCTTCAACAACTGGCGCGATATAAACTTCTTCTTCTACAACGGGTGCTGTAAAAGTTGGACGCATCATTAAAGGATCGTTTTGCTCAAGCGGTAAAGATTGTTGTACAAGCGCTTGCATAGAAGTAAGTTCCGCAACTTCAGCAATTGGAGCAACAACTGGAGACGCAACTTCAACTACTGGAGACGCTGGAGTCGCAACAGGCGCAGCAGCTTCGATAACAGGCGCTACTTCAACCACAGGCTCAACAAAAGTAATTGCTTGCACTGGAGCAGGTTGCTCCGTTTGAAGCGTCATTACAATTTTTTCTTCTTGAGGAACCGCTTTTGTACTCACTGTGCTTTTTGCAAATGGATCTTTATGTTCAAAACCTGTTGCAACAAGTGTGATACCAATTTTTTTATCTAAAGTGTTATCATAACCCATACCTACAATTACATCGGTGTCTTCACCGGCTTGCATGCGTAAGTGGTTATTGATAATTTCTAATTCATCCATAGTGCACTCGTAATCACCCTCAGCACTATTGATATTTATTAAAATCCATTTAGCACCTTTGATATCGCTATCATTTAAAAGTGGAGAAGCAATGGCTTCTTCGATAGCAAGTTGTGCTCTGTTTTCACCTTCTACTTCTGCTTTACCTAAAATGGCAACACCACCATTTTTCATTACCGTACAAACGTCTGCAAAGTCTACAATAATATGACCTCTACTATTAATAATATCGGTGATACATTTAGCAGCAGTTGCTAATACATTATCTGCTTTACCAAATGCTTCTTTCATTTTTAAATTACCGTATTGCATACGTAATTTATCGTTGCTAATTACTAGAAGTGTATCTACGTGAGGCTTTAACTGCTCAATACCTTCTTGTGCTTGTTGCAAACGACGTGGGCCTTCAAATCCAAAAGGTGTTGTAACAATACCAACAGTTAAAATGCCTAAGTCTTTACAAATTTGCGCAATGATAGGGGCACCACCCGTACCAGTACCGCCACCCATTCCTACAGTAATAAAAGCCATCTTGGTATTCACTTCTAAAATACGCTTGATTTCTTCAAGCGATTCTTCGGTGGCTAGTTTACCAACTTCTGGATTTGCACCCGCACCTAAACCTTGTGTAAGGTGTGGTCCTAATTGAATTTTATTGGGAATACGACTTTGCTCAATGGCTTTAGCATCTGTGTTACAAATAATGAAATCAACACCTTCAATATTTTGATCAAACATGAAGTTAACTGCGTTGCTTCCGCCTCCACCAACACCAAGTACTTTAATGATCGAGGATTTTTGTTTAGGAAGATCGAAGTGAATCATATAAACGAGTTTAGAAAGTTAGAATGAAATGGGTATCGAAAAGGTTTGTCTTATTTATTTAAAAGTTCATCTTCTTCTTTAAATAAATCGATTAGGTTGTTTTTAAATTTCTCCCAAAATTTAACACGACCCTCACCATTTGGAGTTGGCGTTGGTGCCGGCTCCGGAGTAACAACGCCACCAACTGGCTCTGCTACTGGTTCTGGTGTTACTGCTTTTAAAACACGAGGTACTTCAACACGTTTAAATGTTTCGGTAAACTCTTTGTGCTTCATGTCATAATCGGCGTAACCTTTTAAGATAAGACCTAAACAAGTTGCATACATTGGCTTCTTGAGTTCATCTATATGATTGGGTGCTAAATGCTCATTTGGCAAACCAATTCTTGCATTTAACCCGGTTGTATATTCTGTTAATTGAATCAGGTGCTTTAATTGAGATCCACCACCTGTTAAAATGATACCACCATTTAATAAGCGGGTATCAAGTCCTACTTGCTTAATATGATAAGTAACAAAATCTAAAATCTCACTCATACGTGCTTGAATAATTTGTGCTAAGTTTTTAACACTAATTTCTTTGGCAGGCATACCCTTTAATCCAGGAATGGTAATGTATGCATTGGCTTGCGCCTCATCAGCAAGGGCGCTACCAAATTGAACTTTTAAAGCTTCTGCTTGGCTTTTTAATACACCAAGACCCATACGGATATCGTGTGTAATGTTTTCGCCACCAAATGGAATCACCGCCGTATGCTTTAAAATACCATCATTAAAAACAGCTAAGTCTGAAGTACCACCACCAATATCTAGGATTGCTACACCGGCTTCCATATCAATATCGCTCATAACAGCACTTGCAGATGCTAGAGGCTGCAACACCAAATCTTTGGTGCTTAAGCCACTTCTTTCTACGGCTCTGTTGATGTTACGGATGGCATTTCTATCTCCAGTAATGATATGAAAATTGGCACCTACTTTAACACCGTTGTACCCTACTGGATCTTTAATATTTTGGTTGTTGTCTACATGGAAATCCTGTGGAATCACGTCAATAATTTGATCGCCTGCAGGAATAAATGTTTTACGTTGGTTATTGATCAAGAACTCAATTTCCGAACGCATGATTTCTGTGTCGGGGTCTTGTCTAACAATATCGCCACGTGTTTGCAAGCTCTTAATGTGATGCCCTGCAATACCCACATACACTTCACTTACCTCTAACTCGGGGTTACTTTCGTAGCAATTTACTAAAGCCTGCTGAATGGCTTTGATTGTTTGGTCAATGTTTAAAACCTGTCCGTGCTGAACGCCACTTGAATTGGCGCGTCCAAAACCTAGGATTTCTAATTTTCCAAACTCATTTTTACGGCCGGCGATTGCGGCAATCTTAGTAGTTCCAATGTCTAGACCTACAATGATCGGTGCTTCATTGTGATGCATAACGGTGTGTTTTAGTTGTTCGATTTTTTCGTTGTTTTAGAATTCTGTTTAGCCTTACTGTTTAACGGAGCTATTTTAGTTTTATTGTTAATGTTAATAACCGGTTTCACCTTTGCTTTTTGTTTCACAGTGTCAATAACTTTAGCGGCCACCGAATCTGCGGCAGCAGCGGCGTCTAATGCAGGCTGAGCCATGAGTCCCTGAATTAAAAGAGCCGATTGAGCCGAGTCGATTTGCGCTTTTGCAGTTCCTTGTTTGATGGCTACTACTTGATCTTTGTAACGGATATCAATGCGCTCATAATAATGCACGCCTTTTTGCATCCAAGCCTGCTTGTAAAAAGTTTGTAAGCGTAAAAATTTAGCTTCCAAATCTGTGGCTCTGCCAAGGGCTATAATATGATCCCCAATTACAGGCACTAATTCAAAATTTGCTTGCGGTGTAATATCAATTTGAGCAATTTGGGCACTCCACAAAGAGTCGTTATTCAAAAACTTACCCAGGGTAACTACTTCTTTTAATAACTGGCTATCTGGTTTAGATAAAATAGGCCTGTCTGATGGAAACCCTGTAAACATTGGTACTCTGGCCACTACTTTTTCGCTGAGTGGAAGTCTGAGTCCTGTAGAATCCAGGTAAAACGACGCGCCACCAGGGGTAAAAATGCGGGCCACCGGAATGCGCTCTTCAATTAACACATGCAGTACCTGCTTATTGGTATAATAAATTTCAGCTTTTTTAACCCATGGATTTCCTGCCACCGTTTTTTCGATCGCACTTAAATTAAGTGAAGACATTTTTGCACCAATAATATGCCCACCTGCTTTTAGCATTTCTTTGATGTCTCTTTCATTGATAAACAACTGGGTTTCTTCACCAGCAATTTGAATTTGAATGTCTTTGATTGTTTTTTTATCCTTTTCTTGCCAAGCCATTACAAAAAATACCATGGTAGCAACACCCAGCATAATCCAGAGTGCGCGCATTAAAATCTTTTTCCAAGGTAGGTTTCGCATGGTCTTGTTTTTATAAATCGTTTTTGATGTTTCTAATAAGTACGTCAATATCACCAGCACCTGCCATCACTAATAATTTGGGTTGCTGCTTTTTTACCCAGTCAGATACTGCTTCTTTTTCAAGCAATACCACATTTTTATGGGTCATTTTATGGGCAATTATTTCAGATGTAACACCTGGTATGGGTAGTTCACGTGCTGGATAAATGGGAAGCAACACCACTTCATCGGCGGCGCTTAAACTCTTAGCAAATCCATCACATAAATCCTGTGTACGACTAAATAAATGCGGCTGAAATACAAGTGTTAATTTTTGATTCGAATACAAACTGCGAACGCCACTGATTAGTGCAGCAAGCTCGGCAGGATGGTGTGCATAGTCATCAATTAAAACCTGCTCGTTTGTTTTTACAAGGTATTCGAACCTTCTTTTTACGCCCGCAAAATTTGCAAGTGCTACTTTTATTTTTTGAGGCTCAATACCTAAATGAACCGCTACAGAAATAGCTACAAGTGCATTTTCAATATTGTGCAGCCCACCCATGTTTAATAACAGATCCTCTATTTGCCAGTTAGGTCCTACTGCTGTAAAACAATAAGCACCATTAACAACGGTAATGTCTTTT
>JAIYCS010000082.1 GCA_027487895.1 Sediminibacterium sp. | reverse complement strand
TTATTAAGCCCAGCTGAAGCAAAGAGGCCTGCATACAATAACACCTTTCAAATTAATGATGCAGATATCTATAAATTTGATTAATTTTGTTACTACCTCAATTACCCGTATAAACATGTACCTAAGGTGGATGGTTCGTAAAGACAATAAAGGTGTTGATTTTGGCATTTGGAACCAGATTAAACCTAGCGAACTGATATGTCCCATAGACCTTCATGTTGCACGGGTTGCCAAAAGATTTCAGTTACTAGACCGCACCAACATAGATTGGCAAGCAGGACTTGAACTTACCCAGTACCTCAAAACACTGGATCCAAAAGATCCCGTAAAATATGACTTTGCCCTTTTTGGACTAGGTGTCATAGAAAAGTATGTGTAATTTAATAGTATGGAATTAAGTCTCGAAACCATCGAAAAACTGGACCGCGCTGCGTTAATTCAATTAATTAACGAATGGATCACCCAAGACTTTAAAAAGCTGCTGCTCGTGCTTTACCGCCTAGACGTTAGTGAGAAAAAACTGAGTCAATTATTAGCTGAAAATAAGGGCATCGATGCTGCCAATATTATTGCCACGCTTATTATTGAAAAAATTGCCGCAGCCAAGGCTTCTCGGGAAAAGTACAAAATGGACCCTTCAAGCATCCCAGAAGACGAAAAATGGTAGTTTTTTAACAGAAAAACGGGCTAAAATCTACAATATTGTATAACTTTATAGTATAAACCTAAAACACTAAAACACTTTTTATGAAAAAAATAATGATGCTTGCTGTTGCAGCTTTACTAACTACTGGTGCTGTATTTGCTTGTGATGGTAAAAAAGATTGCACTAAATGCAAAAAAGAAGAAAAGAAAGCTTGTGGTAAAGACTGCAAGAAAGATTGCAAAAAATGCAAGAAAGATCCAAAAACTGCAACTTTATAAATTTGTATTTATAAATAAACGTTTTCAAAAAAGCCGCTTTACTATAAGCGGCTTTTTTATTTTCACGAACTACTTATAATAATTTGGCGATTGATGGTAAATCAAAAACTTCGTGTGTTGCTTTTACATGCGGGGTTGCACCAATATGATTTACAAAAATAGTATCCATGCCAGCGTTGATACCTCCTTTAATATCGGCGTCTTGGTTATCGCCAATCATAATACTATTACTAGCAGTAGCGCCTGTTTTTGCAAAAGCGTAATCAAAAATTTCTTTGTTTGGTTTTAAACTATTACTTGCTTCGGAAGTAATAACGGCGCCAAAATAGGGTGCAATACCAGCATGCTTAATTTTTTGATGCTGCACATTTTCAAACCCATTGGTTACTAGGTGCATCTGATAGCCTTTCCCTTGCAAATAAGTGAGTAACTCGGTAGCACCATCAAACAAGGCTTTTTTGGTAGGTAATACTTCTAAAAAATCAAGTGACATTTGCCTTGATAATTTTTCGTCGGCTATTTTATATTCTAAAAGTGCCAACCACATCCGTTTCCACTTTAATTCTTCTTGCTTAATAAAACCCTTGGTATATCTGTCCCATAAACGGTGGTTGTGCGCGCTATAATGATCAAAAAAATGATCAAAACTATCAACACCCCTACCCGCTAAGTTGTGCGAAGTATATAAATCTTGCAGGCTTTCTTTGGCATTGGTTTCAAAATCCCAAATAGTATGATCGAGGTCAAAGAAAAGGTGTTGGTATTTCATGACTCAAAGTTAAACTAGTTTTACACAAAAAATATGTTACTTCGCAGTATGATAGTTGTAATTACAGGCGCCTCAAAAGGTATCGGAAAAGCAGTAGCTACCGAATTTGCAAAAAAAGGATACACCCTTTTACTATGTAGTAGAGGTGAAGCAGCCTTATACAATACGGTTTCTGAATTACAAACTGCTTACCCGGATGCCAGCATTAAAGCAAGGCCCACCGATATGTCCAACGAAGCAGATGTACTTGCTTTTGCAACCTGGTGTTTAGAAAAAGGAACACCAGATATTATCGTAAACAATGCGGGGCATTTTCTACCCGGCAGCATTTACAACGAAGCGCCTGGTACACTTGCGACTATGATAGAAAGCAATTTGTATAGCGCTTATCATCTAACAAGAGCTTTACTTACGCCAATGATGGCCGCTAAAACCGGACACATTTTTAATATTTGTTCGATTGCTTCGCTTAACGCATATGCCAATGGAGGTAGTTATAGCATTAGCAAATTTGCACTAGCTGGATTCACAAAAAATTTACGCGAAGAATTAAAGCCGCATGGCATTAAAGTAACCGGCGTTTATCCGGGCGCTGTTTATACGGCTAGTTGGGACGGGTCGGGTGTAGATCCTAAAAGAATTATGGAAGCACAGGATGTTGCCACCATGATTGTAGCAGCAGCCTCCTTATCTATCACAGCCGTTGTAGAAGATATTGTTTTAAGGCCTCAGTTAGGCGATTTATAGTTGGGAATCTAGTATTAAGCCCAAGTAGCAAGTACGGTAACACCACCCTTTACCACTTCATTGAGTGCTACATTAATTTTAGTACCAACTGGTAATAAAATATCTACGCGGCTACCAAATTTAATAAAGCCGTATTCGTCGGTTTGCTTAACTTCTTGACCAACACTTGTATAATTACAAATACGCTTGGCAAGTGCACCTGCAATTTGTTTGTATAAAATAGTACCGTGGTTGTTTTCGACAGCAACACTCCATCTTTCATTTTCGGTAGAAGATTTTGGATGCCACGCTACTAGATACTTTCCTTTGTGGTACTGGTTATACACCACTTTACCACTCATTGGATTTCTATTCACGTGTACATTGGCCGGACTCATAAACACACTTACCTGAATACGTTTGTCTTTAAAATATTCTTCGTCTGTAATTTCTTCGATTACTACTACTTTACCATCGGCAGGACATATAATTTGATTGTCATTGATGGTTAAGGTTCTATTAGGAATTCTAAAAAAAGAAATAATAAATAAAAAGAAGAAAAGCGTTAGGCCAAAAATAGCTCCAGCAACTCTTGGGCAACAGGTTCCGAGATAAGAAATTGAAATTAAATTAATCACGCCAAAAATTAAGGCAGTGATTCCTATGGTACGGTAACCTTCGCGGTGAATTGTCATAATGCTAATTTGTGGTGCAAATGTATAGTAAAATCTATTGCGTAAAAAGTGTTAGCATCAGCCAAACACTTGGGCCTGCTAATAACAATGAATCGAACCGATCAAAAAAACCACCATGTCCTGGTAAAATATTGCCACTATCCTTTACACCGGCCATTCTTTTAAATTTACTTTCTATCAAATCACCAATAGTGCCGGTTATAGCTGCCGTTGCACTCACAATAACAAGTGTTTGATAAGAAAGATTTGTGAGCTCTCTTCCTAATAATAACACTGCCACTACCGCAAGTAAAGCGCCGCCAATGGTTCCCTCCCATGTTTTTTTAGGAGACACCACAGAAAGGGGCGTTTTGCCAATGAATGAACCAACAACATAGGCCATGGTATCATTAATCCAAATGCTTACGATCACAAGCATAGGTAATACATAATACGCTGTGGTACCTAATACTGAGGCCCAATGTGCAGATGCTAGATGCGTAATAGCAAAAAAGCTAATGGTCATGTACGCAAGTCCCAAGAAGCTATATAATACGTGAGCAGTTTTAGTATGAATGGTTGGGGTGTTTTTTGTAAGCTTAGTGTATTCAATCAAGCAACCTGTATGCACAATTAAAAAAAGTATAATAAAACTATTGATGCTGTAAAAGATAGCACCAAGCATCACCACTACAAAAACGATAGCCGATAGTGCCCTTGTTTTAAAAGTTTGAATATCAAATGCCATACAAATATTATACGGTAAAGTCTAAATGTTCGGACTGTTGATCAATAAGTTCACGCGCAAATAATACCATGTCATGAGGCACATAAAGTTGAATGTCACCAAACATGGGATAACTACTGTCTTGTTTATTTAAAAGTTGAACAGGCACATCATTATCAGCAAGTAAGCCCTCAATAATAGAAGCTTCTGCAAAAACACGTGTGCTAAATATTTTTTCCCAAGACATAATAAATGATTCAGTAAATGAGACCAACTACAATTGTAAAGTTACAATGGTTTAACCAATGTAGCACTATACTTTTTAAGCGCATTAAATGAGAACCACAGTATCATGAGCCCATTAAGCCCGGATAAAATGGAAAAGTAGTTTTCATCCATGGCTTTTTCAAGTGATTTGCCTTGTAATGTAACTATATAAAGCTGCGTTACAATAAGTCCGTTATTTAAAAAATGCATTAAAATACTAAGCCAAATATTTTTTGTATGATAAAAAAGTAAGCCGAGTACAATACCTAGTGCTGCCCTAGATAAAAAACCAAAAAATGAAAAATGTATCGCACTAAACAAAACACTCGTTATGATAATGCCTACCCAAACATTTTTTGTCCATCCAATAAACAGCGGCTGAATGGTAGATCTAAACAATATTTCTTCAAAAATAGCGGGTGCTAAAGCCATCACAAAAAGTGCCGTAACATAATCTAGCACACTATCCATACGGGCCATATTGAGCATGAGTGTTTTGTAGGTTTGCTCCAATGCTTTTGCTTGTTCTAATAATTTTGCAGGCAAATAAATATGCTGGTTCATTTCTGCAAGTGCACCACTGATTAAAATACCACCAAAAGAAATAAACACAGTATACAATATTAATTTTGGACCAGCAATCCGTGAAAAACCAAGGGCCTCAGTAGTAGTTTTTTCATCCATTTTATTAATACGCGTAAAAATGATAGCAGGAAATAGAAACGCGATAAGGGTAGCACCCAAATTGAGGATTTTGGAAAGACCCGCATTGGCTGGTAAATTAAGTAGCGCTGGCACTTCGAGCAACTTACAGTCAAGCAATTGACTGCCCACAATAGACAACAAAAAGGTACCCACAATCATAAATACCCCTAAAAGGCCCATTAAAAAAACAAATTGAACCGGATAAGTATAGGTTTGTTTCATGAGTTGAAAAATAAGCTTGTAAATTTGTGCGCCCGCTGCAGCTGATTATAGAACTAAGATAGCACTTGAAGTGTTTGTAGCAAAGAGCGGACAAATAAATAAACAGATGGTAAAAATAGATACAATAGAACTGCCCGATTTTCCGCTTTTACTGGCACCCATGGAAGATGTGAGTGACCCTCCCTTTAGAGTGGTGTGTAAAGAAAACGGAGCAGATTTAATGTACACCGAATTTATTAGCAGCGAAGGTCTGATTAGAGACGCTATTAAAAGCCGTAAAAAGCTTGATATTTTTGATTACGAAAGACCCGTGGGGATTCAAATATTTGGAGGTGATGAAGACAGTTTGGCACTTGCTGCAAAAATTGTAGACGTAACCAACCCCGATTTACTAGATATCAATTTTGGTTGCCCCGTAAAAAAAGTAGCCGGCAAAGGAGCGGGCGCTGGTGTTTTAAAAGACCTTGATTTAATGGTACGATTAACATCTGCGGTTGTAAAAGCTACCAAATTACCCGTTACGGTTAAAACAAGACTGGGTTGGGATGAAGACAGTAAAAATATTGAAGAAGTAGCGGAGCGCCTGCAAGACGTGGGCATTAAAGCACTTAGTATTCACGGACGTACCCGCGCACAAATGTACAAGGGCGAAGCGGACTGGACTTTAATTGCCAAAGTAAAAAATAACCCACGCATTCACATTCCTATTTTTGGAAACGGCGATATTGATAGCCCACAAAAAGCAGTAGCGTATAAAAATAAATATGGCGTAGATGGCGTCATGATTGGTAGAGCCGCTATTGGTTATCCATGGATTTTTAGAGAAATCAAGCATTATATTAAAACCGGTGAAATCATGGCAGCGCCAACGGTAGCGGAGCGTGTAGCGGTTTGCAAACAACACTTAATACAGTCAGTGGCATGGAAAGGACCTGTAGTGGGCATCAATGAAATGAGAAGACATTACGCCAATTACTTAAAAGGACTACCTGGCATTAAGGATTATAGAAATAGACTCGTTACTATTAAAGAAAGTGAGGGTGTTCAAGAAGTACTTGAAGAAATAGGACAGGTGTACAAAGACTTTATTGTAGAAAGGTCTCCTATTGAATTAATAAAC
>JAIYCS010000081.1 GCA_027487895.1 Sediminibacterium sp. | reverse complement strand
GCTAGTTCAAAATAAATTTTACCAGAACAGAAAAGCACTTTTTTTACAGCCGCTGCATCTTGTACAAATTCGTCGTCAATAATTTCTTTAAACCCACCTTGTGTAAACGCCTCTACTTTACTAAAAGTACCTGGGTTACGTAAGTTGGCCTTTGGAGAAAAATTAATCATTGGCTTTCTAAAGTTCCAAGTTAGTTGACGTCTAAAGGCATGGAATAAATTAGCCGCCGATGTAATATTGGTAACCACAATGTTTAATTCGGCTGCCATTTGCAAGAAGCGCTCTAAACGTGCACTGCTATGCTCTGGACCTTGACCTTCGTAACCATGTGGAAGTAACATCACAAGTCCATTTTGACGTTGCCATTTTTGCTCGCCCGCCACAATAAACTGATCAATCATTGTTTGCGCACCATTACAAAAATCACCAAACTGTGCTTCCCAAATTACAAGTGCGTTTGGATTTGCCATGGCATAACCATACTCGAAACCAAGCACACCATATTCGCTCAACAATGAATTATAGATTCTAAACTTTTCTTGACCTTCTGTAAAATGATTGAGTCTGTTATGACCTTTATTTGTTTGCTCATCTCTAATCACTGCGTGACGGTGGCTAAATGTACCACGCTGCACGTCCTGACCACTCATACGAACTATGTTTCCGTCAATAAGTAATGAACCGTATGCCATTAACTCGGCAGTGGCCCAATCTACTTTTTGCTCAGACTCCATGAGCTTGATTTTTTCCTGCAATAATTTTTCCACTTTTTTAAGCGGCTTAAAATCTTGTGGGAATTGCATCAAACGCTCAAACAATAAATTAAATCTTTCCTGGCTAATTGCAGTTTCAGGTGAAGATTGAAAATCCTGTTCTGTTGCCTTACCCATATTTTGCCACGCAATTTCTGGGGCTTGGTATTTATAAGGAAGTGGATTTTGTTTCACTTCATCTAGGCGCTCTTGTAAATCGGCCCAGAATTTCTTTTCCATGTCTTTTGCAAGCGCTTGCGCTTCTGGCTCACCATTTTGGATGAGGAACTGCGTATAAGACTCTCTAGGATTTTGGTGCTTGTCAATTAGTGAATACAACTGAGGCTGCGTATACTTTGGATCATCACCCTCATTGTGTCCGTGTCTTCGGTAACACACCATATCAATAAAAATATCAGAATTAAATTTCTGACGGTAACGTGTTGCAATTTCGGCGCACTTAACAACAGCCTCTGCATCATCTCCGTTTACATGCAGTACAGGTGCTTGCACCATGGCAGCAACTGAGGTACAATAATCGGCACTTCTTGCGTCATCAAAATCTGTGGTAAAACCAATTTGATTGTTGATTACAAAATGAATGGTACCACCCGTGTGATAACCACGAAGGTTACTCATTTGTAATACTTCATACACAATACCCTGTCCTGCAACAGAAGCATCACCATGAATAAGAATTGGTAAGTATTTATCAAAAGCGCTTTGATCTAGTACGTCTGCTTTTGCTCTAGCAAAACCTAGTACCACTGGATCCACCGCTTCTAGGTGTGAAGGGTTTGGCACTAATTTTAAGTGAATCTTTTTTTGGTCAGGTGTGGTAATTTCAGAACCGTAACCCATATGGTATTTAACGTCGCCGCTACCCATGGTTTGATCAATAATAGCAGTTCCTTCAAACTCACTAAATATTTGCTCATAGGTTTTACCCATGATATTGGCGAGCACGTTTAAACGACCACGGTGTGCCATACCAATCACCACTTCCTGCACATCATGTGATGCAGCCGTATTGATGATAGCATCTAGTGCAGCAATCGTACTTTCTCCACCTTCTAATGAAAACCTTTTTTGACCAATATATTTGGTATGTAAAAACTTTTCAAAAATCACACCTTGATTTAATTTTTCTAGGATGTGTTTCTTTTTTTCTAAATGAACAGGCACTGTAAAGTTGGTTTCCATTTCTGCAATCAGAAACGAAACTTTTTCTTTATTGCTAATATATTTAAACTCTGCACCAACACTAGATGTGTAGCAGGTTTGTAAATGCGTTAAAATATTTTTTAATGAAGTAGCACCAAGTCCAACAAATTTTCCTGCTTGAAATGTTTGCGACAAATCTGAATCAGATAAACCAAAATAAGATAAATCTAAATTGGCTTGTCTGTCTTTACGCGGTCTAATTGGATTTGTTTTAGCAAGTAAATGACCTCTATTTCTATACCCTAAAATAAGACGGTACACATTGATTTCTTTTTGCCAATCAACACCAGAAGCATTCGCAACTGTTGATGTTGTTTCAGAAGCAGCACCAGTTCCGGCATGCCCATTAGAAACGGCAAAATCAAAGCCTTCAAAAAACTTTTTTAAGTCAGGATCTACAGAACTTGGATCTTGAACAAATGCTTTATAGGTCTCTTCTATAAAAGCAGGATGCGAATTGGTTATATAAGAAAAATCCTTCATGTGATGGTCTTAGGAGTCTATTTTATCAAATTGCCGAGCAAATATCGGTCATAAAAAGGAGAAAAAAAGGGGTATTTTCATTGAAAATTAATGAAATCGATCTTTTTTTTCAATAAAATTTCAAACTTTCAGGTCTAGGCCTTACCTTTGCCGTCCTGAAAAATAATTAGAACATGGCAAACCATTCAGCTACTAAAAAAGATGTGAGACAAGCGGCTAAGCGTCGCGAGCGTAACCGTTATTATGGTAAAACTACCCGTAATGCAGTTCGTGAACTTAAAGCTAGCTCAGATACCAAAGCTTATACAGAAGGATTACCAAACGTCATTTCGATGATTGATAAACTTGCTAAGCGTGGTATTATCCACAAAAACAAAGCTGCAAACTTAAAGAGCAAATTAGCCAAAAAGGCTGTTGCTGCTGCATAAGTTAAACTGCAAGATAGATACTTATCAACTATGATAGATATTATTAAAACCAACCCTGCGGGTTGGTTTTTTTTGTGCTCCCAATTTCAATTAACTTCGCTGCTATGACAGAGAAAATTCTTATCCTAGATTTTGGTAGCCAGTATACCCAGTTAATTGCAAGAGCAGTTAGAGAGGCCAATGTGTATTGTGAAATCATCCCCTTTCATAAGTCATTTACATTTGAACCTGGTTTAAAGGGTATCATATTAAGTGGTTCACCATTTAGTGTGAACGATGAAAAAGCTCCTGTTGTAGACATCGCAAGCTTTATACAAAACGTTCCAGTACTTGGCGTTTGTTATGGCGCACAATTAACTGCAAAAACATTTGGTGGCACTGTCAATAAATCAAATAAAAGAGAATACGGTCGCGCTCATTTACAAATACAAGAGGAGGATACTTTACTTGCGGGCGTTGATCATGGATCACAAGTATGGATGAGCCACTCAGATTCTATTGTGGCATTACCAGAAGGATTTCAAATTACTGCAACTACCGAAAGTATTCCTATCGCAGCATTTAAAAAAACAACCACAGATACGCATCCATTATTTGGACTGCAATTTCATCCAGAAGTTTACCACTCAACGCAGGGTAAATTAATCATCAAAAACTTTTTAGTAAATACTTGTGGATGCAGCCAAAACTGGACACCTGCTTCATTTGTAACAGAAACAGTTGCCAAATTAAAAGAGCAAATTGGAGACCGTCAAGTAATCATGGCGCTTAGTGGCGGCGTGGATAGCACCGTTGCTGCAACCCTTATTAGTAAGGCGATTGGCAGCAGGCTTCATGGCATTTTTGTGGACAACGGCGTTTTACGCCAGGGCGAGTTTGAACAAGTACTAGCCATGTACAAAGAGCTAGGACTAAACGTAACGGGCATTGATGCGAAAGATAGATTCTATGCTGGCTTAAAAGATCAAACAGATCCTGAAGCCAAAAGAAAAGTGATTGGTAAATTATTTATTGATGTTTTCCAAGAAGAAGCAGCCAAAGTAAAAGACGTAAGTTTTTTAGGACAGGGTACTATCTATCCGGATGTTATTGAAAGCGTTAGCGTTCATGGACCTTCACAAACTATTAAATCACATCATAATGTTGGTGGACTTCCAGACACCATGCATTTATCGTTAGTTGAACCACTCCGCTATTTATTTAAAGACGAAGTGCGAAGAGTAGGTCTAGAACTTGGCATTCCAGCCGACATGATTAACAGACATCCTTTTCCTGGACCAGGCCTAGCCATTAGAATTTTAGGTGAAGTAAATGCCGAAAAAGTGGCTTTACTACAAGCTGCCGATGCCATTTATATCAATGCACTAAAATCACATAATTTATACACCGAGGTTTGGCAGGCTGGCACTATTTTACTTCCGGTAAAAAGTGTGGGTGTTATGGGCGACGAAAGAACCTACGAGTTTACCGTTGCCTTAAGAGCCGTTACATCTGTAGATGGCATGACCGCCGATTGGGCACATTTACCCTACTCCTTTTTAGCGCACGTATCCAATGAAATCATAAATCAGGTAAGAGGCATTAACCGCGTGGTATATGACATTAGCAGCAAACCACCTGCTACCATTGAGTGGGAATAAATAACTTATAATGAACAGACTACATAAAGTAATCGCATTATTGATTCTTCTGCTTAGCTGCTCTTACAATAACTATGCACAAACCACCAGCAATACACAAGAACGAAAAAAAATTCTTGTATTTATTCCGCTAGAAATTGACGGCGCATTTAATGGCAACGATTATATTTTAGGCAACAGCAATTTGCCTAAATCTATGCTGCCAGCACTTGATTTCTACAATGGCGTAATGATGGCGGTAGACTCCTTAAAAAAAACAAGTGCTGTTTTTGACATACGTATCATTGACACCAAACAAAAAAACAATCCACTAGCTTCACTACTCACAGATACGAGTTTACAAAAACCAGCATTAATCATCAGTGCCGTTACAAACAAAGTAGACACTAAATTAATTGCAGATTTTGCGCAAACCCAGCAAACATCAATGGTATCAGCCATCTTCCCAAATGATGCTGGCATAAACAACAACCCATACGTAACCGTTTTAAATCCTACGCTTAAAACACAGTGTGAAGCCATTAGCAAATTCGCACAAAACAACTTTGCTAAAAACACCATTTTATATTGCAAGAAAAAAGGCGCAACAGAAGATTATATTCAAAATACCATCCAATCCAGCAATAGCAAAACAACAACATCACCTTTTTTAAATATTGAAGTACAAGATAGTATTGCTTTGACTGATCTTCTCCCCTACCTGGATTCAACCAAACAAAACATTTTATTGTGCGGCAGTTTAAAAGAAAATTTTGGTGTAGCACTTGTAAAAATACTCAATGAAAACCCTGCCTACAAAGCTACAATTATTGGTATGCCTACCTGGGATGGTGAAAAGTCACTCAATGTTCCGAATGTAGAAATCATATACGCTAGCCCTTATTATTTCAATGGCAATGAAAAACTACTAAAGCAGTTAACTGGCTCCTACAAACAAAAATACCTTGGCCGCCCCAGCGATCAGTTTTTTAAAGGATTTGAAACGATGCTTTACTTCACAAATAGTTTGTTATCCAAAACAGCTCCTGCATTCAACCTATTTAAAATAACACCAGTTTTTAATGCCGAAAATAAAAGTCAAATAGATTATCAAGAAAATAAAAATCTATACTTTTTTAGAAAACAAAATGGTCAAATCAAATCGGCCAAACCTAACTCTTATTAGGCTTTAAAGGATTTTTAGCCTTCAATTTCACATAATCCAAGAAGTAAATAAGCCTACACGTAATTTCATTACCGAGAGGCTGTTGAAACACAGCCCTTGCATTACTCAAGTAATTTTTATGTGACTCCATTGGTATATTAAAATCGGACCCTAACCAGTTTTTCCAACCAATAATAAAACGGCTGCCGTATGCAAAGTCCCAAGTGTAAAACATATCAATATTAAAAACATTGAAATTTTGATTTTTCCCTGGCACAAAAGGAATTTCAGTGATACCGCCACCAGGCGTAACGTTAAAAAAGTTTTCATATTCCACCTTACTCCAATAATGCCTAGCGCGTGCAGACAAATTCATACGCGCATTAAAATTATAAATGCCATTAACAATACTCGTTAGCGTTGTCACCTTACGCCGGCCCGCAATAGGTATACCAGCTGCATTTCTAAAAGCATAACCATACTGCCCATTGTCTTCATCACGCTTTACATCGATATCTAAACTAAAATGATCATTGAACCTGTAGCGGGGCGCAATGGTTAAACTGATGTAGGCATCATCATAAATTGGAGATTCTGCAAAACCTGCGTTGTACCTGAAAAAAAACTGTTTTCTACTATCAGAACTACCCGATAAGCCAGCATACCAATATCCCGTTCTTTTTATCATAACGCCAGGCGTGCGCATTTCAAAATAATCATGCGTCCACTGAGGTTGTACATTTAATGTTAAAGATGCATCCCAGAAATTCTTAAAAAACCAAAAAGCCCTTGTTTGAATTTCAAAATTGGTAAACACATTGGGTTTGTACAAGTATGATGGACGAAGAGTTAGTGTATAACTAGATTGTAAAAACTTTTTGGTAGGCTTGAACTGGTTGTAACTAATTCTAGCGATACCAGAAAACTCATTAGGTGCTAATAAAAAGCCCATGTCGTTGGGATCGTATCTATCCGACTCAATATTCGTATGTAATAGGTACTGAATTTTACCGCTCACTTTAGCAAATGCCAATAAACTTTTAAATCCCGTATAACTTTCAACCCCTGAAATAGCACTCACCCTTCCATTCCAAATAAGTTGATGGGTATTGGTTTTATCAAACAAACTTGCATCAAGTCCCGTAACATTGGCATTGCGGGTTCCTCCACTCCTCCAAACATTACTATTAGTTAATGTAATGGATGATCTACCAGCGAGGGCTTGATCCAATACCAAAATATTATAATTGGTTAGTGGACTGGTTTCGTAATTTGTTTTTACACCCGTTGATTTATCTAAAACTGTTGCAGTTGTTGGCGCTACAAGTGCATTAAATACACCAATGCCAAGCTTCTTTTTATTTCTTCCAGAAAACTTGGTGGCATTGTATAATTGCGAAATGCCGGGGTTTGAAACAATCGATAAATTGCTATTGTTAGCTACTTTACGATTAATTGCATAATAACCATCAGGGGTTGCGCCAATTCGCCTAGAATATAAAAGATTGGCTTTATTAAACAGCTCAATTCCTTCTGTAAAAAAGGGACGATTTTCTTGAAATTGAATTTCGAAGGGCGACAGATTTAATACCACATTATCAGAAACTACTTGCCCAAAATCCGGAATAAGTGTTGCATCTAAAGTAAAACTTTCGTTGACTCCATATTTAATATCCATACCTCCACTGCGTAAAAAAGTATTACTGGTGGGCCTATTAGCATAGGGCACCGTTCTTGACCCAGCAGATATATAAGGCAACAACGATAGTCTTAAAGGTGGGATTATATTTTTTAGCCCCGTTAAATCACCAAACTGATTAACATAACCATTTTGATTGGGATCAATTTTATTCCAATATGCATTTTCATTACTTCCTCTATCATAGCGTTCAAAATTAACACCCCAGTCTTGAATTTCTTTTTTTGAAAAGCGAAGCGCTGCATAAGGAATTTTCATTTCTACCGACCACCCATTTGGATGCATTTGTACTTTACTTTCCCAAACAGCATCCCAAGAATAATCGGATGGTGGACCAAACTGGCTGCTCAAATTAGGAAGCAGTCTTGCATCGGATTGAACATTGCGGGTTGTAACTAAAAACTGAACCGCATTTTGATCATCATTATAAGTATCAAAAAAAACAGCAAAATAATCTACGTCTTTGCGCTGCTCTCCATCTCTAGCAGTTAATTGCTTTCTTATGTTTTGAGGCTTGTTGTATAAAAAAGCACCAACATAAATAGCTTGATCGTCATATAAAATTGAAACCTTACTCTTATTGGTTGCAGGAGCACCCAATTGAGGACTAATTTGAATAAAACTAACACCAGTATCTGATTGCGCCCATATAAGCTCATCAAGTGCGCCATCAATTTTAATGGATGTATTGATTTTGAGGGCGGCAATTTTTTTAGGTTGCGCAAAACCTAGATTTGCCAATAAAACCAAAAGAAGAACTATAATTGTTTTGCGCATATATATAAAATGGGGCAAAAATAGACGAATCTACCTTTGCCCCACTAAAAAAAGTACCAATGGTTAAAATAAAGAAACTAAAGGACCTACTTTAATTGAGTTTACTTTTTAGCGTACTCACCTGCTCTTGTAAATTATTAACCATACCGGCTAACTGATTTACGTCCCATCTAGGCACTGCACTGGCTTTTTGCAAAATATATACAGCCTTCCATACTTCTAATACATCCTCTGCATTTACGTGGTATGGCTCGTATTGCGGGTTATCACTAATAAGTGTTAGGTTGTTCTTTTTTTCGTTGTCGCGCACAATACGCTTATAAACAACCCCTTCACTTTTTGAAAGTACCACGTAGGTATTGCTATTTTTAACCTCATCAAAGTTTTCTACTTTTTCTCCTACAATAACACTACCACTTGGAGTTGGCAACATACTATCACCCACTATTTCAAAGGCACGGTATTGACCCGGCGCTAACATTGGGAGTGTAAAGGTATTGAGTTCGTCTACAAACTCGGGGTCGGCGTAGCCTGCTAGGTATCCAGCAGCTGCTTTTACCGGTACAAAACTAATTTGAGCAGACTCGGCAATCATTTTTAATTGCCTACGACTTTCAAGGTAAGAAACACCCTTTGGCGTACTACCCGTTAAGTCTTGAAATAAGAAGTCCTCTAAACTGAGCTTGAAAAGGGAGCAAATGGCTTCCATCACCTCTAAACGAGGCTCAGCACGCTCTTCTTCGTAAGCGCCAACAAGGCTTCTTTTAATGTTTAGCTTGTTTGCAAATTCTTCCTGGGTCCAACCACGCTGCTTGCGCAAGTGACGTAAATTTTTTCCGGCGTTTGACATAACTAATTGATTTAGCTGCAAAATACTAATATTTTTAGTATTACCAAATTTATTTTTAGTATTTTTCTATTTGTATCTTGCACCCATGGCAAAATCAGCAAAAACTAAGGAAATCCCTACCATATTAATAACAAACGACGATAGTGTGTCAGCCCCAGGCATTAAAGCCCTGGTTGAAGCCGTAAAAGGCCTAGGACGCATTGTAGTAGTAGCCCCCGATAAGCCACAAAGTGGCATGGGGCACGCCATTACCATTGGCCACCCTTTAAGGCTCCAAAAGCTACATATGTTTGATGGCATAGAAACCTATAGCTGCAGTGGCACCCCCGTAGATTGCGTAAAACTTGCGGTAGACGTTGTATTACACAAAAAGCCAACCATTTGCCTGAGTGGTATTAACCACGGTGCCAACCACTCTATTAATGTTATTTATTCTGGGACTATGTCGGCAGCACTAGAAGCCTCTATAGAAAATATTCCTAGTATAGGCTTTTCATTACTTGATTATAGTATCGATGCCGATTTTTCTGGTGCACAAAAATATGTACGCATTATTGTAGAAAAAATGCTTGCGGGTAAGCCACTAGACAAACACCTTTGCTTAAATGTAAATATCCCTGCTGTAGATGAAAAGTTAATTAAAGGGATAAAGATTTGCAGACAAGCCTATGCCAAATACGAAGAAAAATTTGATCAAAGAAAAGACCCTCACGGAAAAAAATATTATTGGCTAACCGGCGAATTTAAAAATTTAGAATCAGGCAAAGACACCGATTCATGGGCACTCAAACATAATTATGTAAGTGTGGTACCCGTTCAATTTGACCTTACACACTATGGCCTTAAAAAGACCCTAGAAACAAAATGGAAATTATGATATTCAAAAGAGACGACATAAAATTTGGTATACTCCTTGGCTGTATCACACCCATTGTAGGACTTTTTGGCTATTACTTTTACAAATTTAGCCGCTTTACGATTGCCGAATTTTTTGAAGTACTTATTTTACAAAAGTCATTACTAACAGCGATAGTAAGCCTTTGCCTCATTTGTAACGCGGTTGTATTTACGCTCTATATCAATGCGCAAAAAGACAAAACGGCTAAGGGCGTATTTATTGCAACTTGTTTGTATGCATTAGCGTCCTTAGCCGTTAAGTGGTTTTTATAGATCTACTTTTTTCTTGGTGGTAATTTTGATAACACCATCTTTTGCTTCAGGACCGTATTCCTTAATCAAGGCATCCCCTTTTAACACTTGAACCGATTTAATTTGATCTGGAGAAAGTGCATCTAGCTCCTTCTTTGTTTTTTTCTCACCATCAATTAAAATCAAAGCAGGTGTTGAACCAGATGGACTTCCAGAAAACGTAATACCCGATTTTTTACCCGCTTCTTCAAGGTTCTTTTCCATGAATTGGACATCCTTTAAATTATTAGATTTGAATAGAACCGTTTTCCCATTTAATTGAACCGTATCTGAAATTATAAGTACACGCTCATCTAATGTTCTTGAATTATCCAATGGCATACCCCTAACAACAATTCTACCTGTTGCTGGAGCATCATTATTTTTACCTTCTTTTGTCGTGATTTGCACCACACCGCCTTTACCTTTTTCTCCAAAAACAGCAACAGCAGAGGCGTCTTTTAAAATATTAATGGATTCTATTTTAGTTGGATCAATCACTTTCATTACAGATTCAGAAATAACTTCTCCATCTAAAATAAAGAGCGGCTTTTGCGCATTACCTGCGCCACCTGCAGCATCCATTTTAATAACTACAGAAGATTTATTATTTCCTTTTGATGCAATTAAAGTATCTTCTGGTGAAATTTTATAGCCTTGAACAATCATCACTTTTTTAGTGGTGTCTTTCACTTCAATAGAAGCACCTTTCTCTTGATCAATTAAATAATTTTCAATCCCTCTTAAAATACTAGCTGCTAACTTTTTTTGGTAATCAGCATCTTTGATTTTAGCAAGTTCTTTATTATTACTTAAGTACCCTGCTTCAATAAGTGCCGAAGGACATTGAACTGCCTGTAACACCCAAATGCCTTTATTTCTAGTTTTCACCCCATTAAATGGCGTACCTGCTTCTTGCAAGGTAGCTGCTAAATTATTAGCCAATTTATAATTAGCATCATAATCAACTGCCTTATCTTTTGCTGCCATATATATTTCAGCACCTTCGTACTTAGTTTTGTTAGCAGAAGTTCCTTCGGCATTGTTTAAGTGAATAGAAACAAATAAATCTGGAGATTGTGCATTTGCGAATTCAGATACAGCTACCACTGACTGCATTACATCTGCATCACGCGTTAATACCAGTTTAATTTTATCATTTTTATTAAGGGCCTGCATTTGATTTACAATAGCAAGTGTTAATTGCGACTCTGTTGTTCCATCTGCTGCAATAGCACCTTTGTCAATTCCACCATGTCCTGGGTTTAACACGACAGTATAGGTTTTTGAAAGTGGCGCAACAGCACTGGCATTTTCTTTTGCTCTAAAAGCAAATAATAAAACAACCACTGCCAAAAGAGGAAGTACGACAAGCCTTCTTAGATAATTGAAGGTTGGATTTTTTGTGTTGGTAAGCATTTTTAATCTTCGTTTAATTGGTGAAAAAAAGAATGGATTGGTGAGTGGAAATTGCTGACCCGGATAAGCCGTTGTCAACAACATTTGAGCCAAGTTGGCAGCATCTCCATTTTCTACCGATTTTTTATCGGCAATAAATTCATGGATCATGTCCAGCTCTTTTTTGAGTAGCCAAAAGAAAGGATTGAACCAGCCCGCAATCAAATTTAACTGTATCACTATTTTATCAATAGTATGATACTGTTTAACATGCGTTAACTCATGTTGCAAAATTTGCTTGCCAGCAGGTGTTTGGATATCAATTTCGGCATTCCAAAAAATATAACTAAAAAATGAAAAGGGCGTCCCCTTTACGCGCGTCATTACTAAATAAAATTGTTGGAGGTTGCTACATTCGTGTGTTGTATAAATTTTATAAATCCTATACAATGAAACAAGCATAGCTACTGCTAAAAAAACAGATATTCCTACATATAAATGAGGCAACAGCGACACCCAGTCAAGTGAGTGTTGCTGAGATGTAACCATGGCTTCCATCTCAGAATTATTGACAGCAACAACATTTAATAAATCAACTTGCCTAACACCAGATCTTTCTTGTTGCCAAAATATTTTGATTAAGGGAACTATCCATGAAACAAGAGCAACGCCTAGCAAATAAAAGCGGTTGTACTGATGAAATTTTTTATTACGCAGTACTAGTAAATAATACACCATCAAAACAGCACTACATACAAGCACCTGTAAAAGATAATAGAGTGTAGGATACATGACTTAGTTTTTTGATTGTTTTAACTGATCCAATAAAAGTTCCAACTCACTAACACTGATTTCCTTTTGCTGTAACATACAAGAAACGGCTTCACTAAAAGAACCTTCAAAATATGCGTCCACCAGTGATTTTATAGAGCTCGTAGAATAGGCTTCTTTACTCACTAAAGGAAAATAACGGTGAACCCTTCCCATAGCTTCTACACCTATATAACCTTTATCAACGAGTATTTTTACAAGCGTTGCCACCGTATTGGTATGCGGGCGAGGCATAGGATACGACTCCACAATATCTTTTAAATAGGCACTGGACAATTTCCACACCTGCTGCATCACTTGCTCTTCTGCTTTTGTTAATGGTTTCATGCGACATTTACATTTGAAACACAATGCTAAAACTATTTTTTTAGTTTAACAACTAAATTTTTAGTTTTTTAACTATTTTTTTAGTTTTCTTAACATTTTGGGCCATCTAACGTAAATTGCAAGAAGCCTATGAAGTACTATATTATTGCAGGAGAAGCCAGTGGAGACCTTCACGGCAGCAACCTCATAAAGGAAATCAAGCGTTTAGATCCTGCAGCCAGCATTAGAGCATGGGGTGGAGACCTGATGAAGGACGCAGGTGCGTCACTTGTAAAGCATTATAGAGACCTAGCTTTTATGGGTTTTTGGGAAGTGATCAAAAACCTACCTACTATTTTACAAAATATAAAATTTTGCAAACAAGACATTGAGGCTTGGCAACCTGATGTGCTGGTATTAATTGATTATCCTGGTTTTAATTTACGTATTGCCGAATGGGCTAAAAAAAATGGATTTAAAGTAGTCTATTACATTGCACCACAGGTTTGGGCATGGAAAGAAAACAGGGTTAAAAAAATGAAACTGTGCATCGATAAAATGTTTTGCATACTTCCTTTCGAAAAAGATTATTTTAAAAATAAATGGAATTGGGATGTAACCTATGTTGGGCATCCGCTACTCCCTGTTATTGCATCGTTTAAAAGCACCAACCCGCTTGTTACAGACAATAAAAAAGTGATTGCACTATTACCCGGGAGCAGAAAGCAAGAGATTATAAAAATGTTACCAGTCATGTTAAGTGTGACACCACATTTTCCGGGCTATACATTTATGGTGGCGCAAGCGCCAGGGCAAGACGCCCCTTTTTACAATAGGTTTTTAATGGGCTATTCCAATGTAACACTTATAAAAAATAGCACTTACGATTTACTTAGTATTGCAGATGCAGCCCTTGTTACAAGCGGTACTGCAACCCTTGAAACCGCCTTATTTAAAGTACCAGAAGTCGTGTGTTACAAAACCAGCAAGTTCTCTTACCAAATAGCAAAGTGGCTGGTAAAAATAAAATTTATATCGTTAGTGAATTTGATTATGGATAAAGAAATTGTCCAAGAAATCATTCAAGAAAATTTAACGGAACAGCATTTAATAACTGCACTTCGTGGTATCACAGAAAATGAGGTTACAATAAAAGAAGTAATGGAAAACTACCAATCATTACATACTTTATTAGCAGCAGGAGGAGAAGATGCTTCTATAAAGGTTGCTAAAGAAATTGTGGCATTTGCTGGACCAAAGTTATTTATTCAGGAGGGGTAAAATTAGCGCCTTAAACAAAACTATTAGTACTGCTACCAAAAACATTAGTAGTGAAATACGGTTCATCCCATGCATGTATTTCATCCACTGAGTGCGAGGCTCGTTAGGGTCTCTTTTTGAAATAAAGAGATACTCTTTGAACTGTTTAAAAATTGACATGGTATTATTTTTTATAAAAATAGTACAATTTTTGGAAACCATTAACAGAGTACAACAAGTCCAACCCAATTAGCTTTAGAAGATATTTAAGTACATTTACACAGATTCAAAAAAGTCAGAGCAACAACAAAATCAATAAAAAATGGAACTAGAAAAAATTCAAATTTTAGAGAGCCTGATCGCGGTTACCATTTATTTTGTATTGTACTTAATTATAAAAACTACGATCAATAATACACTTAAACACACCCCACTTCAAAGAGATCGAAGAAAATTTATTATCAAAGGATTGCATCTATTTACAACCATTGTTCTAGCCATTTTACTTTCGGGAATTTGGGGATTCAAACAAAATGAAATAGCTGCATTTGCAAGCACCATTTTAACTGCACTTGGTATTGCTTTTTTTGCGCAATGGTCACTACTCTCGAACATTACATCAAGTATCATACTATTTTTCAATCATCCACTAAAACTAGGCGATACCATAAAGGTTTTGGACAAAGACTACCCTTTTGAAGGCGAAATCACAGAACTTACCTACTTTTTTGTGCATTTAAAAACAACAAGTGGAGAAATTGTCACGATCCCAAATGCCCAGATTTTACAAAAATCAATAGCAATAACACCAAAGCACTCTTAGTTATGCGCAAAAATGTCTTATTGTTTTTTTTGCTATCTCTTTCTCACTTTAGTTTTTCACAAAAATTTGATTTGGGTAGTTGGAATATCGTAAACCTCAAATACACCATGTC
This sequence comes from Sediminibacterium sp., assembly GCA_027487895.1. GTDB lineage: Bacteria > Bacteroidota > Bacteroidia > Chitinophagales > Chitinophagaceae > Sediminibacterium. The sequence goes on along the minus strand of JAIYCS010000081.1, from coordinate 3,021 downwards.
CAATAAATGGAGTGCCTTTGGCGAATCTCAAATTCGCTCCTTAAAATTTTACAATCACTTCCACTACTACGAGTATAAAGGTGGTATCAATTACAAAATCAATAATCAACTACAATTTACGCTTGGCGCAGGTAGCTATCAAACATTTAGAGAAGGTGGCAACTTTGTGACCCCAAAAAACAATAACGAATTTAGATTGTGGCCACAGGTGATTTTGTTTCAATCGATAGGTAAAATTAGAATTGAACAGCGATACAGATCCGAACTTAGATTTACAAGTAACGGATTCAGGGATAGACATAGGTACAGGCTAGGCGTTTCATATCCATTTGGACAGGAAAGAAAAGGATACCTTCCCTTTCAAGCCAGTATAAGTAACGAATTATTTTTTACGAGCAAAGAGCCTTACTTCGAAAGAAATAGGCTTCAGTTCGCATTTAACTTTAAGCCCACCAAAGAAAGCACCTTACAATTAGGATACCTTCACCAATTTGACTATAAAATCAATGATGAAATTGGTCGAGATTTTTTGGTACTCGGTTTTTTTCATGAAATATTTAGAAAACAAAATAATGAAAGGTCTTCAAACACCGAATTAAAAGACTATTAAACATTCTACAAATGAGATGCACCACTTTACTATTTACATGTTTATTAGCTCTTCAATTAAATGCGCAAATAAACCCTGCGAAAATTGATATTATTAGAGACAGCTTTGGTGTGCCACATATTTTTGGAAAAACGGATCCAGATGTAGCATATGGCCTTGCCTGGGCTCATGCCGAAGATGATTTTGGCACCATTCAACAATCATTAATGGCGGGCAAATCTATGCTAGCTCAGTACCAAGGTAAAAAAGGTGCTTCCATAGATTATATCATTCACTTATTATGTATCCCAGAACTTGTAGAAGCAAAGTACGAATCTGACCTGAGCCCAGCATTTAAAAAACTTTTAGAAGGCTATGCAGCCGGGCTCAACGCATACGCTACTGCACATCCCAAAGAAGTACTGCTTAAAAAAATATTTCCGGTAACGCCAAAAGATATGGTTCAATATTCTGTACTACAACTTTGTGTGCTATCTGGCGCAGATAAAGCACTCAGTTCCATTTTTGGTGGCACGGTTCCATTATTAGAAAATTATAAAACGGCTGGTAGTAACGCATTTGCATTTAACAGCGCTAAAACCACCGATGGTCAAGTTTATCTAGACATCAATGCACACCAACCCCTCGAAGGCCCCGTTGCATTTTATGAAGCACATTTAAATAGCGAAGACGGCTGGAATATTATTGGCGCTAATTTTCCGGGTGCGCCTTGTATTTTACATGGTTGCAACGAATATTTGGGTTGGGCACACACGGTTAATGCACCTGACAAACTAGACGTGTACCAATTAGAAATGAATCCTGCCAATAAATTACAATACAAATTTGATGGTAAATGGGAAACCCTTGAAGTAAAAACGGCGCCCCTTAAAGTAAAAGTTGCTGGCGTTATTGTACCACTTGGCAAAAAAGCATATTGGAGTAAATACGGCCCTACAATTATTACACCAAGAGGTGTGTTTTCTATTCGCATGCCAGCACAAATGGACATTAGAGGACTTGAACAATGGTATGCTTTTAACAAGGCAAAAAACTTTACAGAGTTTAAAAGCGCATTAAATATGCTTGCCATACCTGGATACAATATTGTATACGCAGACCGCTACGATACTATTTTTTACATTAGTAACGGACGTATTCCGGTTAGAGATAAAAGTTATAATTGGAAAACAACACTGCCAGGCAATACGAGCAAAACACTTTGGACAGACCTTCATCCTTTATCTAATTTACCCCAGGTGCTACAACCAAAAGCTGGATACGTTTACAATACCAACCACTCTCCTTTTCATAGCACAGAAGGCACAGACAATCCATTGGTAAAAGATATTACCATGGGTTACGAAACCCTAGAAAACAACAGGAGTATGCGTTTTGACGAACTTATACAACCACTCAACAAAGTGAGTTATGAAGATTTTAAACGTATCAAATTTGACAGACAATACCCTTCTTCATTTTATTTCCCTAGTAAAATAGACAGTGTGTTTTTATTAAACAGCACCGAGTTTCCAGACATTGCAGACATCATTGCCCAACTTAATAACTGGAATAAAAATTCAGATGCAGAAAGTATCGGCGCAGGCACTTTCTTTTTTGTACAAGCTGCTGCTAATAAAAACAAAGCACTTTATTTACAAAATAAGTCTATTAGTAAAACACTAGCCGCTCAACTTTTAAGAGAAGCCAAACAAACCATGCTCAAAGATTTTGGCAAAACAAATATTGCACTTGGAGAAGTCCAAAAATTAGTGCGTGGCACAAAAGAAATTCCACTACCAGGCTTACCGGATGTACTTGCCCCTATGTACTCCGTTCCTTACAAAGATGGTAAATGGAAAGGCAATCAAGGAGACGCTTACATAGAACTGGTAAGGTTTACAAAGGATGGCCCACAAATAGAATCACTTAATGTATACGGTGCTTCTGCCAAAAAAGATTCACCACATTACACCGATCAAATGGAAATGTTTACGCGTCAGCAAACAAAAAAGATGACACTCAATAAAGCAGAAGTGTACAAAAATGCCAAAAGCATTTACCATCCGCAGTAAAGACCTACTGCAAAAAGGGTGCTAGATGTGATGTGATTTGTTTGGTTTCAATAATAAAACCATCATGCCCATAATTAGAATCAATTTCTACCAAAGCTGCTGCCGGTAAATGAGCTGCCATAAATCGCTGCTCTTCTAGTGGACATAAAATATCGCTTTTGATGCCAATAATAAGTGTTGGAATTATAATGCTATTTAGAACTTGGGCTACATCCATACCTCTTCCTCTGGATACATTATGGCTATCCATAGATTTAGTGAGCAACCAATAAGAATGAGCATTAAATCTTTGAACAAGCTTGTCACCTTGGTAATTGATATAGGAAGCCGCTTTATAGCCATCTATTTTTTCTGAAT
>JAIYCS010000124.1 GCA_027487895.1 Sediminibacterium sp. | reverse complement strand
GGTTTTAGAAGCCTTCCAACAATATAACTTTCGTTTTCTAAATCAGGTTGTACGCCTGGATTTTCGAGATAAATCTTTTTTTCTCTTTCCATCAGCGTTAATCCTAAAAAGGCTCCACCCAAATCACCAGACACACAAATTAAATCACCCACACCTGCAGTGCTTCTTTTTACAAATGTATCAGGTGCTACTTCACCAATGGCAGTAACAGAAATGACAAATCCTTTTTGTGAAGAAGAGGTATCACCTCCTACTAAATCCACACCGTGTTTTTCGCAAGCAATATGCACACCCTCATAAAATTCGGTAATGGCTTCTACGCTAAAACGGTTACTTATACCAATACTAATCGTGATTTGTGTAGGCTGCGCATTCATGGCATACACGTCCGAAAGGTTTACCATGACTGCTTTGTAGCCCAGGTGCTTTAATGGCGTATACATGAGGTCAAAGTGAATGCCCTCTAATAATAAATCAGTAGTTACTACAGTTTGCTTTCCAAAATGATCTATCACTGCTGCATCATCGCCCACCGATAAAACAGTTGAAGCGTTATGCGTTTCAAAATTTTTGGTAAGGTGTTCTATCAATCCAAATTCACCTAGGGTGGTGATTTCTGTTCTTTGTTCGCTCATATTTTATTTTTTATTGTACGGGTCCGCCATTGATAATAGCGAGTAACTCGTCATGAATATGTCCATTGGTGGCCAATAAATGTGGTTGATATACGGAGTAATCATTGCCTGCATAATCGGTTACTTTTCCACCCGCTTCTTGTACCATTAAAAAACCTGCAGCGCTGTCCCAGGCCTGTAATTTATGTTCATAAAATCCATCAAATTTTCCGGCCGCTACCCAGCACAAATCAATGGCAGCACTACCTAACCTGCGCACCGGTATACCTTTTCTAATTAATTTTTCAAATACTTGAAGGGGTCCATTGGGCGTATCTAAATACGTGTAAGGAAAACCAGTTACGAGGCAGGATTCGATGACCTTGGTTTTTTTACTGACACTAATTTTTTTATCGTTTACAAAAGCACCCTTTCCTTTTTCTGCAAAATAAAACTCATTCATAATGGGGTTGTAAACAGCGCCCATGATCACTTGACCATCTTTTTCGAGTCCCACACTTACGCAACAAATAGGAATACCGTTGGCGAAATTGACGGTACCATCAATGGGGTCTATAATCCATTTGTATTCGGAGGTAGTGATAATTTCTCCGGTTTCTTCACTTAAAATAAAATGATCTGGATAAGCGCCCTGAATCACACCAATAATGGCGCGCTCTGCGGCATGGTCTGCCTCGGTTACCAAGTTATTGACACCCTCTTTATGGCTTATTTCAAAGGCTCCATTAAAAAACCTTTGCAACTCGGCAGCACCCGCTTTTGTAGCAGCTATCAGTGTTTCTGTTAACATATCGCAAAAGTAACGAAGATGCAGCCACTATTCAAGTTTTGTATCATTTTGCTTTAGCTTTGTAGCATGGCTCTATTTGACCTCTCCCTATCCCCTAAAAACACGAAAAAGGAACAGGACCGTGTTTTAAAAAAATTACTCCGTCGTGCAAAAAACACGGCATTCGGAAATAGATTTCATTTTGATGCATTATTGAAAAGTAAATCGGTTGCAAAAGATTTTCAAAAAGCGGTACCTATTTATAATTACAATAAAATTTACAAGGAGTGGTGGCATAGATGTATTGAGGGTGAAGCGGACGTTTGTTGGCCAGGTAACATTAAATATTACGCATTAAGTAGCGGAACATCGGAAGCGTCTAGCAAGTATATTCCTGTTACGCGTCAGTTATTATCGGGTAATAAAGCCATTATGGTGAAGCAACTCCTAAGCCTGCGACACTATAAAAATATTCCATACACGTCTATCGCAAAGGGCTGGCTTGCCATTGGTGGTAGCACAGAGCTTCAAAAAGGAACCGGATTTTACGCCGGTGATTTAAGTGGTATCACTGCAAAAAAACTGCCTACTTGGTTTCAGCCTTTTTATAAACCTGGAAAAAAAATTGCCAAAGAAAAAGATTGGAATAAAAAATTAGAAGAGATTGTTGCAGAAGCACCAAATTGGGATATTGGATTTTTAGTAGGCGTGCCCGCTTGGATTCAGCTCTGCATCGAAATGATTATAAAAAAATATGAGCTCAATAATATTCACGAGCTCTGGCCTAATTTATCTTTTTTTGGTCATGGCGGTGTAAGTTTTGAACCTTATAAAAAGGGTTTTGAAAAATTATTGGGAAAACCCATTACCTACATCGAAACCTATTTAGCGAGCGAAGGTTTTATTGCCTACCAAGACCATCAAAACGCAGCAGGAATGCGGCTTGTAACAGGTCAGCACTTATTTTTAGAATTCGTTCCTTTTAATGAAAATAATTTTGACGAAGACGGAGAAATAAAAGATAACGCAACGGCACTACTTATAGATGAAGTAGAAGAAGGAACCGATTATGCCATTTTAATTAGTACGGCAGCAGGCGCTTGGCGTTATCTAATTGGCGACACTGTTAAGTTCATTGACAAAGAGAACGCACAAATAATTATTACGGGAAGAACCAAACATTTTTTAAGTTTAGTGGGCGAGCACTTAAGTGTAGACAATATGAACAAGGCCATTGAAACCGTAAGCCGCGCATTTAACATTAGCATTCCAGAATACACAGTAACCGGTGTGCCGCATGGAAATTTATTTGCACACAAGTGGTATGTGGCCTGCAACGACGCTGTTAATGAAAAAGAATTAGCGGCAGCCATTGATAAGCACCTATGCACCATTAATGATGATTATGCCACCGAGCGTAAAAGCGCCTTACAAGACGTTTCTGTTTCAGTCATAAAAGAAGATGTATTGATGGGCTTTATGGAGTCGCAAGGAAAATTAGGCGGACAACACAAGTTTCCAAGGGTTTTAAAAGGTAAACAATTAGAGGCATTTGAATCATTCATACGTAATACATAAATAATGATAGCGCCGCTAATAAAGGGTTTAGTGCTGGGGTTGATATTGAGCATTTCGGTGGGGCCCATCATTTTTGCAATCATAAAACATAGCATCAATAGTGGCCGAAGGGCAGGATTAAGCTTTGTGGCAGGGGTGTCTACTTCCGATATTTCGTTGGTGTTGTTTTGTAATTTTTTTACTGGACTTTTTGCAACAGCCCTAGAACACAAAAATAAAATTGCCTTAGCAGGCAGTATTTTTTTAATTGGACTGGGCATTTATACGCTGCTATTTAAAAAAGTAAGTATTGCTGAAAACACAAACGGCGCACAAGAAAAACTAAGTTGGCAAAAATATGTGGGGCTCTATTTATCTGGTTTTTTTATGAACACATTAAACCCCGGTGTGTTTTTATTTTGGTTTGCATGGACCGCAGCAATTGTTGCAGATGCAGCAGCAGCAAGCAATCCAGGCAATTACAAAGCAGTTGTTTTTATTACTTGCCTGGTTTTTGTACTTGCCTCCGATATTGTTAAAGTTGTTTTATCAGAAAAATTAAGGCCAAAACTCAATACTAAAAACCTACATTTAATCAATCAAATTGCCGGCGTTATACTCATCGGATTTGGTGTGTTCCTTTTTTATGGAGCGTTAAAATAAAACCATGTTTGCATACAAATACTTGTTGGGCTTACTTGTAGCTGTAGTATTTACTACTTCAGTATCGCGTGCCCAGGTTGGCAATACACTGGTATTAAAAGAAAAAGGTAGAACCATTCAGAGCTGGATAGAAAAAGATTGTATCACATTTAGATTTAGTAATACGCAGTGGATTGAGGGAAAAATAAAAACCATTTTAAAAGACTCCTTGCTTATTAATATGTACCGCGCACAGCAATCACCTACTATGTTTGGTGGCTTTAGGGTGGATACAACCTGGCTGGGATTTTTAAAAATTAGTATCAACGAAATTTCGGGTATGCCACAGTCGAGGTATAAATCTGGCATGTTTACAAACGGCGTTCTTTTTAAACTAGGAAGTGGCGCTTATAGGTTTTTGAACATCGCAAATAGTATCATTAAAGGATTACCGCTATTGGATGCTGGCAATTCCACTAGACTGCTTGTTGCTGCTGGCTTTTATGGTATAGGAACCCTTCAAAAACAAAAACACAAAGCCTATTTACCCATTGGTAAAAAGTATACCATGGCTATTTATTAGTATGCTAAAAGGGCGTCTATGGCTGCCACCGCTTTTTGATTGCGCGTTTCAAAACCACCACTGATTTCAACCCAAGGCGTTTGTTGATTGATTAAAATGTCTTTATAAATCTGAAATAATTCTTGACGTGGTTTTTCGTCGGGGTATTCTCTTAATTCGTCTTTAACCCAGGGTATGTCTGGCTTACAAAGCAAATACAAATCGTAGTCTTGCTTATTTATTTCATCCAATATAAAAGTAGGGCAAGTACCAAACACATATTCGGCCCATACTTTCATCACGTACATATCTGTATCAACAATAAGTGGCTTTACAATTCCAGTTTGATCTATTTGTGATTGTAGCGCTTCAATGTGTTTATGCTCTGCATCTAATTGACCCTTTGCAATCGTAATTAAATCGTCAATAGTATATGCAGTTCCATTTTCTAATAAATATTCTCTAGCAAACTCTGGGCACCAAAGGGTGTTATAATAATCTGCTAAATACCCGCAAAGCGTAGATTTGCCGGTACTTTCGGGACCTATTACTACTATTTTTTTTAAGGAAATATTGGGTTTCATATAGCATTTGCTTTTTTACGCCATTCGATAAGTCCTGCAACAGCAAGCATCAACAAAACAAAAAATTGAACGCTGGTAAATACATACCCTTTCACAAAATAAAGGGGTATCGAAAAAATATTTGTAGCAATCCAATAATACCAACTTTCTACTTTTTTCTTGGCCATAAGCCACATACCTGTATAAGCTGCAGCGCTTGATAACGCGTCGGCCCAAGGGATGGCGCCCGGCGCAAAAGAAGTTTTAGAAAAATAGAGTGCCGTATAAAGTATGATATAAAAACTACCAAAAAACAAAAGCTGTTGTAAAAGTTCTTTGTTATTAGAAAACTGAATTTGTAAAATGGTTTCTTGCTGCTCATTTTTGCGCGTCCACAACCACCAACCATAAACACTCATAACCGTGTAGTAAATGTTTACACTGGCCTCACCTAATAAGTGACCTTTAAAACTTAAGTAAACAAATATGGTGGTGTTGATAAGACCCACAGGATACACAAGTACCTGTTCTTTTTTGCTAAACCATACACTTGCAATACCTGCAAGCACGGCAACAAATTCTAATGCGGATGTTTGTAATAAACCATCTATAAAAGATTGGTATAATGTGGCAGGGCTCATTTTATTCGGCCTCTGCAACCACTTCTTTCACTTCCGGAATCATGCGTTTCATCATGCCTTCAATACCGGCTTTTAAGGTAACCATCGAAGAAGGGCAACCACTACAACTACCTTGTAACATTAAGTTTACAACGCCATCATTGTAGCTTTTAAATTGTATCGCTCCACCATCCATTTCTACGGCTGGCTTCACGTAATTTTCTAATAATTCCTTTACACGCTTTACAATATCGTCATCGGCGGCGCTAACGGTATTGGTCGCTTCTTGTTTCATTTTTGCTACCTCTTCTTCGTTCACTACAACACCGCCATTTTCTAGATACTCTTGTAAAAAAGTTTTAATGGTTGGAATTACATCCTGCCAATCATCGGTATCTGGAGTTTTTGTAAGCGTTACAAAATTGGAAGCGATAAATACAGCTTTGATAAAAGGAAAACTAAACAACTCTTTTGCAAGTGGAGATGCAGCCGCAAGTGTTTCGTCGGCAACGTCTAAACTTTTTCCTGGATACAATAATTTGTTGGCCACAAATTTCATGGTTTCCGGATTGGGTGTCATCTCGGTATAAATGCTAATGATAGAGTTTCCTGTAGTAATCATAGTATCAAATTGAATAGCAAAAATAAACAATTTTATTGGGGGAGTAGCCGCCGCGCGCAATTTTTCGGATATCGAAAAATAGATTTATTTTTTATCGGCGGGTTTAGGCACAAAATCCAATACCACACCATTGATACAATAGCGAAGGCCTGTTGG
>JAIYCS010000086.1 GCA_027487895.1 Sediminibacterium sp. | reverse complement strand
TTTCTTAGGAGCAGCTTTTTTAGCAGCCTTCTTAGGAGCAGCTTTTTTAGCAGCTTTCTTAGGAGCAGCTTTTTTAGCAGCTTTCTTAGGAGCAGCTTTCTTAGCAGCTTTCTTAGGAGCAGCTTTCTTAGCAGCTTTTTTAGGAGCAGCAGCCTTCTTAGGAGCAGCTTTCTTAGCAGCTTTTTTTGCAGTTGCCATGTTTTTTTGATTTAATGGTTAGTAAATAATACATTAAAAGTAAAAAATTATTTCAAACTACAAAAAAATATTTTTTTAAGCAGTTGGAGCTGGGGTAGCAACCGACACTGTTGTTCTGTCATTTTTGCCTTTTTTAAACTCTACAACGCCGTCTTTCAACGCGAATAAAGTAAAGTCTAAACCAACGCCTACATTTTTACCAGGGTGGTACTGCGTACCTCTCTGGCGAATAATGATATTGCCTGCGATGGCTGGTTGGCCACCATAAATCTTAACGCCCAAACGCTTACTCTGTGAGTCGCGGCCGTTCTTTACACTACCTTCACCTTTTTTGTGTGCCATGGTATAATTCTATTTTAAATTAAGCAATGCTTTCTATTTTAATACGCGTATAATGCGTTCTGTGACCGTGCTTCTTGCGGAAGCCCTTTCTTCTTTTCATTTTAAAGGCGATCACTTTTTCACCTTGTACTAGGTCGCTGAGAATTTCTGCTTTAACGACTGCTTTAACGGCACTGCCAAGGGCAATTTTCCCGTCATTATCAACCATCAATACATCAGAGAACTCAACTTTGTCTCCGGTTTTACCTTGCAGGTGAGGTACGTACAAGCTCTGTCCTGCTTGCACTTTAAATTGTTGACCTGCGATTTTTACAACTGCTAACATAGCTATCCAAAATTAGGACGGCAAAGGTAAGGTTTTGGAGTGAAAATTTTATAAAATTATCCTTCTTCTTGTGAAAAAATGATAAATCATTGATTTTCAATGTATTAATATCTTAACAATTCCAAATAAATCTGAAGCCTACAATTCTCTATTTTTGCCGGGTCCAACACCAATAGGTCACTCAATGAATCTAAAATCATTACTTGCCAAACCCTTTGCTCATTATATAGCCAATAAGGTTAAAAGAGAGGCGAAGCAGGCCGTAGGGGACCAAACTTCCATTTTTAAGTCATTATTAAGCGTGCTCAAGAACACCCAGTTTGGTAAAGACCATGGGTTGGAGGCGGTGGTGGACTACGATGGCTTTAAAAAAGCAGTTCCTATTCGAGATTACGAGCAGTTCGTCCCATATATAAATATGGTGAAAGAGGGTAAGCACAATATATTATGGAAGGGCCTACCTATTTATTTTGCCAAAACAAGCGGGACTACAAGTGGTGTTAAATATATACCCATTACCAAAGACTCAATTGATAATCATATTAATACAGCCCGTAACGCATTACTCTGTTATATGGCAGAAACGGGCAACACGGCATTTGCTTCTGGCAAACTCATTTTCTTAAGTGGCTCTCCCGAATTAGAAAGGGTAGGCGGCATTGCTACCGGACGTTTAAGTGGCATTGTAAACCACCACGTGCCGGCGTATTTACGGTCTAATCAACTTCCTAGTTACGAAACCAATTGCATTGAAGATTGGGAACAAAAATTAGACGCGATTGTATCTGAAACGGTGCATCAAGATATGACCCTTATTAGTGGTATTCCACCTTGGGTACAAATGTATTTTGATAAACTTGAATCAGCCACTGGAAAAAAAGTAGGAGAACTGTTTCCTAATTTTAATGTGATGGTACAAGGTGGTGTAAACTTTGAACCCTATAAAGCTAAATTATTTGAAAGTATCGGTCGTAAAATTGATACGGTAGAACTCTTTCCAGCCAGTGAAGGATTTTTTGCTTTTCAGGATGTACAAAATGAATCTGGTTTACTATTAAATACCAATAGCGGTATCTTTTTTGAATTTATTCCGGCGAACGAAATTTTTTCTGAAAACCCTACAAGGCTTTGTTTACAAGAGGTTGAGCTGGGTGTCAATTATGCACTTATCATCAATAGCAATGCGGGACTCTGGGGTTATAACATTGGTGATACCGTAAATTTTGTGCGTATAGACCCTTATAAAATTGTTGTTACTGGAAGGATCAAACATTTTATTTCTGCCTTTGGAGAACACGTGATTGGTGAAGAAGTAGAAGCGGCACTTTTACAAGTTGCTGCACAAACAAATGCTAGTATAACTGAGTTTACCGTTGCACCTTTTGTGGCAGGTTTAGATGCTGCTGGAAAAAGTTACCACGAATGGTTTATTGCTTTTGAAAAAGCACCTTCAAATTTGGAAGATTTTGCAGCAAAATTGGACGCAGCGATGCGCCAACAAAATGTCTATTATGACGACCTCATTAAAGGCGCCATTTTAGAACCTTTAAAAATACGTCCCCTACAAAATGATGCCTTTGTGCAGTACATGCGTTCTATTGGCAAATTAGGGGGTCAAAATAAAGTGCCAAGGCTAAGTAATGATAGGGTCCTAGCAGATGCCCTTTCTAACTTTATTGCCACTAAAATCTAGTTTATTTTTATCTTATCTTGTGGCAGTAAAAAATCAGGGTAGTAAATACCCATTAAACAATGAGTAGTCAAAAAAGGATCGCCATATACGGCTCTACAGGTTCGATAGGAACACAGGCACTTGAAGTTATTGCTGCCAACCCTTCATTATTTACTGCCGAAGTATTAACGGCGCAAAACAATGATGCTTTACTAATTGAACAGGCGTTACAATTTAACCCCAATGTGGTGGTTATTGGTGACGAAAAAAAATACCTGAATGTAAAAGAAGCGCTCTCCAAAACAAACATAAAAGTTTTTGCAGGGGAGAAAGCACTTGTTGAAGTTGCTGCGCTTGATTGTTACGATATGATGCTTGCTGCCATTGTTGGTTATGCAGGATTAAAACCAACTTTAAAAGCGATTTCATGCGGAAAGCCTATTGCTCTTGCTAATAAAGAAACCCTGGTGGTTGCTGGTGATATTGTGATGCAAATGGCCATGGAAAAAAGAGTGCCCATTATTCCCGTAGACTCGGAGCACTCTGCCATATTTCAATGCTTGGTAGGAGAGGGTCGCAATAAAATTGAGCGCATTATTTTAACGGCGAGCGGTGGTCCATTTTTAGGTAAAAAACCTAATTTTTTGGTGAATGTAAAACGCGATCACGCACTCCAACATCCCAACTGGAGCATGGGTGCAAAAATCAGCGTAGACTCTGCAACCCTTATGAATAAAGGGCTTGAGATGATTGAAGCCAAGTGGTTGTTTAATTTACAACCCGAACAAATTGAAGTGGTGATCCATCCGCAAAGTATTATTCATAGCATGGTTCAATTTGATGACGGAAGTATCAAAGCACAAATGGGCCTACCTGATATGAAGCTTCCTATTCAGTACGCACTTGCCTTTCCGCAGCGTCTCGAAAATAATTTTCCACGCTACGATTTTAGAAAGCCAAACACGCTAACTTTTGATGAGCCTGATACCAAAACATTTAGAAATTTAGCACTCGCAATAGAGGCACTTCATAAAGGAGGTAACCTGCCATGTATTTTAAATGCGGCCAATGAAATTGCAGTCTATGCATTTTTAAGAAACCGAATTGGATTTTTGGATATGACAGAAGTGGTGGAACAAACCATGCAAAAAATGGCTTTCATTCAAAAGCCAACCCTCGAAGAGTATTTTGAAAGTGATGGAGAAGCAAGAAGTTTTGCTGCCTCACTCATTCATTTGTAAAAAGTTTTTCAATAGATATTTATGACATTATTAATGGTAGATTGGTTAAGTGTTGGCGTTAAAGCTGGACAGTTTATTTTATCTTTTTCAATTTTAGTAACCCTACACGAACTAGGGCATTTTATTCCTGCTAAATTATTTAACTGCAGGGTAGATAAGTTTTATTTATTCTTTGATCCTTGGTTTAGTATTTGGAAAAAGAAAAAAGGCGAAACCGAATACGGTATTGGCTGGGTCCCATTTGGCGGCTATGTAAAAATTGCCGGTATGATTGATGAGAGCATGGATAAAGAGCAAATGAATAAGCCTCCAGAGCCACATGAGTTTAGATCTAAACCAGCCTGGCAGCGTTTGATTATCATGATAGGTGGGGTGCTCGTAAACGTAGTGCTTGCCATTGTTATTTTTATTGGTATTACCTGGGTATGGGGTGAAGAATATTTGCCTGTTAAAAATTTAAAAAATGGAATTGTTGCCGATTCACTGGCAAAATCAATTGGTATTAAAGACGGTGATAATGTAGTAGGCATTGATGGAAAACCACTAGAAGCTTTTGGAACCCTTGAAGCAGAAATGGTTTTAAATGACGCCAAAGTTTTACAAGTAACCAGAAACGATAGCACTATAGATATACAAGTGCCTGCTGGATTTATTGGAAAACTTGCTAAAGTGGCCAATGAAACATCACTTGTGATGCCGCGTTATCCGGCCATTGTAGACTCCGTGTCAAGCACTGCTGTTTTTACAAAAGATGCGCTTATTAAAAATGACCAACTGATTGCTTTTAACAACAAGCCATTTTTATTTTACCACGAGTTTGATCAGTTAAAAAAAGGATACGAAGATTCGATTGTGAGTTTAACCGTGCTTCGTGGTTCTGATACTGTGGATGTGCGCGTTAAAGTAAATGAAAAAGGAAAGCTTGGATTTTTTGGAAGAAGTCCACTCGTTTTATTTGGAACCAACACAAAAACCTATGGCTTTTTTGAATCTATACCAGTAGGTTTTACAAAAACTTGGGAAACACTAGACCGTTACGTTACGGGTATCAAACAAATTTTTACGGGTAAGGTAGCTGCAAGTGATTCGCTAGGTAGCGTTATAAGTATTGGTAATACTTTTCCGGGCACTTGGGATTGGGAACGTTTTTGGACATTAACAGGTATATTCTCTATTATATTAGCCTTCATGAATATTTTACCTATTCCGGCACTCGATGGGGGACATGCCCTCTTTACACTCTATGAGATGATCACAAAGCGTAAGCCTTCCGATAAGTTCATGGAATACGCACAAATGGTGGGTATGGTGCTACTGTTAAGTTTAATGGTATACGCGCTAGGTCTCGACTTTTGGAGATTATTTAAATAAGTGTGTAAATAGTGTTACCTTTGCATTTGGCTTTTTGCTAACCGCAAGCTATGGGGTCGTACTGGTTTTGACAGCATAGGTTATTGTTGGTGTAAGCATGCAGTGCGTTGTGTAATTAGCACTTCAATCTGAATACTCAAACTTCAAATGGCAATACTCAGTATGCCATGGCTGCTTAATCAGTGATTAAGTAACCATTTGGGCCGCCGCACAGGTTCGCTTCTTTCCAGGTGCCGCCGCCGACTCAAAACAAAAGAGGATGCTGCAATAGTAGGCTGTGCCTATTGCTTAAGACTATCCAGCTAAGTAATGTATTGGTTTGTTCGTTCCCGGCCTTTCGTCTACAATGAATACCGAAATAAGCATGTAGAAAGCTAATGGTCACGATGTTTGGACACCGGTTCGAGTCCGGTCGGCTCCACCAAGAAGGGATCTTTCCCTCCATTTTAAGGATTGGCTCAGATAAATTCTGGGCCAATTTTTTTTGTGATATTAGTTCGGGCAATTAGGGCTTAATAGCTCTTGTGTTTATGAAGTAATAGGAAGTTTATTTAAATTCAAGTCATTATAATTATTTTTAATGTTTTATAAAGAATTTGTGCAATGATATCAATCTAAACAGCGAATTCTTTTTTA
>JAIYCS010000062.1 GCA_027487895.1 Sediminibacterium sp. | reverse complement strand
GCTCCTAAGAAAGCTGCTAAAAAAGCTGCTCCTAAGAAAGCTGCTAAAAAAGCTGCTCCTAAGAAAGCTGCTAAAAAAGCTGCTCCTAAGAAGGCTGCTAAAAAAGCTGCTCCTAAGAAGGCTGCTGCTAAAAAGAAGTAATCTTAGTTTAGCTTTAGCTAAAATAGATTTAGAAGTCCCGCAATCTTGCGGGACTTTTTTTTGTGCTATATTGAGACCCAATTTCATACCCATGACCAACGAAGCGATTGCAGATAACTTCTCCCTCCTCTCCAAATTAATGGACATACACGGAGATGACGCATTTAAGGCCAAATCCTATGCCAGTGCGGCTTTCACCATAGATAAGCTAGAACAAGAATTATCTACACTGGAGCCGCAAACTATTTTTTCGCAGCGTGGGATTGGTACAACAACGGGAAAAAAAATTATTGAGCAATTAGAAACCGGACAACTTGAAATTTTAGAGGACTATATCCAAAAAACACCAGCAGGCATTTTAGAAATGCTACGCATAAAAGGAATTGGTCCTAAAAAAATTGCAACCATTTGGAAAGAATTAGAAATTGAAACACTCGGCGAACTACTCTATGCTTGCGAAGAAAACCGACTTACTTTATACAAAGGTTTTGGAGAAAAAACACAAGCCAATATTCAAGCGGCTATCGAATTTTATGTAAACGCACAGGGTAATTTTTTATATGCACAAATGGAACCCGTGGTGGAGCTGTTGCAGCAAAAATGGACCGAACATTTTAATGAATCTAGCTTTTTTGTAACCGGCGCTTTTAGACAGCAACAGGAGGTGATTACCATTTTGGAGTGGGTAACGGACCAAGAATTAGCACCCCTAGAAAGTTTTTTTGAAGAAAATAATTTCGAAATTCAGTCCAGCACGCCAAATTATCTAGAAGTTACTTCTCCAGAAAATAGCACCCTCGGATTTCATGTTGTAGACATACAACATTTAGTTACCACCCTCTTTAAAACCAGTTGCGCCCCTTCTTTTTTAGAAAAAATAAACCAATTGGTGCCCGGTGGGCTTGATCAAAGCTTTATTTCAGAAGAAGATATCTTTAAAGCGGCCAATATCCCATTTATTCCACCCTATTTAAGAGAAGAAGATACTATTATTGATACTGCAACAAGTAAGGGCCTTCCTACAATTATAGTGCCTTCAGATATTAAGGGTATTATACATAGTCATAGTAAATGGAGCGATGGTTCTAACACGCTTTTAGACATGGCAACGGCTGCTAAAGCACAGGGATTTGAATATTTGGTAATTAGTGACCACTCAAAATCGGCATTTTATGCAAGTGGATTACAAGAAGACCGCATTATAGCGCAGCACAAAGAAATAGATCAAATCAATAAACAACTAGCTCCTTTTAAAATTTTTAAAAGCATAGAAAGCGATATTTTAAATGACGGAAGCCTCGATTATGCACCGGGCATCCTTCAAAGTTTTGATTTAATTATCGCATCCGTGCATTCGAATTTAAAAATGCAGGAAGAAAAAGCCATGCAACGGCTCATTACGGCCATCGAAAACCCATACACCAATATACTGGGGCATATGACGGGCAGGCTCTTATTAAGCCGCAAAGGCTACCCTGTAGACCATCAGAAAATTATTGATGCCTGTGCGGCTAACAATGTTGTTATAGAATTAAACGCGCACCCTAGAAGGTTAGATATTGACTGGCGCATGATTGGAAAAGCACTTGATAAAGGCCTACTCATTTCTATTAATCCGGATGCGCATGCCATAGATGGATTTGATGATTGCAGGTATGGCGTTTTAGTGGCTCAAAAAGCGGGTGTAACCAAAGAAAACAACCTGAGTAGCTATAATCTAGATGCCTTTGAAAGATGGGTGGCTACGCAGCAATCAAAAAGAAAATAGAAAAATGTGGCTATTTGGTTTTGGCTTCGTTCCAAAGCACATCCATTTCTGAAAGCGTCATATCCCCTAAACTTTTACCCTGTGCGGTAGCCTGCGCTTCCATAAACATGAAGCGCGATTTAAATTTTAGGTTTGTTTTTTCGAGTGCCGATTCTGGATCTACACCAATAAAACGTGCATAATTGACGAGGCTAAATAGCACATCACCAAACTCGTCTTCTATTTTTGAAACATCGGAACTGGCAACAGCTTCTTTGAGCTCTCCTATCTCCTCTTCAACTTTATTCCACACCTCAGCCGTTTCTTTCCATTCAAATCCTACCTGCTTTGCTTTTACTTGCATACGCGTTGCTTTTACAAGTGCAGGTAAGGATACGGGCACACCACTGAGTACCGATGTTTTCCCTTCTTTTAATTTTAGTTTCTCCCAGTTACGTTTAACGTCTTCTTCATTCTCCACTTTTACATCGCCATAAATATGCGGATGCCTATCAATTAATTTTTTTGCAATCCCATCAATCACTTCCTGTAACTGAAATTTATTTTCTTCTTTACCAATGCGCGCATAAAATAAAATATGTAGTAACACATCCCCCAGCTCTTCTCTAATTCCATTCCAATCTTTACTCGTAATTGCATCGGCTAGCTCATAAGTTTCCTCGATAGTCATGGAGCGGAGCGTATCAATGGTTTGCTTTTTATCCCAAGGGCACTGCTCCCTTAATTCATCCATGATGGTAACGAGTTGCAAAAAACTTGAAGCGAGCGGATTCATAAAATAAATTTAGTCGTTGTATTTGCGTTTATTTTCTGGCTTGTAACTGAGTTGTTCTTGAAATGACTCTGCGTTAGGATTGGTGGTTACTGCATACGCAACTTGAAGTAGTAGCACATACATGATTACAGAAAATAAGAGTTCACCCCAGCCAATCCAATAGCCCCAAAAGGTATATACAGCAGCTGTTTCAGGCGTAGCCGTTTCATAAATGACGGTTACTTTTTGACCAAGTTTAATAGGCCTCAAAATATAACGCGCATCGGTGTGATGCCACTTCCCCCCTGCCTGATATACAGCAGCAGGAATGGTTTGGTTAGCTGCACTATCATACAACATTTGAATGGTTGCGGGCGCTTTTTCGCCATCAAAAAAATCTGGTTGACGTGTAAATAAAAGATAACACCCCAAACAAGACACATAGAGTATGAAAACCGACCTTAACAACCGCCTTAATTAGTGAGACTTCTAAAGTCTACAGGGACAAGTTTACTTACACCTGGCTCTTGCATGGTTACACCATAAATAACATCTACCGCACCCATCGTTTGCTTATTGTGTGTTACAATAATAAACTGTGAGTTATCGCTAAACTTCTTAATCATTTGTGTAAACTTACCTACGTTGGCATCATCTAATGGCGCATCCACCTCATCCAAAATACAGAATGGCGCTGGCTTAATTAGATAAATAGCAAATAGTAATGCAGTTGCCGTTAATGTTTTTTCTCCTCCACTAAGCTGCGTAATAGATGATGGACGCTTGCCCTTAGGCTTTGCCACAATATCAATACCCGTATCTGCTAAGTTGGTTGGATCAACGAGTACCATGTCGGCGGTATCTTCTTCTGTAAATAAAGCTTTAAAAACTTTTTGGAAGTTTTCTCTTACTTTATTGAAGGTCTCTAAAAATTGCTGGTTTGCAGTAGCCTCTACTTCTTGAATGGTTTGAAGTAAAGATTCTTTTGCAGATACAAGGTCATTTTTTTGCTCCAAAATAAACTCGTAACGCTTGCGCATTTCTGTAAAAGCTTCAATAGCTGTCGGATTCACCTCACCCATATTTTCGAGACGCTTGCGCATACGCTCTGACGTATTTTGTAATTCTTCAAGCGGCGTTTCAGAAGTACGAGGCTGGTCTAAAATATCATCTAGTTCAACTTTAAATTCTACACTTAGGCGTTCTTTCATACCCGCTAACTGTAGTTTCAAGTTGTTTAATTTGTCTTTGATTTCTGTCACTAAATGATCAATCATTTCCTTACTCTTAGACTTTAAACGTAGTTCACTTTCTTTTTCTTGAAGTGCGTTTCTTAAGTTATAGTAAGCCTGATCTGCTTCATTTAATTTTTGCTCCTCTACTTCTTTTTGTTGCATCAGCTCAATTAAAAGCGCTTCTGATGCAGCAAGTGCAGCAGCACCTTCTGCAATATCGGTAGACGCCTCAGATAACTGCGAAGTATTGGATTCGATTTGCGCAATAAGTTCGCTCAACTGATTTTCTTTGAAAAGCAATTCTTGCTTAAGCGTTGTAATCTTACTTTGCTGACGTGTAAACGTAATATTGGTTTCGTTGTAAGCAGCAGAAGCCTCATTGTAAGCTTGTTCAGCTAAATGATAGTCCTGCTCTACCAACCTTACTTGCTCTGCGGTTGCTTGCAAGCTATCATTGAGTTCATGAAGCGCCGCACGTGTTTCTGAAATGGCATCATGCTCATCGCCCAAACGCGCTTCAATATCTGCAAGGCGGTCGGTAGCTGTTAAAGTTGCGGCTTGTAAATTTTCTATTCTATTTTTAGCAGCAAAAACTTCGTTGGTAAGCTGGTTAATTTCAGCTTCTGTTTGCTTGATGCTGCCTTCTTTTAATTGATCATTAAAAGCAATCACTTCATTGTGCTTGAACTGAATATCTGATTTTAATAAATTAACTACAGATTCCTGATCGGTAATATCTTCTGCTAATTTTTCGAGATTTTTAGCACGGCCAATTTTTTTACCTTCAAATAAACCAACGCTACCACCTGTTAATGTGTATTTACCTTTTACGAATTTGCCCGTTTTTTCAAGAACGATGGCGCCATTACTGTTGTTAATAGCATCTTCGTTTTCGGCGATGTATACATTAGATAAAAGGTACTGTGCTAATTTTTTGTATTGCTCGTCTACTTCTACTACATCGAGTGCAGCAAATGTGCCAGCCGGTTGTGAACTGTCTGATCTAAAATCGGCAAACTTGTCCAACATAAAAAAGTTGGCTTTACCTTTTTGATTGGCATCCAATAAATGAACCGCTTGCAAACCTTCTTGTAAATTATTAACAACGTAGTAGTTTAGGTAAGGCTCCAAAACATTTTCAACGGCTGCCCTAAATTCTTCCTTCACATAAATAATGTCAGAAAGTATAGGTGCCGAATGGTTCCAATCTGGATTGTTGTGTAAAAACTTAATACTCTCCGGATAACCTTCCATCGAGTCCATTAAACTTTTAAGTAAGTTGTATTCGTTACGCTTTGCGTCTAATTTTCTATTTTCTTCGGCAAGCTCTCCACGAAGCACTTCAAGCGCTTGTTGTGTTTCAAAAATACTAGACTTTGTTTTTTCTTGGTGCGCTTGTAAATCTGCTAAAGCATTACGCTTATCTACTAGGCTTTCTTCTTTTTCTACAAGCGCTTCTTGTAACTGTGTTAACTGCTGCGCACGTTGTGATTGCTCATCGGTTAACTGCGTTTGCGCACGTTGTAGGTTTTGAATAGAAGTATCTGCTACGGCTACCTTTTTTTCAGCGTCAAACTGTCCTCTTTGAATTTGTTGAAACTCATTTCTTAGGGCGTCTACACCTGATCTGCGTTCATCAAAATTACGGCGCTTGTTTTCGATATCAAGCTTTGCATTTTCTACAGCGTCTTGTAACTCTGCTAATTTTGCTTCTTCTTCACCAACCTGAATTTGTGTGTATTCGATAGAATCACCAATGGTTTTTACCTGGCCTGTAGCCTTGTCTAAAAACTCTTTTAAATTGGTTTCTTTTTCTTTGAGGTAATGTAGTTTTTGAGTGGCTAAGTTTTTATCGTTTTCTTTACCACGTAAATTTTGGAGTAAATCGTTAAAAGACTGCTGCATGCTCTGAAGCGCGCGCTCTTTTTCAATAAAACCTACTTTTTCCTGTTCAAGCTCCGCCTCTTCTACTGCAATTTCAGCTTCTAACTGCACTCGCTTGTTCACCTCAAGGTCTTGTTGCTCATTTAGCTCCTTGTACGTGATGTTGAAGCCTTCGAGCGCAGCTTTAGCAAGCTCGATAGACACTTCTCTAAACTCGCCCTTTATTTCAAAATACTTTTCCGCTTTTTTAGCCTGATTTTCGAGGGTCTTTAATTGGTTGTTGATTTCAAACAACAAATCTTCGATACGCGCTAAATCCTGCTCGGTCGCATCTAATTTGTTTTTAGCTTCCTTTTTTCTGGTTTTGTAAATGGTAATACCCGCTGCTTGCTCAAGCATTCTTCGGCGGCTATTTTCCTTATCCTTGATAATATCATCCACCATACCCAGTTCGATGATGGCATAACTATCGGTACTAACACCCGTATCCAAAAACAAATTGTGGATGTCTTTTAAACGACAACTTACGTCGTTGAGGCGGTACTCGCTCTCGCCGTTTTTATAAAACCTACGTGTAACGGTTACGGTGCTAAACTCGGTAGGAAGTAAATTTTTAGTGTTTTCAAAAGTCAAACTCACTTCCGCGAGTCCACTCGCACTTCTTGTTTTACTACCATTAAAAACGAGTGCATCGAGGTTTTCACTTCTAAGCGCCGATATCTTTTGCTCACCAATAACCCATCTGATGCTATCAATGATGTTACTTTTACCACAACCATTGGGCCCAATAATCCCAGTAATACCTTCGTCAAATGTTACCACTGTTTTGTCAGCAAAACTTTTGAACCCTTTGATTTCTAATGATTTTAATCTCACTTTTCTATTCTTTTAATACCCGCGAACTTACATTAAAACAGGTAGAAATGATGGTAAAAATTGCAGGCTTGTTAATAAGACGTGGAGAAGTTAAATTTAGATATATTAAATTAACAATAAGATAGTTACAATATATTGTTTATCAATTATTTATAGACTTTTGATGGAATAAAAAATGAGTTTAGTTTCGTGGAAAAAAAACTTAGAATTAGACCTGTAAATGACCCCATTTGTCAATACAATCGGTGTTGATTTGGGCACATCAGCGAACAATCAAAGGAGCAACTTGTTGTTGAATTTGTACCACCATGCAAAGAAGCCTAAACATTATATCCGGAAACCTACCCTGCCCAAACACCCTTGGTGATGCACAGCAAACCTACTGGCTTATAGAGGCACTATCGGGGTCGGGTGTTCAGGTGCATCTATTTACTTTTAGTGACTCAGATTCGACGATTAACACCGCTACCACTTCGCAAGTTTCAAAAATTTGCAGCTCTGTAAAAACATACCCCATCAATCAGGGGCATCGAAATTTTTCATTTTCGGCACCCTATGCCACTAGTAAGTATCTGAATACCCAACTCATTAACGATCTCAATGAAAACAATTTCCCGGTTTTAATTGAAGGTTTAGGCCCCTCAGAATTGGCATTATCATCAGCGCTTGCCAATAAAAATATTTGGGTGCGCCTACTCACCTATGCCCCTAGGTATTTTAGGTATCTCCAAGAAAGGAGCATCGCCCCATTAAAGAAACTATTTTATCAGAGAGAAGCGGTTTTATCCAAAAAAATACTCAAAAAAATAAACCAGCGTGTTACATGGATTGTAACATCTGATATAGACAAAAAAACATTAGCCGATTCTTTTTTGGGCGGCAACATACAAATACTGGCTCCATTTAACAACAGTAATAGTAGTGTTAGTAGCAAAACAGGCTTAGGTAACTACTGCCTCTTTCAGGGGAACCTTTCTGATGCAGCTACCCATAAAACCGCTCGTTGGCTTTTAACCCATGTATTTCACAACCTTAAAGTACCTTTTGTCATCACCGGCAATAACCCTTCGCCTAGCTTGGTTGCACTTGCCCACAGTCAGCCACACACCTGCATTGTAGCCAACCCTTCGAGTTCTGAGCGTCAAGACATGATTGAAAAAGCACAAATTGTAATTCAGCCATGTTTTGTAAAAGATGGTGCTGATGAAGCGTTAATCGAAGGCATAAAACATGGCAGGCACTGTTTAACAAATACAAAAGTGGTTAACAATTCCCTTGCTGCTTCTTACCATCAAGGTTCATCGGCAAATGCGTTTCAAGAAATCATTATTCAACTCTACCACCATCCATTTTCGGAAGAAGAGATTGAAACAAGAAAGCAATTGATGGCATTGGAAAAAACAAACGATATGCTGGCCAAAGAATGTGCCACTATCATTTGGGGTTAAAGAATTAATGAAATCAAATCATTTATAAGGCACCGCTATCCAACACTTTCCCACCCTCCGTTTTTAAAATACGAGAAGGATATCTGTTAATGACAATGAAATCGTGGGTAGCCATAATTACAGCTGTACCATAATCTTTTGCAATATGAATAAGCAGTTGCATAATTTCATCACTGGTTTCAGGATCGAGATTTCCTGTAGGCTCATCCGCTAAAATTAGTTTGGGAGAATTTAAAAGCGCACGGGCAATATCAACGCGTTGTTGTTCGCCACCACTCATTTCAAAAGGCATTTTAAAGCCTTTACTTTTAAGGCCTACCTTATCTAAAACGTCGTTGATTTTTTCTTCAATCAAACGCTCATCCTGCCAACCGGTTGCTTGCAATACAAAGCGTAAATTTTCATGCACATTACGGTCGGTTAATAATTGAAAATCCTGGAATACCACACCTAAATTTCGGCGTAAAAAAGGCACTTTTTTCCAGTCCATATCTTTTAAGTCAAACCCAACCACAGAGCCAGTTCCATGCTGTAATGCGAGCTCGCCATATAGTGTTTTTAGTAAACTACTTTTACCGGTTCCAGTTTTTCCAACAAGGTAAACAAACTCCCCTTTTTGAACCGTAAAATTGACATCATCTAAAATTAGATTGTTGCCTTGATAAATTTTAGCTTGGTTAATGGATACAACTGTTTCTGACATAAAAATATTTTAATATTCAAAATCGATAATACCGGTTGAAGTATGTAAGTGTAAGCTTGACTTTGCCGCAGCTTCTACACGACCTACAACTTGAGCGTCTATATTAAACTCAGCAGCAATTTCAATAAGTGCCGCTGCCGTTTTTTCATTGGTAAAAATTTCTAGGCGGTGCCCCATATTGAAAACCTGATACATTTCTTTATTGTCCGACCCTGCATTTTCTTGAATCAAATTAAAAATAGGTGGCGGCGTAAACAAATTATCTTTAATAATTTTTAAAGTAGTAGGCAAAT
>JAIYCS010000077.1 GCA_027487895.1 Sediminibacterium sp. | reverse complement strand
TACAATGGGAGCGAGTCCTACGCCTTGCATACTGGTTTGACCAAGCAAGGTGCCAACAATAGGACCGGTGCAAGAAAACGAAACAATCACCAGCGTTAGGGCCATAAAAAAGATACCAAGTAATCCACCTTTGCCCGCTTTTTGATCGGCTTTATTGGCCCAACTATTAGGGAGCGCTAATTCAAAAGCACCAAAAAATGAAATGGCAAAAACAATAAACACCACAAAAAAGAAAATATTAGAAACCGGGTGCGTAGAAATGGTATATAAAATTTTATCGCCAAAA
Organism: Sediminibacterium sp.; assembly: GCA_027487895.1. Classification (GTDB taxonomy): domain Bacteria; phylum Bacteroidota; class Bacteroidia; order Chitinophagales; family Chitinophagaceae; genus Sediminibacterium. Next base: position 6,808 of record JAIYCS010000077.1, on the reverse strand, counting down.
ATAAGCGTGAGCACGAGCGTAGGAATGGTATAAATAAGTACAATCGATATAGAGTACCAAAGTGCATTTTTTAAACCTTCTAATCTTGTTTTGCTGCGCTTTAAAAAAAAGCTAACCGTAACTGGAATGAGCGGAAAAACACAAGGCGTAATGACAGCGAGTAGTCCGGTTGCTAAACAAAGTAAAAAGATGCTCCACATAGAGCCTTCTTTATTTTCAGATGCCGCGCCGGCGTCAGCCACATCGTTAGCAGTTGTAGCCGCAACAGTAATCGTTACATTTATTTTTTCTTCGCCACTTGGAAAATCATCACCAGAAACACCTAGCCAATTAAAAGAACCTTTAATAGCAGTGGCGTCTGCTTTAATACCAAGGGTGTATGTAAATGTTACGCTATCATAAGCCGTGCCTTTATCTGTGCTACCGGGAAGCGCTACAGCACCTGCAACGCCCTCTTCAATAACGGTTCCATGTATATAAGCCAAACTATCTAATTGTAACGACGATACAAACACATCGTCGTTATTTTTTTTAACGGCTGTAAAAATGCGGGTGCCTTTTGCAGCCACAGCATGAACCGTAAGCGTTGCAGAACTGTCCGTTAATTTAGTGGCCGAAAAAACAAACTGCACAGGTTGTTTCGAATCCTGTGCAGCTGCGCTGTAAATTAATTGTATACTGGCAAGTAAAACAATAAATAATATTTTCTTAGTCATTATTGAAGCTTGAGGTCAAAAGTTTTTTTGCTTGGCGGTAAGCACTGGCGGTCGTCACAAACCATATACTCAATGGTGCCGCTAATATTTGTTTTAACACCACCACGCACTTTTAATGTTTGCGTATAAGTGGCTGTTTCACCAATATAACGAACCGTGGTTTTAAATAAGTCGTCGAACACCTGCTTTACTTTACCTACTTCTTTGGTAACACCTACTTTAGTAATAAGCGGGTTATTTTTAAAATTAATTTTAGTAGGAACCGGACCACCCTTTCCAGTGGTTTGCGAATAAATATGCCAATCCCCTTCGATGTTTGCGGTAGCCGTAAAAGTATAGGTATCGGCACTCACTTTTTTTACCGAATAAGACCAATCTACGGGGTCCTGAATTTGAGCCGACGCTGCATAAGTAATAAACAAAACAGCAAGTATTGAAAATATTTTTTTCATTATCGTTAATTTAACCCAAGTAATTCAAACACTTTTTTACCGTCAATATTCCCAAGCACACTAGAGGTAGCACGCTCTGGGTGTGGCATCATACCAAATACATTTTTTGCTGCATTACTGATGCCGGCAATATTTTTTGTAGCACCATTAGGATTGCTGCCTTCTGTTTCATTTCCATTTTCGTCACAATAGGTGAAAATGATTTGACCGTTAGCTTCTAGGGTATCCAGTGTTTTTTGATCTGCAAAATACCTGCCTTCGCCATGCGCAATAGGGATTTTTAAAGCACCTGTTGCTGCATTTTTTATAAATACATTTTTACAAATAAATTGTTGGTTGGCATTTTGTAGTAATACACCTGGTAGTAATCCACTCTCACATAATATTTGAAAACCATTACAAACACCGAGCACTTTTCCGCCCCTGTTTGCAAAATCAATAACAGATTGCATCATGGGACTAAAACGTGCAATTGCTCCACAACGTAAATAATCACCGTAAGAAAATCCACCCGGAAGTATAATACAATCGTTTGTGGTAAACATGCTAAGGTCTTTGTCTTTATGCCATAACATAATCACTTCTTTACCCAAATCCTGGGCCAAAGCATCCTGCATATCTCTGTCACAATTAGATCCTGGAAATACAACCACACCAAACTTCATAAAATGTATAATTATCTGATAGAATACTGCAAAGGTAACCCTCAAAAAGATAAGCAAAAGGCTAAATTTTCACCAAATGCCAGTTGTTGATAATTATAAGGCCAAGGGCCGTCCAAAACAGGAAATTAGGGAGTAATAGCTTTTTAGGGTTGCTATACCCGTTAGAAATGGTGGCAGACAGCGGTACGAGCCCCATGAGTAGCACTTGTGTGCCTAAACTACTAAACAGGAAGGGGCTTAAAATAAGGGTAAAAAGGAGCACCATCATGACCCCCCAGTTTTTACGAATTTGTATCACCAGCCTACCCACATGTAGCTGTAATTGATAAAGCCCAACAAGTGTAGCAAATAGGACAAAACCTAAATTTATCAAATACAATTTACCAAGACCATGTACAGGAGAACCAAAAGTTAGATGGGGCAAATAAATGCTGAGTAAAGCAAATTGATTGTTGAGGTACAAAAAGACCACCAAAAAATAGTAAGGCAGTAAAATTCCAAGAAGTAAAACCAGCCACTCGGCAATTCTAAAAGGCCTTACAACGGCAAGTGCAAATAAAACCACCACAATTAATATAGCAGTGGGATGAAACAACAAAATAGAAATTCCAGCAATAATGCCAATATTAAATAACAGTGTTTTGGGTTCCGGGTTATTGTACAGTCTACTCAATTTAATAAATATCCAAAGCGTCAGAGAATTACTCACGAGCGTCTCTGTAATGGTAGGCGCGTTCATGATGAGCCCAGACAGCAAAACATAGGTCATGGCAGGCACATAGTTAATGCTCGAAAACATACGGAGATCCTGCATCACCATATTAAGGCGAAGCGCCTGAGCTAATAGCAGCGCATGAAATAAAATGATTTGGATAGCCAGTGGTAAATTATAGATGTACCGCGCTAAAACATAAGAAAACAAACCGTTTTGTTGCCCCAAATGAGTAGCTGCTGGTAGCGCCTGCTCCGACGCATGCAAATGAACCCCAACACTTAAAAGAAGGACGAGTAGTATATTAACAACGGATCTGTCTCTAAATAAAAATACCATGCAGCTTGTTATGGCCTAAAAGTAAGCTAATATTCAATTTTAGCAAAACAAGTATAGCCCCTGTACATACATGGAACAATAATTTGCCTAAGTCCAATTTGCTTTGCTAGCCTTGGCATAAATTCATGACCACGATCTACATTTTTGAAAGTAGGATTTCGGTTAATTCTTCCATCTGGCGCAATCGCCTGATTGGTTAAAACATTTTGGTTTTTTTCTTGCATGTTAAAAATGAAATTGAGTTGCTCACCACTATTTAACATAGAAAATCCAATAAAATTTTCGGAATTATCGTCGTACTGATTTTTACGAATCATATTACTCCATTCCATATTTCCTTTTGGATCAAAAGATATAACGGCAATGTTTTCGGCGTAATACCTAACCTGGTTGTTGTTTCCAAAAAAAGCAGGATTTCGACCCCAAGGCGAAAGCCCCATGCCACCCATGGGACTATTCCATGAATAAAAGTAAAAAAAAAAAAAAAAAGGAGAACCATATAAGTAATCCCATCGATTAAGCGTACTACCTCTTGATGAAGAAAAAACAGATTCTGAAATCATCATAAAACCACCATCACGTCTCAGTATAATATTTTTTAAGAAATAATCATTGAAGGCCATTTTAACACCGTTTTGACCCTTTGCATCTTCTTTAAATTCTTCGGAAAAATAAGTAGTGGCGTTGAGCAATTCCTTGTCTGAATTTTTATCCCATAAAGTAAAATAAATGCCTTCAATATTGCCACGTCTTTGTTTGCTAAAAAAAGATGTGATTAAATAATGCTTGTTTAAATTATCTACTTTAATATGAATGTCATCTAAATAAATGCCGCGAACTGCTAAATCAGAAATGTAGGCATTGTCTTCATTGGCTTTTTTTGTTATGAGAGATACTTTGTTGATATTGTCGTTTTGCGCGGTACCACTCGCTCTTACACAAATTAAATTGCCTTCATTATCTAGTGCAAACTCTGCCATAAAATCGTTGCGCTGTGGCATGGGCACTTGAATTAAAGATTTTTTGATGAGTGTAAAATCCTGATCAAATAAGCAGGTTGTTAATGCATGCGATTTTTCGTTGTGGCTATTGATTTTAAAAATCATTATTTTTTTCTTGTCTTCACTTACCACCAAAGAATACAGACGGTTAGTACCAATAGATGTAACATCGACGGTACTATCAAGTTGCATGGGCTCCGATAATAAATTACCATCGCTATCCATTTTTACCGCCATGCAATAGACGGTGTTTTTTCGTTGAAACTGATAGAGTAAATAAAAGTGATTGGCATAGGTTAAAAAGTCGGTTTGCATGAGCCTGTCTGGCATGTTAATTTGCTGCTTACCCAGCAGGTTCATATCCTGATCAAATACCGAAATAGAATGGCTAAAACGGTAGTTTTTGTACACGAGAATTTTACCCCCTACTTTTCCTAGCACTTCAAAACTATAGGAACGAGGATCGTCTTTATCAGGCTCAGAATAGGCTATTTGCTGCGCCATGAGGGACAGAGGAAGCATATTAACCAGCAACAAAAGGAGTAAAATTGACTTTTTCATACCAAAAAGCTTTAGACAATCAAAGGTAAGCCCCTTTGGTAAGAACTTCCCTTTCAAAAGGCTAAATATATCTTAAGGTAGTTCCCTTTTATTTGGAACCGGAACTTGTTTTTTACTATACATTTGTGTAGCAAAATTTTACATGCGTGAGCAAGAATATTAACAAAGTCACTTCTGCAGGACTCGTCATTGCACTAGGTATCATTTACGGAGACATTGGAACCTCTCCCTTATACGTTTTAAACGAAATCATTTCAGGTAGAGAAATTAGCGATTTGCTAATTGTTGGCTCCCTGTCTTGTATTATTTGGACACTAACGCTTCAAACTACTTTTAAATATGTGATTCTGACTTTAAGAGCAGACAACAAAGGTGAAGGAGGTATCTTTAGTTTATACGCGCTTGTAAGAAGACGTAAAAAATGGCTTGTAATACCTGCCATGATTGGTGGTGCGGCCCTACTTGCCGATGGTATTATTACGCCACCCATTACCGTTACTTCGGCCATTGAAGGACTCAGACAAATACCTGTATTCCATGACATTACCCAACAAACCATTGTAACCATTGTAATTGCCATTATTAGTATTTTATTTTTTGTACAACAATTTGGAACCGCTTCTATTGGTAAATTGTTTGGCCCCATAATGATGGTGTGGTTTGGCATGATTGCCATTTTAGGCCTTTCACATATTGTGGATGAACTGAGTGTTTTCAAAGCCTTTAACCCTTACTATGGTGTAAAATTACTAGCTACCTATCCCAAAGGATTTTGGCTACTAGGTGCCGTGTTTTTATGTACCACAGGAGCCGAAGCGCTTTATAGTGATCTAGGGCACTGCGGTAAAGGCAATATTCGTATCTCCTGGATTTTTGTAAAAACATGTTTGATCATTAACTATTTAGGCCAAGGTGCTTGGTTACTAGCGCAGTATAAAGGACAAATTATTCCTGCAGCAGTTATGGCAGATGGCTTTAATCCGTTCATTGGTATCATGCCACAGTGGTTTAAACTGATTGGAATTATCATTGCTGCAGCGGCAGCCATTATTGCGAGCCAGGCATTAATTTCAGGATCCTTTACACTTATTAGTGAAGCGATGCGCCTAAACTTATGGCCTAAAATGAAAATCAATTACCCTACCGAAGAAAAAGGACAATTGTATATTCCGGGGATTAGTTTTTTACTATTTGTTGGTTGCGTGGGCATCACTTTATACTTTCAAAAATCTGCAAACATGGGCGCTGCCTACGGTTTAGCGATTACGCTTTGCATGATTAGTACTTCTATTTTGTTTGCCAACTTTTTGGTAAGCAAAAGAACGGCTCCATCCTGGATTTATCTATACCTCGTTGTTTATTTACTCATTGAAAGTTCGTTTTTAATTGCCAACCTAGAAAAATTCATGCATGGTGGTTATGTAACACTCATTGTTGGTGGTGCATTATTTGCTGTGATGTATGTTTGGTTTAGAAGCAGAAAAATTAAAAACAGATACGTTGAGTTTGTACATTTAGAAGACTATATTCCAATGATTCAGGAACTTAGTAACGACAAATCCATTCCTAAATATGCAACGCACTTAGTGTATATGACCAGTGCCAATAACCACAAAGAAATTGAGCACAAAATCATCTATTCTATTTTAAATAAAAAACCAAAACGCGCGGATATTTATTGGTTTGTGCACGTAGATGTTATAGACGAGCCATACACTTGCGAATACTCGGTAGAACATATCATTCCAAACGATATTATTAGGGTTGAATTTAGACTTGGTTTTAGAATGGAACAGCGCATCAACCTCATGTTTAGAAAAGTAGTAGAGGATTTAGTAACCAATAAAGAAGTGAATATTACCAGCCGTTACGAAAGCCTCGAAAAAAACAATGTGGTGGGCGATTTCCAATTTATCGTACTAGAAAAATATTTAAGCCAAGACAACGAACTTCCTATCATAGAAAGAGTGATCATGAAACTCTATTTCTGGCTCAAAGAAATTAGCCTTGGAGAAGAGCGTGGCTTTGGACTGGATCCAAGTAATGTAACCGTCGAAAAATTCCCATTAATTGTAGCGCCTGTTTCTAATTTAAATTTAAAGCGCACAGATTTTGAAGGACCCGACGAAGACATAGAAGATAGTTTAGGATAAGCGTTCTATACTTCTTTCAAACTTACTTTTTTAGCAGTAACTTCTAATACATACTCCATGCCATGCTTGATGGCGTAGTTTTCTTTGTCGTGACTTACTGGAAAATCGTTACATACCGGATAGTTGTATTCTGCAACTGCTGCTTCAATAATTTCATACACGGTTGCACCAAAAGCAGGATCCGAATCTTTGGTTTGCGTAAATCCACC
>JAIYCS010000100.1 GCA_027487895.1 Sediminibacterium sp. | reverse complement strand
CAGGTAACGTTGCAGGTACGGTTTATAATTGGAGCAATACCAATACCGCAATTGGCCTTGGCGGATCTGGTGTAGGAAACATTGCTTCATTTGTTACAACCAATACTACAAGTGCCACTATTTCAGGAACCATAACAGCGGTACCTATTTATAACAATGCAGGTTTAAGTTGTACAGGTGCTTCAACATCATTTACGATTGCAGTAAATCCAATACCTACAGTTAATGCGGCGGTGAGTCAAGAGCTTTGTACCGGGTCTTCTACAACTGCTGTTGCGTTTAGTGGATTTGTGCCAAATACAAATTACAATTGGACAAATTCCAATACCACTATTGGTCTTGGGGCAAGTGGCGTAGGTGATATCCCTTCATTTACAACTATCAATACCGGTACATTACCGCAGGTTGCTACGATAACCATAACGCCTACCTATTCAAACCTTGGATTAACATGTACAGGTAGTTCTAAACAATTTATTTATACTGTTAATGCTGTTCCATCTATTGCAAATATTACGGAAACAATTTGTAGCGAAATAAGATTTACAACAATTCCTGTAGATGGAGGCGTTAATGCAAATATTGTTCCTCCAAACACAAGATACACATGGACGGTTGCAGCTAATCCAAATGTAAGTGGACAACAAAATCAGCTTGTTCCTCAAGTATCTATATCGCAGGTGCTTACCAACTTAACCAATGTTGTTCAAACAGTTGTTTATACGGTTACTCCAATTTCTGGTTCAAATGGAGCATGTTTTGGTCGTCCATTTACAGTAACAGTTACCATCAATCCAAAAGTAACGGTGCCTAATCAGGTGGTATCTATTTGTAGTGAAGGTTCATTTAGTTTAACACCTGCAACTTTTACTGGCACTACTATTATACCTGCTGGTTCAACATTTAGTTGGCCGCTTCCAAATTTATCTGGAACGATTACAGGTTCGGCAGCAGGGACCAATCAAAATTTTATTTTTGGCACCCTAACCAATCCTACCAACACGGAGCAAACGGCTGTTTACACCATCACACCTTTATCGGGTAACTGTACTGGAAATATTTTTACTATTAGTGTAGAAGTAAAACCCAAGCCGCGTTTAAGCTCTATCATAACGGTTCCTGCTATTTGTACCAATAGTGTATTTAATTATGAAGCACAAAGTACGGTCGTTAACACTTCATTTAGCTGGAGTAGAGCTGCTATTGTTGGCATTCAAAACCCTGCTAATAGTAGTAATGGAAATACTATTAAAGAAATACTCATTAACACAACTGCTGCTCCTATTGTAGTTCCGTATACATTTACGTTAACTGCAAGAGGTTGTGTTGTAACAGAAACCATTACCGTAACTGTATTGCCGACAGTGCAGGCGCAGTTTGCTTCAAATAATAATCTAATAAATTGCGCGCCGTTTGTTTATAATACGTACAGTACGCCATCCGATTTTGCTTCTGTAAGATGGTATTATACCGATAACAACAACGTGATTATTGGTAATAGATCTGGTTACAACAGTAGCTTTACTTTTGTACAACCGGGAAGCTACAAAGTGGCAATGATTGCTTATCATCCAAATGGATGTCCCGATACTTTACAAAAACCTGTGACTGTTACAACTTCTGCAATCGTTGATTTTTCACCTATCGACTCTATGTATTGTGGGCCTTCAAAATCTGTTACATTTACAAATAGTACAACCTATGCAGGGCAGGGCGCTGTAACCTATAAGTGGCTTATTGATGGTGTTGTAGTATCTATAAACGAAACAGGGTATACCCATAATTTTACAACACCGGCTTCTCAAGTAGGTATCAAAAAGTATACAGTTACACTAGAGGCAACCACATTAATTTCTGGATGTGTTAGTTCGCTGACAAAAAATATTTATATTTTACCAACGCCAAAATCTTTATTTACCGCTTCGCCTTCGAATGGTTGTGCTCCTTTAAACATCAGCTTTGCAAATACAAGTTTATATGCCGATACTTTTAAATGGTATGTAAATGATAGCTTATTTAGCACAAGTCAAGTTCCAAATACATTTGTAGCTAGTAAGTCAGGTCAAGCGTATACATTTAAATTGGTTGCTATTGCTAATTCTGGTTGTGCTTCCGATTCTTTGGTTCAAGTTGTAAATACACTTGCAAATCCTGTTGCTAATTTTGACACAACAGGTATTTCAAAGATTTGTAAATCTGCAGCGGTAACGATCAATAATCAATCATTTATTGGTGCTATCAATAATACAACTGGCTTAACATATCAATGGAAAATAAACAATGGGCTACAATCAACGGTAGAATCCAATCCTAGATTTTGGTTCTCAAACTCAAATTCATTAGTAGACTCGGCATACTTGGTTCAATTAATTGTAACAAGTGCAACAGGCTGTAAAGATTCAATTCAAAAATCAATTCTTGTACAACCTGCTCCAAAACCTATATTCTCGGTAGTGGGTGGTAATGCTATATGTTCTTCAAAAGATTTGACAATTCGAGTTAGCAATGTATCTATTGCTAAAGGAATACCACAGTATACTTGGTCAATTCGCAATACCGGATCTGTAAATACTTTTGCGACAGTAAATTCAGGTACTGCTGCACAACCTAGTTTCCGTATTCCGGATAATACTTCATTGGTTGATTCTGTGTATGAGATAAAATTAATGATTGCCACCACTGATGGATGTATGGCTGATACTGTTGTTAACCTTCGTGTACATCCAAGGCCTAGCAGTAGTATTGTACTTAGTAGTTTAGCGAATTGTGGAAATGCTAATTTTATTGCTACTGCCTCAAATATGGCTAGTATTAAAAGTAATATATGGTCATGGTCTGCTAATTCACCTAATGCTCCAACACCAACTATTTCAATAAGTAATAATGTAGCGAGGTTTATACTAGCAGATAACTTAACACAGCAATCGATAGTGTACCAAATAAAAGTATTAGATACTACCTCTTTTGGATGTTTTGATACAGCTAGTGCTCAATTTACACTCTATCCTAAACCGCAAGCCAATTTTGTATATGCTAGAATGGATAGTTGCGCTGTATGGAAGTTTAATGTCTCAAATACTTCAAATCTTGGCAATGGGGATGCATTATCAACTGGGTCGTATGAGTGGATCATTACAAAAAGAAGTGCTTTACAACAAATCAGTGCAGGTACTCTATTTGCAAGATATAATTTGGTAGCACCTCAATTTAATTTCACAAATACGGGTACTGCTGACAGTTTATATGATGTTAAACTCATTACGCGCAATAGATTTGGTTGTTCTGATTCTACAGTACAAACCTTTGTGGTTCATGCAAAACCTCGTGCCATTATTTTAGCTGGAACTACTGTAGCAGATGCGCCATTTAATATTACTAGACAAAATAATTTGCTAGCCGTAGACTATCCAAATATAAATGGAGCATACACCTGGCGTGTTTTACACCCTGTTTCAAGCGCTACAATTGCTACTACATTTGATAGATATAGTAATCCATTTACCATCATCAATAGTGACGATAGTGTACTTGTACAATTAATTGTTGGAAGCTTGTATAATTGTGCTGCTGATACTGCAACCGTTTTATTTAAAACACTTCCTTCTATTGTTGCTGATTTTGACAGAAGTGATAGTGTAGATTGCTCCGGTAATACTGCATTTGTATTTACTGATAAATCTATTTCAAAATCTGCAAAAATTACAGATCGCTTCTGGGATTTTGGTGATGGCGTAACGGCTACTGGCGCTCAGGTTTCGCATACCTATAAGCAGCCCGGTATTTATTGGGTTTCATTGTATGTGAAAGACGCCAATGGTATTGTTTCCAAAAAAACCTACAAGCGCGTAATCGTTATGGGTCCTGCAGTTGTTGATTTTGTGGCTACAAATTCATGTGAAGGTGCTGCAACATTCTTTTTAAACAACAGCCAATTTGGTTATGGAAGCAAGGCGTTCTCTAAAATATTCTGGGACTTTGGAGATGGAAATAGTTCTACACTAGAAAACCCAAGTCATATTTATAGGGTTGCAGGTGTTTACAATGTTACACTTACATTAAGAGGAGATAGCAGTTGTTTGTTGTCTAGTAAAACCAAGTCAATAACAATATTTGGAAAGCCAGCCGCCGACTTTAATTTCACAGACAATTGTATCAATTTACCAATACAATTCACCAATAAAACGGTACCAAGTAAAGGCGAAAGCAACTATACTGTAATTGGTTGGGATTTCGGTGATGGTAATTTTAGTACACAAATAGATCCTTCGCATACGTATAGTTTAGCCGGTCGTTACAGCGTTCGCTTAATTGTGTCTAGTACTGTATGTGCGCAATCTAGAGACACTATTGTTAAGCAAGTCACTGTTACAATTCCGAGGGCTTCACTGATATATCCGTTGGTTAGAGCTACACGAAATAGAACGTTAACACTTGTTGGTGCACCTGGAGGAAAGTCTTATGTATGGTCGCCAAATATTGGCTTAACAGGACCTAATCAGCAAAGTCCAAATGCCAAATACACTTTATTAGATCCAAACAAAATCAATTACACGATTACCATTAAAGATTCGAGTGGTTGTGTTATCAATGACAAACAAGAAGTATGGGTATTTGATAAGTCTGATGTTTTTGTACCAACTGCATTTAGTCCAAATGCAGATGGCGCCAATGATGTTCTTTTACCATTCTATATCAATATCGCCAAGCTCAATTACTTTAGAATTTATGATCGCTGGGGTAAACTCATTTTTGAAACCAATGACCTGAAGGAAAGTTGGAACGGACTTGTAAATGGAAAACAAGCACCACTTGAAACTTACGCATGGACGATTGCTTGCGTAGATGCAGATGGTAAATTACTTCTCAGAAAAGGAATGGTTACAATGATTAGAGATTAATCAATTACATCCTATAACAAACCGCATTGATATTCATACCGGCTCCTACAGAGGCAAATAAAACAATGTCTCCTTTTTGTAGGCTATGGTTTTCTAGTTGTCCGTGGTTTACTAAATCATACAAGGTAGGAATTGTTGCTACAGAACTGTTACCCAGTTTATGAATACTCATTGGCATAATATGCTCCGGTATTTCTTTGATGCCGTATAATTTAAATAGCACTTTAATGAAACCCTCATCCATTTTTTCATTGGCTTGGTGCAAGAAAAACTGTTTTACCTCGCTCACGTGTACCCCCGCTTTATCAAGGCATTCTTTCATGGCGATGGGTACATTTTTCATGGCATACTCATATACTTTTCGGCCCTTCATTTTGATATAACGTACACCCGGATCGCTGTCTGGTTTATTGGATTTGCCCATGTATAAATAATAGGCTTCATCGTTGCAGTGGCTTTGTACACTTGCAGCTAAAATACCAGCAGTTGTGTCTTCTTTGGCTTCCAAAATTGTAGCACCAGCGCCATCACTAAAAATCATACTGTCTCTATCGTAATCGTCAACCACGCGGCTTAATGTTTCGGCACCTATCACCAAACATTTTTTTGCCATTCCCGATTTTATAAATGCATCTGCCTGAATCACACCTTGTATCCAACCTGGACAGCCAAATAAAATATCATACGCTACACAGTTCGGATTTTTAATGCCCAAATCGTGCTTTACCCTTGATGCTAATGCAGGTAATACGTCTGTTTGAATGGTTTTATCTAGTACGTTCCCAAAATTATGTGCAACAATAATTTGATCAAGAGTTTCTGGATCTAAACCAGCGTCTTCAATGGCTTTTTTTGCAGCAATGCTAGCCATGTCAGATGCGTTTATATCTGAATTGGTATAACGCCTTTCTTCAATACCTGTAATGTCTTTGAATTTTTCAACAATTTCTGAGGAGGGCGTTTCTATGGCTTCTCCATGCTCTGTAAAAAAAGTATGATTTGTAAAATCGGTATTTTTTTTAATGCCTGGAGGTATATAAGAACCGGAACCTGTGATAACTGTTTTTAAATTAGACATGCACGCGTATTTGGGTTTATAAATATTTGTCGCCTTTGTTGCGTTTCACTTCTGCAACGTATTCTTTAATGGATTGTTCTTTATCTTTTTTACAAATCAGTAAAGCATCTTCCGAATCTACTACAATAAAATCATCTAAGCCTTGCAATACCATAAGTTTCTCTGCAGGGCCTGACACCATACATTTTGTAGCATCAATAACAATCACATTATCAGATGCTACTGCGTTGCCTAAATAATCTTTTTCTAAATTGTCGTAAGCGCTATTCCAGGTTCCTAAATCGCTCCAGCCAAATGATGATGGTATCACATATACATTGTCTGCTTTTTCCATGATGGCAACATCAATTGAAATATTTACGCAGAGCGGATATATGGCATCAATGGCTTCTTTTTCTTGCGGGGTGTTAAACTTATCTTTTGCCGCATCAAATAATTCAAACATTTCTGGTTGAAACATTTCAAATGCTTTTACAATTTGCGACACCTTCCAAACAAAAATACCGGCATTCCATAAAAAGTCACCACTGCGAATAAATGTTTTAGCTAAATCTAAATCTGGCTTTTCCGTAAATGTTTTTACTTTAAAAATGCCACCGGCTGCTTCTATGCTATCATGTTGTATATAGCCATATCCCGTGTTTGGATGTGTAGGCTTAATACCAAGTGTAACAAGTGATTTGATGTGGTTAACAAACGATAGTGCTTTACTCGTGGTTTCTCTAAACTGTTCGGCATCTAAAATCATATGATCGGATGGCGCAACAATTAAAGAAGCTTCTGGGTCTTTTTGTAGTAGCTTACAAGAAATATAGGCAATACAAGCAGCGGTGTTTTTTCTACTAGGTTCTGCTAATATATTTTGTACGGGAAGTTCAGGTAATTGTTCTTTAACAATAGAAACATATTCTTCTGAAGTAACAATGTAAATATTGTCTAGCGGTATAAAAGCTTTATACCTTTCAAAAGTCCATTGTATCAGTGATTTTCCGGTATGTAAAATATCCAAAAATTGTTTGGGGTATGCAGTTCTACTCATAGGCCAAAACCTACTGCCAATCCCACCGGCCATAATGGCTACATAATGGTGTTTATTCATAACTAAATAAGTCCCTCTTTTATAAGTTCGTGGATATGCAATATGCCATAATAGCTACCTTCTTTGGTAACAATCAAATGGCTTATTTCATGTTGCTTCATCTTATCAATGGCTTCAGCAGCAAGCGTTTGATAATCTATTAAGTGGGGGGTGTGTGACATAATTTCTGCCGCAGTTATATTTTCTATATTCACCGTTTTTTCAAGCATGCGTCTTAAATCTCCATCTGTGATCACGCCAACAATTTTATGTTCATTGATGACAACTGCAATACCCAATCTATTTTTTGTGATTTCAAGAATCACATTTTTTAATGGCGTATGTGAAGCAACCGTTGGTTTTAAATCTTTATTGGTAAGATCCGCAACTTTTAAAAACAAGCGCTTGCCTAAGTTACCACCTGGATGGTATTTTCCAAAATCGGCACTTGTAAAACCTTTTAATTGCATGAGGCATACTGCAATAACATCACCCATAACAAGTTGAGCGGTGGTGCTACTGGTTGGGGCCAAATTATTAGGACATGCTTCGGAGCTAATGGTTGTATTTAATATATAATCCGATTCATTTGCAAGGTAACTACTCGTATTGCCAACAATGGCTACTAGTTTATTACCAAAGTTTTTAATGTAAGGAACAAGGGCCTTAATTTCTGGACTTTCGCCACTTTTACTGATAATGAGCACGATATCGTCATTTTGCACCGTACCTAGATCACCATGAATGGCGTCGGCGGCATGCATAAATAAAGAGGGTGTTCCTGTCGAATTAAGTGTAGCTACAATTTTTTGTGCAATCAGTGCACTTTTTCCAATGCCACTAAAAACCAATCGACCCTTACAATTATTAAGGAGTTCAATCGCTTCAACAAAAGAAGCGTCCAAAAATGCGGCCAGGTCTGCGATAGACTTTGCCTCCAATTGAACTGTTTTTAAAGCGGTTTCTACTATTGCGTTTTTCATGCTGTGCAAAGGTAAACTTTAACATGAAAGCAAGCGTATTCATGCCATTCTTTGTTAACTTCGCCATCCTTTCAAAAAAAAGGATTAACTTAAACAAAGTACAAATATCCGTTGTTAGTTGATTATGAAGGAAATACAGATGAGAAATGGCAAAAATAAGTAGCAAAACCACCAAAACAGCAACAAAAGCGGCTCCTAAAAAGGCCCCAGCTAAAATAAAAGGCCCTCGACAAGCTAGTACCCTAGTAGATCCGAGTAATTTTGATATTTATGGAGGCCTCGAAAAATATTTTGGTTTTAGAGAGTTTAAAGGCACCCAAGAGCAGGCCATTAATAGCTTATTAAGTGGTAAAGACACTTTTGTTATCATGCCAACCGGCGGTGGTAAAAGTTTATGCTACCAATTACCAGCGCTTTTACAAGAGGGTTGTGCCATTGTGGTATCGCCCCTTATTGCACTCATGAAAAACCAGGTTGATCTCGTGCGCGGATATAGTGAAAATGATGAGGTAGCGCATTTTTTAAATTCTTCATTAAATAAGGGTCAAATAAAAATAGTAAAAGATGATTTGCTAAATGGCAAAACCAAACTCTTATACGTAGCGCCCGAAACATTAACCAAGCAAGAAAACCTTGATTTTTTTAGTGACCTAAAAATTTCCTTTTTTGCAGTAGATGAAGCCCATTGTATTTCGGAGTGGGGACATGATTTTAGACCCGAGTATAGACGCTTACGAGAAATGATGGACATCATCAATCCATCGGTGCCTGTTGTTGCATTAACGGCAACAGCTACGCCAAAAGTGCAAAGCGATATTGTTAAAAATTTAGGTTTACGCGAGGCTAATATTTTTCTGTCAAGTTTTAATAGGTCTAATTTATTTTATGAAATTCAGCCTAAAATAAAAAAGGAAGAAACGGTAAAGCATATTGTAAAATTTATTTCACAGCATAAAGGAAAGAGTGGAATTATTTACACCCTCAACCGTAAAACCACCGAAGAATTAGCAGAATTACTCGTAGCCAATAATATTAAAGCGGTAGCTTACCACGCGGGTCTTGATCAAAAATTAAGGGCCGAAAGACAAGACCAGTTTTTACAAGAAGATGTACAGGTAATCGTTGCTACCATTGCGTTTGGCATGGGTATTGATAAGCCAGATATTAGGTTTGTGATCCACTTTAATATTCCAAAATCTATCGAAAACTATTACCAAGAAACCGGTAGAGCAGGACGTGATGGACTAGAAGGTATTTGTGTACTATACTATTCTCATAAAGACGTTTCAAAAATAGAACACCTCATGCGCGATAAGCCTCTCAGCGAACGCGAAGTGGGTAATCAACTCATTGACGAAACCGTTGCGTATGCAGAGAGTGGTGTTTGTCGAAGAAAAATTTTACTGCATTATTTTGGAGAAGAGTGGCCAACACAAAACTGCGGCAACTGCGATAATTGTAAAAATCCAAAAGAACAAATAGAAGCCAAAGACGAGGTTGTAAAAATATTAAAAGTGATTGCAGCACTTGATGAGCGCTTTGTAGCAGATTACATTGTGAACATGGTAAGTGGTCATTTAACGCCGCAAATTTCAATGTTTAGGCATGACGTGTTACCTGTGTTTGGGATTGGAAAAGACAAAGACGCACACTTTTTTAATAGTCTTATCAGACAAATGCTTCTCGAAAATTTAATTCGAAAAGACATTGAAGAATATGGTCTTTTAAAATTAACCGATAAGGGCAATAAGTTTTTAAAGAAGGCTAGTAGCTTTAAAATTGTATTGAACAATTTATTTGAAGACGCTAATGCCGATGATGAAGATGGTGATGGCGCTGCACAAACCGGTGCTGCTGCAGATGAAAAGTTATTTCAGATGCTTAAGGAGCTTCGTCAAACCGAAGGAAAGAAAAAAAGCCTACCTCCATTTGTAATTTTCTTGGAGAGTTCTTTGCAGGATATGGCCACCCTTTTTCCAACCACACTTGAAGAACTAGAAAGGTGCCAGGGTGTAAGCAAAGGAAAGGCCCTAAAATATGGAAAGCCTTTTGTAGACATGATTGCAGCCTACGTAGAAGAGCATGATATTGTTAAGCCAGACGAATTTATCATGAAAAGTGTGGCCAACAAAGCAAACAATAAAATTTACATCATTCAGAACGTAGATAAAAAAATCCCACTCGAAACCATTGCAAAAAACAAGGGTTTAAAGCTTGATGAATTACTAGAAGAAATGGAAACCATTGCTGCTAGTGGTACTAAACTTAATTTAGATTATGCCATTGATGAATGGCTTGATAGTTATGATCAAGAAGATATCATTGAATACTTCAAGAGTTGTGAAACTGCTTCATTAGAGGTAGCCCAACAAGAACTCAGTGAAAATGATTATAGCTGGGAGCAGTTAAAAATAATGCGCATTAAATTTTTGAGTGTCTTTGGAAATTAGTGAACCTGGCTTTTAAATGCTTTGATTCTTTCCATTACATTTTCTCTTACGTTTACGTAATATAAATTGTAATCGCCAATGTGATAGTTTGGATTTTTAACGAGGAAACTTCCAAATATTTTTGGCTTCGCAGTCCATAAAACCTTGTCTGTTAATTTAGCTTCGGCAACACCTTTTGCTATTTTATTAAAATTGGTAAGTACCCCGCCTTTATTGGCGTCCCATGAGGCATTAGGTATCGACTTGTTAAACGTAAGAGGGTTGGTAACAATTACTTCAAATTTTTCTTTTTGAATAAATGGTGGCGTGTAGCCTTCTTTGTAGGTTCTCCAACTACATATGCAACCTGTTTGTTTGGGGGTATCACATGCCTTGATAGAAGAATAAATTTGAGGGTTTACAGGGATGCCCACTAAATAGGCGGCTACCAATTGTTTTTGGAGCGGCTTGCCATCAAAAAATTCTTTTACCAGTCTAATACCATGTGTTGTGCCTTGGCTATGAGAAGCAATAACAATGGGTCTACCCTTATTTTCGTTGGCTAAATAATATTCGAAGGCTGCTTTTACATCCTGGTAGGCAAGTTCAAAAGCGGCGATGGCAAGTGTGGTATCAGAGGCAGTTACAGGAAAATATGCACTAATATGCGTTTGACGATATCTTGGAGCATATAACCTACCTGCTTCATTAAATAAACTTCCCTGATAAAGCACCGGACTAAAATCAGTTTTTGCAGCTAAAAATGCATCCGAAATATCGGCATTGAGGCCAAATGGTTTTTCGGTTCCTAAATAAGTAGTAGGATGAATAAAAAATACGTCGATGGTTGTATCTGGCTTATAAGATGCTTGTAATGGAGCTGGCACACTATCTGACGGATCATGCATAGCTGGGTGCGCAGCCCAATAGGCTAGGTCACTATAGTTAGGGCCACTTGGCGTTTTACTGATATGGTAGTTAGCCGCTAATTTTTGATAGCTATTGCTGCAACTAGATGCCAAAATTGCCAAGAAAATAATTGCAAATAGGTTTGTGGGGGTATGTTTCATCATAGACAATACAAAATTAAACAATTCTGGGCTGCTTTACGGCAATAAGATTTATTAAAAAAGCGTTTTACAAGTACCCTAAATACCTTTTTATGTCTATACCGGTAGTAGATTTAGCTGATTTTTTAAGTGGCGACCCAGCCAAAAAAGCTTCTTTTGTAAAATCACTTGGCACAGCGTATGAAACCGTTGGTTTTGTAGCCGTTAAAAACCATGGCATTCCTGACACACTAATAGCTGCACAATACGATCAGGTGCAACAGTTTTTTTCGTTACCACTAGAAAAAAAATTGACTTACCAAATAGATGGTTTAGCTGGTCAGCGCGGGTATACTAGTTTTGGTACAGAACATGCCAAAGGAAGTGAAGCACCAGATTTAAAAGAGTTTTTTCAGTACGGACAAACGGTTGATGCAAACCATCCCTTAAAATGGGAATATCCAGATAATGTTGTTGTTCATGAAATCCCTTCACTGAATCAAACATTACTTGAAGCGTACCGAAATTTTGAAAAAAGTGGAAAAGCATTATTACAAGCCATTGCTATTTATTTAGAGCTCGATGAATATTTTTTTGACGCACACATAGAAGAAGGTAATTCCATTTTGCGTTGCATTCATTACCCGCCCATTACTCATGAACCAAAATCTGCCATCCGTGCAGAGCAACACGAAGACATTAATTTAATTACGTTATTAGTTGGTGCATCTGCAGATGGACTTCAAATTTTAACAAAGGCAGGTGAGTGGGTAGGTGTTACATCACTTCCAGAACAAATTGTAGTAAATGTTGGTGACATGCTACAAAGGCTTACCAATAATAAATTAAAAAGTACCACACATAGGGTTGTAAATCCACCCAAGGAGCACTGGCATACCAGTCGTTTTTCGATGCCATTTTTTTTACATCCAAAAAGTGAAATGAGCCTCGCTTGTTTAGAAAGTTGTATTGACGCGGAGCATCCAAAAGCATACCCAGATGCAACTGCAGGTGAATATTTAGATGAAAGACTTCGCGAAATTGGTTTAAAAAAATAACGCGTGGTATTACTTCGTCACATACCATTTTTACGTGCTGTTCTTTGGCATAGTGTTACAGCTTTTGGCGGTCCACAAGGCCACCTTGGTATGATGATGAAAACTTTTGTGCATCGTAGAAAAGATGTTACAGAAGCTGAACTCATGGAGTATAACGGCTTTTGTCAATTACTACCCGGCGCTTCTTCTACACAAACATTGGCGCTGATTGGATTTAAAAGAGGAGGATATACATTAGCACTTCTAACACTTTTAATTTGGATAATTCCTGCCTGTACACTCATGGGGGCGCTTTCCTTTTTACTCAATTATTTTAATGATACCAATCAAGTAGTTGGCGCTTTTAAATTTATTAGACCCATGGCCATTGGGTTTATTGCGTACTCTGCTATTAAAATTTTAAATATTGCCGTTCACAATACAATTACGCGTGTCATATTAGTGGTTGGTGCTGCTGCTACTTTTTTATTTTTCAAAACACCATGGGTATTTCCTGCCTTGATTGTTGCAGCAGGCATTGCAACAAATTTTAGTGATAAACGAATTCCCGAAAAAGAAAAACCCGTTAAAAAAATTAAATGGGTTAGTTTATTTTTATTTATTGCATGCTTTGCATTAGCGGGTTATTTATCGGAAACAGCGACGCGCAATAATTGGGAAAATAGAAAAGTTTTTAACTTATTTGAACACAACTACCGTAACGGAAGTTTGGTATTTGGTGGTGGTGATGTACTCATGCCACTACTCTACGAGCAGTATGTTACAAGACCAGCTTCTAAACGCGTTATTGATAATAAACGCGAGGTGTTAAAAATGAATCAAGCCGACTTTTTAACCGGTTCAGGAATTGTTAGGGCAATTCCGGGTCCAGTATTTTCTATCGCTGCATTTACGGGTGGTATGACGATGCAATCGGAAGGCCCTTCGGCACAAATTATAGGTATCATTATTGGTGCTATTGGCATTTTTTTACCGAGCGCCTTTTTAGTGCTTTTCTTTTTTCCAGTATGGAGTTATGTGAAACGTTACGTTGTTATTTTTAGATCCTTAGAAGGTATTAATGCTGCTGTTGCTGGCATTTTATTTGGTGCCACTGCTTATTTAATGAAAGATCATTTTTCAGATCCTGCTGCATCAAGTTATTTACTCATTCAATGGTTGGTAGTCATTGGTACTATTTTGCTCCTGCGGATCAATAAAATACCCGCACCTATTATAGTAGTAGCGATATTTTTACTCGGATTCGTTCTTCACTAAAAACAAGTTAAATTAGGGTACTAAATGCGGTAATCTGCCCATACTGTTATAATATTACACTTAAAACTGCTGCATTTGAAGCGAAGGCTACTCCCTTTTATTATTGTTTTTTGCCTCCTTGTGGGTCAAATGCCAAAAGCCAACGCGCAGTATGTAACCGTTGCAGGAACTGTCTATGATTTAACGGCCAGAAACCCTTTAGAAGCGGTGGCCGTGCGCTCCACTTCTGGTAGAGGTGGTGTTACGGACTCGGCCGGAAGATACCTTGTTACGGTATTAAAAACCGATTCGATTTGGTTTTCTATGATTGGTAAAAACACCATGAAATACCCTGTTGATACCATTTCTAATTTGGATAATTTTAATATTATGATTCATGTTAAGGCTACTGATTTGCCTGAAGTGAAAGTGCGGAATAACTATTACAGGTATGATTCTATTCAAAATAGAATTGACAATGCCAAAGCGTTTAATTTCAAAAAACCAGGACTGAGTTTATCATCAAATCCCAATTACAATCCTGGCGGATTAACGGTGGGTTTTGATTTAGAAGCCATCATCAATATGTTTAGGTTCAAACGCAACCAGAACATGGAGTTTTTGCAAAAAAGACTGATTGACCAAGAGCAAGAAAAGTATGTCAATTTTAGATTCAATAAAGCTTTTGTACGAAAAATTACACAACTCAAATCGCCAGAGCTAGATACGTTTATGGTTCGGTTTAGGCCACCTTACCTCCTCGTTACAAAAATGAATGATTTAGAATTCGGCTATTACATCGAAAAGCAACTTGAAATTTATAGGCGAACTAAAAATTCATACAAAGGTAGTTTGCGAAGAAGGGATGATTAATTATCTTTAATGGCATGCGCCTACTTACAACAATCTTATTTTTTTTGTCTTTTGTTGCAGTATCTGCACAAAATAAAACCGGTGTATGGTATGGTGCCATTGTGTTTGAGCCGGATGGTGTAAGGGAAGTAGATTCTGAGCCTCGCATTCGAGTAGATGCTCAGGCCGGCCGCATCGTCAATGTTCCACCTGTTTATGCGGGCTCTATGTCTCTTTCAAAATCTAGAACGTATACCAAGGCTAAATTAGAAATTGTAGATACTGCAGGCCAAATGATGGCAGTGCTCACTACATTTAGTGCCGATCAAAAAAAATTAACTGCGTACTTATTTTATTTGTCTGCTACACCTACAGAGAAATATAATTACTATGCCAAAGCAGTTCGTTGTTTGGTGAATGAAACAGAACATACCCCTAGCTTATTTGACCTTCACGGCAATTTTGTTTTCACTGATACCAGCGTTGTTTTTAATGGCATTTGGGAGAGCCCATTTGGAAAAAGTAGGTTGGGGAAATTTAGTTTTCAGCCAAGCATACAATCTATCAATGTTAATCCCGAACTACTTATACAGTGGAATGATATCGTTAAAGTGGTACCGGAGGTAATTCAACTAGAAAATTGGGCACCCTCAACAAGTAATTTTGATACTATCCTAACCAAATCATTTTATATCGATCTTTCAATTGCAGAAACTGGGGTCCTTGATCATGACACCCTCTCTATCATAATTGATGGGCAGGTAATAGAAGAAAACCTCGTGCTCACCGATAAAAAACATGATTTCAGGGTTAATATTACATCCAAAGACTATCATCAGTTAACCATTCGCACAAAAAGTGAAGGTTCCATTAAAGGAACAGGCTACCTTTTAAGTATTGCCACAAAGGAAAATGTATATAAATACAACCTCATCCAGTACAAGTACAATCAGTCAGATTGGTTTTTTCAAAAAGTGGGTGGTAGGGCCCGTTCTAATTAGGTTTTGCTTTATTTATTGGGCAAATAATTTACCTTTAAGGTTCTTAAAATGAATGCTTTGAAAAGATCTTCTCTGCCCATAGTGCTTCTTTTGGCACTTGTAGCCTGTAAAGGTAAACCTGATCAAAAAAAACAAAAAGATGGCGGACCTAAAGCCGCTATTGTAGACGTGATTGTTGCTTCAAATAATAAAATCAATAAAAAAATTGAAGTGAATGGTTCAGTGTTGCCAAACGAAATGACAACCATTCAATCTGAAGTAAGTGGCCGTGTTATTTTTTTACAAATTCCAGAAGGAGGATCAGTTGCTGCTGGAACTGTTTTAGCGCGTATCAATGATGCCGATTTAAAAGCATCTCAACAAAAAATAAATGTGCAATTAGATCTTGCACAAAAAAATGAAGTAAGGCTTAAAAAGTTGTTGGCAATTGGTGGTATCAACCAAGCAGATTATGATGTAGTGCTTAACCAAGTGAATACTTTAAAAGCAGACTTAGCAGTACTTCAAGCGCAGCTTGATAAAACAGTTATTAAAGCGCCATTTGCTGGAACCCTTGGTCTTCGTATGATTAGCATGGGGGCTTATGTTACACCAGCTACTGTTATTACCACCATTCAGCAGGTGAATCAACTTAAAATAGATTTTTCCGTTCCTGAATTTTATGCGCAAAAAATAAAAAAAGGAGCTGTAGTACATGTGCAGTCTGCAGATAATAAAGTATCTGCGGATGCCGTTGTTACAGCCACGGAGCCGCTTGTTAATGCAACAACGCGTAATTTAAAAGTACGCGCAGTGTTAAAGGGTCAAGCATTTAATTTAGGTGCTTTTGTAAAAGTATCTATCGATGCTACATCACCAGCCAATAGTATTTTAATTCCTTCTAATTGTATTATTCCGGAATCAACCGTCAAAAAAGTAGTAGTTATCAAAGATGGTATTGGTCAATTAGTTGAAGTAGAAACAGGTGAAAGAAATGAAGGACTCATTCAAATTGTGAAAGGCTTATCAGTTGGAGATAGCATTGCTGTTAGTGGCGTTTTGTTTGTAAAACCTAATTCGCCGGTTAAAGTAAGAAGTGTAAAATTATTAAGTGACATTGCAACGCTAGACTAATTATGAATATTTCTGAACTAGCCCTCAAAAGACCCATACTTGCCACAGTGATGAATTTGCTCATCATTTTATTTGGTGTTGTTGGTTATAATTTTTTATCGGTACGTGAATACCCCGCCATTGATCCGCCCATTGTAAATGTGCGTACTTCTTATGCGGGTGCCAACGCCGATATTATTGAAAGCCAAATAACAGAACCCCTAGAAAAATCTATCAATGGTATTCCAGGTATTAAAACCATTAACTCTTCTAGTAACAATGGTTCAAGTAATATTAGCATTGAATTTGAAGTTAATCAAGACTTGGAAGCAGCTGCCAATGATGTGCGGGATAAAGTAAGTCAGGCCACCAGAAATTTGCCACAAGATATAGATGCACCGCCTGTTGTAAGTAAGTCTGATGCGAGCAGTGATTTTATTTTACTCATGGCCGTACAAAGTAAAACTAAGGGCCTCATGGAACTTAGTGAATACGCCGAAAACGTATTACAAGAAAGATTTCAAACCATTCCTGAAGTAAGTTCGGTAAGCATTTTTGGTCAAAAGCGACCAGCCATGCGTATTTGGATTGATCCCAATAAGCTCAATGCCTTTAACCTTACATATTCTGATTTTAGAACGGCACTCAATAGAGAAAATGTAGAAATTCCATCTGGTAAACTATATGGCAATAAAACCGAAATGACCATTCGCGCACTTGGTAAGTTGCAAACAGAAGATGATTTCAAAAACTTAATCATTGTAGAAAACGAAGCTGGTATTATTCGTTTAAAAGATATTGCAAAAGTTGAAATTGGTCCCGAGCAAGAAGAATATAGTTGGAAACTAAATGGCATCAATGGTGTTGGTGTTATTATTTCACCACAACCGGGAGCGAACTATATTAAAATTGCAGATGAATTTTATAAGCGTGTTGAGGATATCAAAAAAAATGAAAAAGGTGATTTTGAGTTTACGCCGTTAATTGATCAAACAAAAAATGTTAGAAGAGCTATTAAAGAGGTAGAAGAAACACTACTTATTTCATTTACACTCGTTGTACTCGTTATTTTCTTTTTCTTTAGAAACTGGCTTATTGCCATTCGTCCTATCATTGACATTCCAATTTCACTGATTGCTACGTTTTTTATCATGTACATTTTTGGGTTCTCCATTAATGTTTTAACCTTACTTGGCATTGTGCTTGCAACAGGTCTCGTGGTAGATGATGGTATTGTAGTAACCGAAAATATATTTAGGAAACTTGAACTTGGTTTGCCTATTAGAAGAGCGGCACTTGAAGGAAGTAAAGAAATATTTTTTGCCGTTATTTCAACATCCATTACGCTTGCTGTTGTGTTTTTGCCTGTCATTTTCTTACAAGGTTTTGTGGGCAGTTTATTTAGAGAGTTTGGTATTACAGTAGCTGCCGCCGTATTAATATCTGCATTTGTTTCATTAACTATTACGCCAGTATTAAATGTGGTCTTAACTAAAAAAGGTGCTGGCCATGGTAAGTTTTACGAGCAAACAGAGCCGTTTTTTAGAGGCATGGAAAACGGATACAAGCGTTTATTGGCTGCCTTTGTAAGGGTTAGGTGGATCGCTTGGGTAATTGTGTTAGCTTGTTTAGGTGCTATCTATTTTGTTGGCACAAACCTGCCTTCAGAACTTGCACCCCTCGAAGATAGAAGTAGTATTCGTTTTCAAATGACAGGTCCAGAAGGTGCGTCTTTTAATTATATGTCTGAAGTGGCAGGTGGGCTTACCGATTATTTATCAGATTCTATTCCAGAAAAATCATTTGTTTTTGCTTCTATTCCTGGCTTTAGTGGAAATGGTGGTGTTAATGGTGGTACGGCAAGAATTGCGCTTGTTGATCCTGAAAATCGTAAAAGGTCACAAAGTGATATTGTAAAAGCCGTTACTAAAAAATTACCGCAGTTTAACAATGCACGAATTTTTCCAGTAGAGGAGCAAACTATATCTGTAGGGCTAGGCTCTAGAGGTGCCCTTCCTGTTCAACTCATTTTACAAAACTTAGAGTTCGAAAAAATTAAAGCAATTATTCCTAAATTTTTAGAGGAAGCAAGAAAAGACAAGACCTTCCAAAACGTGGATGTAAACTTAAAGTTTAGTAAACCCGAACTGCAATTAACGATAGATAGAATAAAAGCAAAAGACTTAGGCTTATCTATTTCTGATGTAGCCGATGTGGTGTCTAGTGCTTTTAGTGGTAGAAGACTAGCTTATTTTACTATGAAAGGTAAGCAGTACGATGTTATTTCTCAAGTGTCGTTAAGTGATAGACAAACCCCTTCCGATATTTTAAGTTTATATGTGCGCAATAACCGTGGGGAAATGATTCCGCTTTCTGCAGTTGTGGATTTAAAAGAAAGTTCCAATCCGCCAACACTTTATCACTATAACCGTTTTAGATCCGCTACCATTAGTGCGTCACTTGCCGAAGGTAAAACCATTGGCGATGGTGTAAAGGCAATGGATGAAATATCCAAACGTTTATTAGACGAAAGTTTCCATACCGCGTATGGTGGTCCATCTCGAGATTTTAAAGAGAGTTCTTCCAATACCACTTTTGCATTTTTGTTAGCACTCTTACTTATTTATTTGGTACTAGCGGGTCAGTTTGAAAGTTTTAAAGATCCATTTATTATCATGATTACCGTGCCACTTGCGATTGCAGGTGCACTTATTAGCTTATGGATGTTTGATCAAACACTTAATATATTCTCTCAAATTGGTATGATCATGCTCATTGGGCTTGTTACTAAAAACGGGATTTTAATTGTTGAATTTGCCAATAACAAAAGACTTGAAGGGTTTGCTAAAAAAGAAGCCGTATTAGAAGCTGCTTCACAACGTTTACGCCCTATTTTAATGACCAGTTTAGCAACTGCACTTGGTGCACTTCCTATTGCACTTAGTTTAGGCGCTGCTGCTACGTCCCGCATGCCACTTGGTATTGTAATTGTGGGTGGTATTTTCTTCTCTTTATTTTTAACTTTGTTTGTGGTACCAGCTGTATATATTTTTGTATCAGGTAAACATGTTAAGGCTGTAGAAGAAATCGCATAAAAATATTGTATGAGTAACGAAATTGCAGATATTAGAAAAGATTATAAGTTGGCTTCACTAGAGGAAGCGGATGTTGCTGCAAATCCCATTGATCAGTTTACACGTTGGTGGAATGAAGCTGTGGCTTCACAAATTGATGAAGTAAATGCCATGACACTTGCAACTGCAAATGCTGCTGGTGTTCCGGCTGCCCGTATTGTTTTATTAAAAGGCTATAACCCAAATGGCTTTATTTTTTTTACCAATTACGAAAGTGATAAGGGTAAAAATTTAGCGCAAAACCCGCACGCAGCGCTTGTCTTTTTTTGGAAAGAATTGGAAAGACAAATTAGAATTGAAGGCAGGGTAGAAAAAGTGAGCGCCGAAGAAAGTGATCGTTATTTTAATTCACGACCTGCTTCTAGTAGAATAGGTGCTTGGGCTTCACCACAAAGTGCTGTTATTGAAAACAGAATGGTGATTGAACAAAATGTCGAAAGGTATAGTTCTATTTTTGCCAATGATTCAATCGAAAGACCAGACCATTGGGGTGGTTATATTGTAAAACCTACAAGCATCGAATTTTGGCAAGGTAGGTCTAGTCGTTTACACGACCGTATTAAATACACACTAGAAAACAGCGCCTACAATGCGGCTTCTGATACTAGATCAGATGCATCATGGAAAATTGAGCGCTTAGCGCCGTAATTAATTACTACAATTATTTTCTTGCGATTACTTTTTCGGCAGCAGCAACAATAAATGGTGTGTCTAGTCCGTATTTTGTTAAAAGCTGTGTTGGTGTACCACTTTCTCCAAAAGTATCGTTGGTGCCAATGTATTCGATAGGAATAGGGAAGTGTTTAGCAGCGACCTGTGCAACGCTGTCACCAAGTCCACCAATGATATTGTGTTCTTCTACAGTTACAGCACATTTGGTTTTGCGAATAGAACGTACAATTGCTTCTTCGTCAAGTGGCTTGATGGTATGAATATTAATTACTTCTACACTCAATCCTTTTTCTTCTAAAATACGCCCAGCCTCAATAGCTTTCCAAACCATATGACCGCAAGCAAAAATACTTACGTCGGTTCCTTCCGATAATTGTTGCGCTTTGCCAATTACAAAATCACTACCATCCACAGCTGTAAAGTTTGGCCATTTTGGACGACCAAATCTTAAATATACTGGGCCCTCATAAGACGCGATTGCTTTAGTTGCAGCCTTGGTTTGGTTGAAATCACAAGGAACAATAACGGTCATGCCTGGAAGCATTTTCATAAGTCCAATGTCTTCTAATATTTGGTGTGTTGCACCATCTTCACCAAGGGTAAGCCCAGCGTGTGATGCACAAATTTTTACATTTTTACCGCTATACGCAACACTCTGTCTGATTTGATCGTACACTCTACCCGTGCTAAAATTGGCAAAAGTTGTGGTGTAGGGAATTTTACCTCCAATGGTCATACCTGCAGCAATACCTATCATATTGGCTTCTGCAATACCTACTTGTACAAAACGGTTTGGAAAATCTTTGATAAAGGGTCCAAGTTTTAAAGAACCTGCTAAATCTGCAGTAAGTACTACTACATTTTCATTTTCTTTTCCGATTTCGTGAATGCCTTCACCAAATCCACCACGTGTTTCTTTTTCGTTTTGTACTTGTATGTCTTGTAATTTCATAAGAAGTATTTTTTATCCTTCAAAAGTGCTGTAAAAATAAGGTGTCTTTGCTTCAAATTCTGCGGCACAAGTATCTACCATTTTGTAAACTCTTGTAATGCCTAATGCTTTTCTCTTTTCGTACACTTGATCGTCGGTGCAATCGCCTTGTAAGATTTTAGAAATTTG
This sequence comes from Sediminibacterium sp., assembly GCA_027487895.1. GTDB lineage: Bacteria > Bacteroidota > Bacteroidia > Chitinophagales > Chitinophagaceae > Sediminibacterium. The sequence continues at coordinate 8,990 of JAIYCS010000100.1, read as the reverse complement.
TACATCACCAAACCCGCATTTTTTAGCTTCTTTTAATAAGCTTTCAGGAAGTGTATCTAATGTATGTGTTGCAATTTCTTTTTCGAGGTTGCAAATTTGTAATATCTGGTGTAAAAACCATCTGTCAATACCCGTTGCTTGTGCAATAGATTTAACAGTAGAACCCGCCATGAGTGCATCTTTAATTCTAAAAATACGGTCCCACTTTGGTGTTTTAATATATTCAACAAGGTCTTCACTTTTCATGAGACTCTTACCGTAGTAACCTAAGCCAACTGCTTCATTTTCTAAACTCTGACAAGCTTTTTGAATGGCTTCTTTAAAGTTTCTTCCGATTGCCATTACTTCACCCACACTCTTCATTTGTAAACCAAGTGTGTCGTTAGCGCCTTTAAATTTATCAAAATTCCAACGTGGCACTTTTACAATCACATAATCAAGTGCTGGTTCAAAATACGCAGAAGTCGTTTGCGTGATTTGATTTTTTAATTCATCTAAACTATAACCAATCGCAAGCTTTGCTGCAATTTTTGCAATAGGGTAACCAGTTGCTTTTGATGCAAGAGCAGATGATCTACTCACACGTGGATTGATTTCAACAGCAATTAATTCTTCGGTAGCAGGATTCAGTGCAAATTGTACGTTACATCCACCCGAAAAATTACCAAGAGAACGCATCATCAAGATGGCTTTGTTGCGCATTTCTTGGAATGCAGTATCACTTAGCGTCATAGCAGGTGCAACAGTAATAGAATCACCAGTATGCACACCCATCGGGTCTAAATTTTCTACGGTACAAATGATAACAACGTTGTCATTTTGGTCACGTAACAATTCAAGTTCATATTCTTTCCATCCAAGTACTGCTTTTTCAACAAGTACTTCATGTATTGGAGAAGCTTTTAAACCTCTTTCGAGCGCGGCATCTAAATCATCTTTAGAATGTACAAATCCACCACCGGTTCCACCGAGTGTAAATGAAGGTCTAATAACAAGTGGGAATCCAATTTCTTGTGCAAATTCTTTTCCTTCTAAAAAACTATTCGCTACACGGCTTGGTGCCACAGCCATTCCAATTTTAACCATCAGTTGTCTAAACTTCTCACGGTCTTCGGCAGTATCAATGGCAGCAACGTCTACGCCAATCATGCGCACATTGTATTTGTTCCAAATACCAATTTCGTCGGCTTCTTTACAAAGGTTTAAGGCCGTTTGACCACCCATGGTTGGAAGTACGGCGTCGATATCGTTTTCTTGTAAAATTTGCTCAATACTTTCGATCGTGAGCGGTAACAAGTAAACTTTATCTGCCATCATCGGGTCGGTCATAATGGTGGCTGGATTTGAATTGATCAAAATCACTTTGATACCTTCTTCACGCAAGCTTCTAGCAGCTTGAGAACCAGAATAATCAAATTCGCAGGCCTGGCCAATAATAATGGGCCCAGAACCAACAATAAGTACCGATTTTATGGAGTTGTCTTTTGGCATAGGAACAAAAAAATAAATTGTGCAAATTTAATAAAGGGGGAGCAGAAGGGGGTATTTTTTTTGAACTAATTGAGGTTAATTTTATTATACAGGTGTTACCTCCTTATTTTTAATAAACCAAACAGCCAATTATGCTACAAGAAGGATCTAAAGCCCCAGCCTTTAAAGGCCTCGACCAAAACGGTAAAACCATTGCCCTATCTAGTTTTAAGGGTCAAAAACTGGTTTTATATTTCTATCCCCACGATATGACCCCTACTTGTACGGTACAGGCCTGTAACCTAAGGGATAATTATAAAGCATTGGCCAAAAAGGGCTACCAGGTGCTAGGGGTGAGCTCCGACGACCAAAAAAGCCACCTCAAATTCATTGCCAAGCACGAATTACCCTTTTCGCTTATTGCCGACACTGACCTGGTAATTCATGAAAAATATGGGGTTTGGGCCGAAAAGAAGTTTATGGGCAAAACCTATATGGGTACTTTACGCACCACTTTTTTAATTGATGAAAACGGCGTGATTGAAAAAATTATCACCAAGCCTGATTCAAAAAATCATGGTCAAGAAATTTTAGGCGCGCCTAAAAAGAAATAAACTTTATGAAGAATTTATTTGCATTCATTTTTGTAGTTGCACTTGTTCCTGCACAAGCGCAAAAAGTAAATAAAAAACTACAACACGCTTTAGAAACCCTCACCACTGGATTTAAAGGGGACGTGGGTATTTATGTAAAAGATTTACATACTGGTAAAACTGTAAGCATCAATGCGGATAGTATTTTTCCAACGGCGAGTATGGTAAAGGTTCCCATACTTATAGGTATCATGGATAAATTGAATAAAGGCGAACTCAAATACCATCAGGAATTAACCTATAAAGATTCTTTGTTTTATGCAGGATCTGATTTACTCGCATCACTAAAACACAATGAAAAAGTGGAGCTTAGTAAAGTGATCATGCTCATGCTTACAACTAGTGATAATACCGCAAGTTTATGGCTTCAATCACTAGCCGGTACAGGAACAAGAATCAATCAAATCCTTGATAGCATTGGTTATTCGGCTACAAGGGTCAATAGCAGAACACCTGGTAGAGAAGCGGGCAGAGATAAGTTTGGATGGGGACAGACATCGCCAAAAGAAATGGCTACTATGTTTGAAGCATTAGCAAACCGAAATTTATTAGATACTGCTTCTTCCGAAAAAATGCTTCGTTTATTGGGAAGAAATTATTGGGACGAAGAAGCGCTTTCACAAATTCCGCCTGATGTTTTTGTAGCTAGCAAAAATGGAGCAGTTAATGCCAGCAGAAGTGAAGCTATGTATGTTTCTGGAAAAAATGCCCGTTACGTTTTTTGTATTTGTACCAAAAATAACAAAGACACCAGTTGGGAGTCCAATAATGAAGGGTGGGAACTTGCGCGAAAAGTTTCTAAATTATTATGGGATAAATTACAAGATTACAAGTTGGGGTTGGGATGGTATGGTATTAACTAAACAAAACGTAAGTTAACCAGCTCATGCCATAAGCGAGGGCCGTCATATACACCAGTTGAAACGCTGGCCATTTCCAAGACTTTGTTTCTCTTTTGACAACGGCGAGTGTGCTCATACACTGCATGGCTAATAAATAAAATATCATGAGTGAAAGCCCGGCAGCTAGGGTGTACACTTTGGTTCCGTCCGGATGCTTAGCTGCAGCTAATTTTTGTCTGAGTGAGCTGTCTTCACTGTCTTCTACGCTATACAAAGTGGCCATCGTACCTACAAAAACCTCTCTGGCAGCAAAGGAAGTGATGAGGGCAATACCAATTTTCCAGTCGTAACCAAGCGGCGTAATAGCAGGCTCAATGGCTTTTCCTAAAATACCCGCATAAGAGTGTTGTAATTTTTCGGCAGCGTATTCTTTTTGTAAAGAGTCTTTTTTTGTTGGCAACACCTGCTCAAGTGCTGTATATTTTTGTGTGGTTTGTGCTATTTGATTTCCTGGGCCATAGCTACTCAAAAACCATAAGAGTAAGCTAATAATCATAATTACTTTACCAGCATCTGTAACAAATATTTTAGCTTTTTCGATCATGGTGATACCTACGTTTTTCCAACGCGGTGCTCTGTACATGGGAAGCTCTAAAATAAAAAAGCTTTTTTCCTGAATGGTAATAAACCATTTTAAAACATAACTCACAATCATGGCCATTACAATGCCTAATAAGTAAAGGCCCATCATCACAAGCCCTTGTAAACTTAAAAATCCAAAGTAGTAATCGTTATCAATAACCAAAGAGATTAAAATTGTAAATACCGGTAGGCGCGCACTGCAACTCATGAGTGGTGTTACTAAAATAGTTAACAACCTTTCTTTTCTATTTTCAATATTGCGTGCACTCATAATGGCTGGTACGGCGCATGCAAAACCACTTACCATCGGCATTACACTTTTTCCATTGAGCCCCACTTTGCGCATCAGTCTATCACTTAAAAAACTAATGCGCGCCATATATCCACTGTCTTCAAGTATGGTGATCAGTCCAAATAAAATCATGATTTGTGGTACAAAAACCAAAATACCACTGAGGCCAGCTACTAGTCCGTTGATGATTAAATTGCTCCACCATGCTTCTGGAAGCCATGCTGCCAGAGAGCTTCCGCCTTTTGCAAAGGCCCACTCAATGCCATCCATTGGGAAACTTGCAAGCCAATAAACGCTTTGAAATAAAACAAACAACACCGCTAATAAAATTACATAACCCCAAACGCGGTGTAATAAAATATTATCTAATTTATCTGAAAAAATCTTTTTTTCTAATGGACCTGGCTCTACTACAAATTTTCGCATCACTTCTCTAATCTGAGAGTAGCGCTGTAAAATTTCTTCGGCCTGCGTTTTTGTTGGGTTAAATTGATGAGCAATTTCAAGTCCCTCAATTTCTTTTTGTATCTCTTGCGTTAACGGAAAATTTTCGTGATTGATTAAATAATGTACAGCAGCATAATCACTTAAGCCTGGTACTATTTGATGTATTCCTTCAATGCCTGCTGGAGCTAATTTTTTTGTATCAATAAATTTTTTATCAGAAGGGGCACTCGGCTTTACTGTTAATTGCTGTAATGCTTTTTTTAATTCGGTAATGCCTTTATTTTTTCGAGGGTTCACTGCAATAATGGTGATCCCTAATTCGTTTTCGAGTCCCGCAATATCTATTTTGATGCCCTTACTGGATGCAATGTCATTCATGGTGAGGGCCATCACAACCGGAATTTGCAAATCGATAATTTGACTACAAAAAAGTAAATTTCTTTTGAGGTTACTGGCATCGGCAACAAGTAAAACGGCGTCTGCTTTAATGGTGACGTCGGTACCCATGAGTACCTTGTATGCCACCCACTCATCGGCCCTTCGAGGGTACAAACTATAGGTGCCTGGAAGGTCAATTAGTGTTGTTTTAGTAGCGTCAGGTAGTTGGAGCGTCCCTGTTTTTTTATCTACGGTAACCCCCGGAAAATTACCAACCTGCTGTTGTAGGCCCGTCAAAGCATTAAAAATGGAACTTTTTCCACTGTTGGGGTTACCCACTAAAGCAATATGGAGGTCTCTTTGACTCAAGTTTATATAGATGGCCACAAAAGTACCCCCAAAGAGGGCAGGGTAGTTACGAGATTGGGAACAGAATCGCTTACTTTTGTACGTAATAAAGCAAGCAAAATGGGTAAAAGATGGTTTTGGGTCCTATTATTAGTGCCTTTTTTAGGATTATCACAGAGCAAACGTAAAATTAGAATTGAGGCAGAAAAGCAAAAAGCAGCACTCATTTCTAATTTAAAATCACATATTGGGTACTTGGCCAGTGATGCATTAGAAGGAAGAAGAACGGGTACAGCTGGCGCCGATGCTGCCATGAACTATTTGGTAAAACAGTATGAGCTGATTGGAATTGATCCAAAAGGATCAAGCGGTTATTTACAAAAATTTGAAATCAATGAGGGTTTACAAATTGACCCTGCAACTTATTTTACCGTTAACAATACGCGTTTAAAAATCGATAAAGATTTTTTTCCAATGGCAACGAGTGCATCTTTACAAGTTGCAGGTAAACCAGCCATAGCACTCCAGGAAAAAGGGCAGCCATGGTTTAAAGACATTAAAGAAACACTGGAAGAAAATAAATCCAATCCTCACTTTGATATAGAGGCATGGATTAAAAAAGAAGTGACAACAGCTGCAACAAAAGGCGCCACCGCTTTTATACTATACAACACTGGATCTATTGTTGACAATATTCAGTTTAATAAAAATGATAAATCAGCTGCATTTTCCATTCCTGTAATTTACTTGACACAGGCAGGGCTTCAATATTTTACAGATCCCTCTGCTACTTTACAACTTGAATTAGGGGTGCGCATTGTAGAGAAAAAAAGGCCTGCAACAAATGTGGCTGCATATATAAATAACGGCGCAGCTAATACCGTTGTAATTGGCGCACACTATGATCACCTGGGCTTTAACGAAGATAAAAATGCATTAGACACGGGGCATGTTATTCACAACGGCGCAGACGACAACGCTAGTGGTACCGCTGCTTTGCTCGAAATAGCCAGGTTAGTAAAACAAAAATCACCTACGCATCATAACTATTTATTCCTTCATTTTTCGGGAGAAGAATTAGGACTGTTAGGAAGTAAATATTGGATAGAAAATCCTACCATGCCTGGTGCCATTAATTATATGATTAACATGGATATGGTAGGCCGTTATGACACTTCTCATAAATTAACTGTGGGTGGTTATGGTACGTCGAGTAAATGGGGTCAAATTTGGAAATCGCTATCAACACCACTCGTTGTAAAATTTGATAGTACAGGTAGTGGCCCAAGTGATCACGCTAGTTTTTATAGAGCAGGCATTCCGGTTCAATTTTTCTTTACAGGAAGTCATCCCGATTACCACAAAGCTTCAGATGATGCAGATAAAATAAATTACCAAGCCACTGCAAATATTGTAACACTCGCTTATCAAATGATGGGTATCACAGATAGTTTACCTAAACTAGATTTTATTAAAACAACAGAGCCTCAAATGGGCCGTAGCACTAAGTTTACGGTGAGTTTGGGTGTTATTCCAGATTATGGATATAGTGGGACGGGGATGCGTATTGATGGCGCAAGCCCGGGTAAACTCGCGGAAAAATTAGGCTTACAAGCAGGCGATATATTGCTACAACTTGGCGACTATAAATTTGTGGACGTAAATAGTTACATGCAAACCCTTAGTAAGTTTAAAAAAGGAGACCAAACGATGCTACGCATAAAGCGTGGTGCCAACGAAATAAGTTTTTCCGTTTCATTTTAATGGATGCAGTAAATTAATGCTATGAAACTCAAACTAAATATTGATGAGCTTAACGAAGATTTTTTTGACGACACGCGTTTATTAGGCATTATTGCACCTATAAAAAGTCATCAATTTTGTTTGCAATTAAACAATCAACTGGGACATCAATTTAGACTCAACCCGGCCATCGAAATTCACCTTAAAAAAAAGGAACGTAGCTATTATTTTAGTATTTACGAATCTAAAGAACCCAATAGTTTTTTAGTACACTATTTATACCACAACCATTGCGATGGTGAATATTTGTTACCAGAGTTTAGACACATGGACTTTTTGTGGCTCACAAAAGGTGATTTTGTGGACGATGAAAAATGTAATTGGATCAAGCAAACCGTAAAAGCACTAAATGGTGTTCAAATGGTAGCAGAGCTTACCAATGAGCAAATAAAAAACAAAGGCAATATGGTGTTTTAGCGTTTGGTTTTTACACTTAATTTTTTACCACTACTACTTTTTCACCCGCCGCTTCTAATACACCAATGGGTTCGATAAATGCCTCGAGACCATTTTTTGTGAATACATCTATTATGATGTCTGCTGCACTAGGATCTACGGCTACAAGTAATCCTCCGTTTGTTTGCGGATCCGGTAACATGCTAAATGCTTCCATGACATTAACGCCTGGATCAAAACTTGTTTTTGTGCTATAGCAATTCCAGTTTCGGTACGTGGCGTCTGGCACCATGCGATTGGCTAAATATTTTTTAGCAGCTTCTATCATTTTAATTTTCGAATAATTAATATGTGCACTAAGCCCACTTCCTTCTGCCATTTCAATTAAGTGGCCAAGTAGTCCAAAGCCAGTGATATCAGTGAGTGCGTGCACTTCTGGTATGCCACCCAGTATTTCACCAATTTTATTAAGTGTTGTTAACTGCTCAATAAATGGTGCAAGATCTTGCGGTTCTAAAGCCTCTCTTTTTTGTGCGGTTGCTAGTATGCCCACACCAATTGGTTTTGTTACAAAAAGGACATCACCCAGTTTTGCCGTATTGTTTTTTTTCAGGTTTACAATAGGCGTAATGCCTGGTACTGCTAATCCAAAAATAGGTTCGGTGCTATCAATACTATGTCCGCCCGCTAGTGGAATGCCTGCTTCTGCACAAATACTTCGAGCACCCTCTAACACTTCTGCAGCAAGGGCTGCAGGAATTGTATTCACTGGCCAACCTAGTATGGCAATGGCCATCAGTGGCTTTCCGCCCATGGCATACACATCACTAATCGCATTAGCGCTTGCAATTTTTCCAAATGCATGTGCATCATCAACAATGGGTGTAAAAAAATCGGTGGTACTAATTATGGCTTGACCATTACCTATGTCATAAGCAGCTGCATCATCTTTACTTCCGTAACCAACGATTAAATTTTTGTTTTCAATTTTTGGTAACGAAGAAGCTAAAATTGTTTCTAATACCGCTGGTGCAATTTTACATCCGCATCCGGCGCCATGAGAAAACTGTGTCAATTTTATGGTTGAAGACATGTTGTTGTTTTTAATTTATGATAACCACTGTATAGCACCAAGGGCATGCGATTGTTTGATCCCATTTTCTGTTTCAATTTCTAAATGTCCATTTGATAAAACCCTACAAATAGTAGCGGTTATTTTTTGGCCTTCAATTTCTAATTGAACTTGCTCTCCTTTTTTATAAAGTACATTGTTATAAAGCGCAAGCAGGGTGTCAGGTCCTTTGTCAATTAACATTTGCAAAGCCGCTTCTATGTAACTACATAATTCTTTTGCAAGTGCTGGTACCTGAAATGTTTTGCCGGTAATTTGTTTGAGTGAAACGGCTTTGTTCAAACCCGTTCCAAACTCAGTTTGATTGATATTAACCCCCATTCCTGCAATGCTCCACTGCCAGATAGGACCTCTAAAACTGTTTTCAATTAAAATGCCCGCTGCCTTTCTGTCACGCCAATAGATATCATTGGGCCACTTGATGCTGGTTTCGTCACCGGCATATGTAATAAAAAAGTTAAAACATCCTACTGCCACGAGCATACTCACCACAGAAGGCTCAAGTGCTAAACCATCAAAAACAAGCTTTTTTGGGTCCAAAACCACCGATAATAGAATGTTTTGACCCGTTTCGGCCTCCCAAACCT
>JAIYCS010000003.1 GCA_027487895.1 Sediminibacterium sp. | reverse complement strand
CGAGCTGTCCATTTCCACTAAAACCTAAATTAATGGTTTCACGCCCCAGTCTTCGTTCTAACTGAGCTGGATAGGCCATCCCCGGCCGCATAGCAGAAGCGCCTTGCACAATGGATGTACCATAAACAACCAGCGGCTTTTGACCCTCAAAATAATTTTGCTGTGGCTTTTGAATAGTAGCGCCTTCTTCTACGCCAATAAAAAGCGAATCGCAGGTTTCATAATCAGGTAGGTAAAGTAAGTATTGACGTATTTGGCCATCCATATCCTTTACCAAATTGGCTTCTTGGTATACAGCGGCATTTGGTTTTCCTACACCCGCAAAATACCATGTTCCATTATCTAAACCGTATAAATCTAGCCCTTTAACAAGCGTACCAGCCACGTGCTGAAAAACAACCGAGGATCCGGTTTTCCATTTGGCAGAAATTTGTTTGGCATTGGTTTCAAAATACACAGCAAATCCAGTAGGATTTTTACTCAAATCCCATACAGGCTTACGGAGTAAATTTTTAATTGTATCCGGAAATCGTTGATACACCGTTGCATTAGGCATGGGACGTCCTAACAAGGTAAATTCCTGCATATCGTGATACACCGTTTTAGTTTGCGCAGCAGCACTAAACGCTATGATTACAATACACAAAAGGGTCAAGCAGTTTTTCATGCTTCAATTTAATCCTTTTTAGTAAATACCATGTACAATAGCGCCTTACCTTTGCAAAAAATACCCCCGATGATGCGTTTGATATTAGCTGGTTTATTATCTAGTTTGAGTATATCCGTATTGGCCCAAAACACCCAACTATCAGACGTTGTGGTTACTGCAAGTATGCTACCGCAACAAGAAAAAGAAACGGGGCGCAATATTGTAAGCATCAAAGGATCGAGCTTACAAAACCTCCCCATTAGTAGCATCGATGAATTATTAAAATATTTACCCGGTATTGAAACCCAGCAACGTGGACCCGCGGGTACACAAAGCAATATAATTATTAGAGGTGGTACCTTTCAGCAAGTACTCGTAATTATTGACGGTATTAGAATTAACGATCCGCTCACGGGTCATTTTAATAGTTATATACCACTGCATCCAGAAGATATCAATAGAATTGAAATTATTAAAGGCGCCGCTTCTGCCATTTATGGTTCTGATGCCATTGGAGGCGTTGTAAATATTATTACCAATGGCCTAAAACAAAAAAACAACCATAAATTAAGCGTTGGCAGTAAATGGGGTAGTTATAATTCACGCTCTAATAATTTATGGTGGGGTGTTCAAAAAGAGAAATGGAAACTCAGTGTTTCGTCGCAGCAAAATAAAGCCGATGGAGAAAATTTAAGAGGCACAACAGGCTATTATAACAATTCATTTTACGCAGCGAATTTTAATTACGCATTTGCATCTAATTGGAAACTTCATGTTTTATATGCCAATGATAGTAGGGATTTTAATGCGCAAAACTTTTATACCACTTTTAAAAGCGATACCGCTACTGAAATTGTAAAAAGCAATTGGACCCAAATGGGTTTGTCAAAACAGTACACCCATAAAATAGTAAAATTTGATGTGGCGTATAAAAACCTATCTGATCGTTTTAGGTTTAATCCGGCTGGTAGTTTTAATGAAAATAAAACCTCACTTTTTGTTGCGCAGGGCTCGGTTCAATTTACGCGCAATCCCAATCATCAAATTGTTACAGGAGCACAGTGGATCCATAAAAAAATTAGATCCAATGATAGAGGTAATCATGAACTAGCACATGGAGCTGCATTTTTAATTGCAACACACAAACTTCCTAAAAACATATTCATCAATGAAAGCCTCCGCATAGATTGGGACCAGAACTATGGCTGGGTCATTATCCCACAAATAAATGGATCATGGGTAAATGGCAATCTAACAACAAGGGCCTCTATTGGAAAAGGCGTTCGTGACGCCGATTTTACAGAGCGTTACAACAATTATAATAAAAGCTTGGTAACAGGTGGTAGCATAGGTAATCCATACTTACAAGCAGAAAAATCTTGGAGTTACGAACTTGGCGCCGATTATAGAATGGGATCTAATTTTAAATGGGGCGCTACCGCATTTTTAAGAGACCAAAATAACCTAATTGATTGGACCCCTACTCCTTATCCTATGATGCCGCGCCAATCTAATTTAGTAATAACAGGAAATTATTCTTTGGCTTCCAATGTATCGTCCGTAAAAACAAAAGGGATAGAAACGGATCTTACCTACAACAAAAAATGGGGAGAAGATTACGAATTAAACCTAAGCACAGGACTTGTATGGCTTTCTTCTACTAGCCCTAATAAAACACCTTCTTTTTACATTTCTTCGCACGCCAGATTTTTATGGAATGAGCAAATAATTTTTAGGGCACGTAAGCTTCAGCTATCTGTAAATAGTGTTTACAAAATTAGAAATACACAAACAGCGTCTGCTATTAATGCGACACTCTCTCCTAATTATTTTTTAGTGAATAGCAAATGCGCGTATCTACTTAATAAGCGAAAAGGAAATGTGTTTTTAGAAATAACCAACCTAACCAATACGCCATACTCCGATTTACTCGGCGCCATTATGCCAAGCAGGTGGATTGCTGCTGGCTTTCAGTTGACACTTTAAAATACGTGAATTTATATTTGCTTCAGTAGTCCTGGCTTTTCTTGATGCAACTTGTAAATCAGCTCACCAAACAAGGTGTTGGCCCAAGCAAACCATTTACGAGTATACTTAGTAGCATCATCTTTATGAAATGATTCGTGCATAAATCCAGTGCCCGCATGCGTTTGTATTAGGTTTCTGACACAGTGTGTAATTTCTTTATCATCTACACTTGTGATGGCGCGTAAAATAATACTCATAGGCCAAATGGTATCGGCACCTGTGTGCGGACCTCCAATACCTTCGCCAGCTTTTCCTTTATAGAAGAAAGGATTATTTTCAGATAAGACCAGTTTACGTGTATTTAAATAGAGCGGATTGTTAGGCTCAATAGCGCCAAGGTATGGAAGGGATAATAATGAAGGAACATTAGCATCATCCATCATATGAAAACTACCATAACCATTTACTTCAAAACCAATAATTTTTCCAAACTGTTGGTGTTGTATAATACCATGTTGTTTGAAGGCAGCTTCTACCTGTGCTTTTAATGCTAGTGCTCTTTTAGCAAGTACTGGCTCATTTACTGATGGCAATTGCAAGAGCTCCGCCATCTTACCTAAAATATTAATGGCAAACATATTGCTCGGTACGAGGTAAGGCAGTAAAGTACAATCGTCACTAGGTCTGAAGGTGGAAACAATTAAACCACATGGTTTTACTGGATAACCATAACCACTTAATGGCACACCGTCGGTGGCCCAAGCGGTGGTTCGCTGAAAAGTATAAGGTCCATTACCATTAAAGCGTTGTTGCTCGGTAAATGTATCTAGAATTAGTTTTTGTGCAGCTTTCCAATCGGCGTCAAATACAGAAGTGTCGCCTGTTTGTTTGTAATAACCATGCGCGAGTCTTACTGGATAACATAAACTATCAATTTCCCATTTGCGTTCATGAATACCTGGCTTCATTTTTGTAAGGTCATCTTTCCACTCACTTACTTTATTGACGTCTTTATAAAACGCGTTGGCATATGGATCCAGTAAAATGCATTTTGTTTGTCTATTGATTACACCAGCAATAAGTGTTTGAAGGGGCTTGTCATTTTTTGTGAGTGGTAAATAAGGCCAAACCTGCGCCGTACTATCCCTAAGCCACATTGCATCAATATCTCCAGTAATCACATAGGTATCTGGCTTTCCATTTACCATTTCAAAATCGACGGTGGTGTCTAATGTGTTAGGAAAGCAGTTTTCAAATAACCAACCTAACTCTTTATTGGGCAGGTCTTTTTTAACTTGCTCAATTACCGCTTCTACAGCTGCACTTTTAAAATTACGATCAGCTACAGCAGGTCTATTACTCGTAAAGTTTTGGGTAAGCGGTGGCATTGCAAAGCCTGCCGCTTTATTGAGTAAAAATCCCATGCCTAATAACGAAGATTTTTGTACAAATTGACGACGGTTGGTCATATAAAACTGTTTAAAATTATTTTAACTGAAACGAAACTCCATTTTCTACTGCTGCATTAGATCCAATATACAATTGGAAACTTCCTTTCTCACTTGTATGCTTTAGGTCTGCATTGTAAAAACGAAGTAAGTTTTCATCGATAGTGAAAGTTACTGTTTTTGTTTCTCCTTTTTTCAAAAATACTTTTTGAAAACCTTTTAATTCTTTTAAGGGTCTTGTAATGCTTGCAATATCATCTTTAATATACAACTGCACCACTTCTTCACCATCATAATTGCCGCTATTGGTGAGGGTTACAGACGCTGTAATTGCTTTAGTAGCAGTAAGTGACGGAGCAGACAAAACAGGTTTTCCATAACTAAACGTAGTATAGCTTAATCCATAACCAAAAGGCAATAGTGGTGAATTTTCGACGTCTAAATAATTGGATTTATATTTTCCAAAAACATCGCCACCATTGGGTCTACCTGTATTACGAACACTATAATAAATAGGAATTTGTCCCACATTACGCGGAAAACTCATGGTTAATTTTCCTGCCGGATTGTAATCGCCATATAGTACCGATGCAACCGCATTACCCGCCTCAGTACCAGCGTGCCATACATCTAAAACTGCAGTAGCAGCATTTAATTCATTGGCAATGGTTAGTGGTCTACCATTCATGAGTACAAGTACGAGTGGCTTACCCGTTTTAGATAATGCTTCAATTAATTTTTGTTGACTTGCCGGAATGTCTAAACTGGTTCTACTCGCTGCTTCACCACTCATTTCACTGGCCTCACCTACTACGGCAACAATAACATCAGAAGCAGCTGCTACTGTAAGTGCTTCTGCAAGTAACTCCTGAGGGCTTTTGGTATCAATAGAAATTTTTTCACCAAACACATTAATTTTTGCTGCAAAAACTGGATCATCAGAAATATTAGCACCCTTAGCATACAATATTTTTGAACCAATACCAGGCCTGTTGTTAAGCCCTTCTAGTACAGAAATAGCTTGTTTAGCATCGGCATTAATAGACCATGTGCCAGGCATATTAGAACGGTCATTGGCAAGTGGGCCAATAAGGGCAATTTTTTGACCCTGCTTTAATGGCAATACTTGATTGTCATTTTTTAAGAGCACAAAAGAACGCATGGCAGCTTCTTTTGCAAAAGCACGCTTGTCTGCACTTAACACCTCCGAAGCCCTGCTGCTTTTTAGGTATTTAAATGGATCTTCAAACAATCCTAAATCATATTTTGCTTCGAGTATTCTTTTACAAGCAGCATCAATAGCGGCCATTGACACTTTACCAGCTTGTAATGATTTTTGTAGCGTATTTAAAAACCCTTCACTTACCATATCCATATCAAGACCTGCATTAAGTGATAGTGCCGATACGGTAGCTGTATCTCCAATACCATGATTGATCATTTCGGTAACGGATGTGTAATCAGAAACAACAAAACCTTTAAAACCCCACTGATTTCTTAAAACATTTGTAAGCAACCATTTATTGCCTGAAGCAGGAACGCCATCTACATCATTAAATGAAGTCATCACAGAACCAGCACCTGCATCCACTGCAGCTTTATAAGGCGGAAAATAATCGTTGTACATTTTGAGCTTACTCATGTCTACAGTATTATAATCTCTGCCTCCTTCTGGCGCACCATAAAGTGCAAAATGTTTGACACAAGAAAGTAGTGATTTACCACTAGACAAATTAGCATTACCCGCGCCGCCTTGATATCCTATAACCATGGCTTTTGCAATAGCACTTCCTAAAAAAGGATCTTCACCAGCACCTTCTGCAACCCTTCCCCAGCGTGGGTCTCGTGCAATATCAACCATCGGAGAAAAAGTCCAGTTTAAACCATCGGCTGTGGCTTCAAGCGCAGCCATTTGAGCCGATTTTTGAATGAGTGGCAAATCCCAACTAGCAGAAAGAGCGAGTGGAATGGGGAAAGCAGTTTTATATCCGTGAATAATATCAGAACCGAATAACATAGGAATACGTAGCCTCGATTCACGTACTGCTAGTTCCTGTACCTTTTTAATTTTTTCTAATCCGGCAATACCAAACATGCCGCCCACTAAACCTCTTTTTATTTTACCTTCTACATCGGTACTTACAACAGTTCCTGTAACAGATGCATCACCAGGTATAATTAAATTTAATTGACCCAATTTTTCTTGAAGGGTCATTTTAGCCATTAAAGAACTAACGAACTGCGCTTTTGTTTGCTTTTGTGCAAAGCAAGGTGTAGCAGCTATCAAAAAAATGAAAAGCGAAAACTTAGGTACAGAAATGAAACGCATAAAGTCATTATTATTTAACAATATTAAGAACCTTTAATGATAAATAAGTTAAATACCCACTTAACTTTACACAAAGCAAACGAATGAAGTTTTTTTTAATATCCTTACTATGTTTAACGCTTGTCAGACCCAATGTACAAGGTCAAACAACTGCCGCATATACCGCTTCGATAAAGCATTTTGACAGTTTACGTGTCAAAGCTTTAACAGAACAAAATGGATGGCTCAATTTAGCTGGTCTTTACTGGCTTAAGCCTGGTGAAAATAGTTTTGGAAGTGCATCAAACAATACCCTCATTTTCAAGCATAAAAACATGCCAGCTGTTTTAGGAAAATTTAAAGTGGTAGGAAACAGGGTAAGCTTTGAATTTGATAAAGCAGTTTCTAAATTCACAAACGGTTATTCCGAAGAAATTATACTTTTTGATCCCTTCAATAAAACGGACACGAGCATCGTATTTAATCAGTTTATGTGGAGTATTATTATCAGGGAAGATAAAATTGGTGTCAGGTTTAGAGATTTAAAAAATCCAGCACTAGCAGCATTTAAAGGCAATAAAAGATTTGCAGTTGATGAAAAATGGAATTTGCCAGCAAAACTTTTACCGCCTAACCCAAGTGGACTTTTTATTACAAATGTGCTAGGACAAACTACTGCCGAGGATTATGCTGGTAAAATAAGTTTTGAATACCAAGGAAAAAATTATGAATTAGACGCCATTAGTGAAGGCCCTAGTGATTTGTTTGTTATTTTTTGTGATGCAACCAACGGCATTAACACCTACCATACGGGAAGATACATGTATGTGCCTAGGCCAGATAAAAATGGTAATACCTTTATCGATTTTAATAAAGCATTTAATCCACCCTGCGCTTATACCCCTTTTGCTACATGCCCGATTCCTCCAAAACAAAACAAACTCCCATTTAAGGTTACGGCAGGCGAGCTATCAGATAAACACAAATAACGCTTTCATATACAAGCATAAAAAAAGGGCGAACCGTTGGTTCGCCCTTTTTTATAAAACGTATACTATTATCTTCTAGTAAATGAATAGGTATAGTATCCACCATTAGAAAGGTTAAGTACTACATCGTAAGTACCAGCTTTCATAGCAAGGTTATCGCCATTGAAATCAAGTACACCATCTCCACCACTATCTCCTAGGTTTACATCCCAAGAGCTGTTAAATCTAAACTTAAGTTCAGAATCAGCAGCAAGTGTGAAAGTAGTTTTCCAAACCTGAGCACCTCTGTCATACGTAAGGGCCACATCTGGACTACCACCCCAACCTGTAAATCCACCAACAATACCAACACCAGTTACTAAATAATTAGACCAAGTGCTGTTTTTTGTATTAGCTCTTAATAAATAGTAACCACCTGCTGCAACGCTTAAGTTACCACCGCTAGTGCTAATGGTTGTAGCTGTTCCACCAAAGTTGCTACCATTCCAATCTGGTTGGCTGGTAAATTTAAATTCCGAACCAGAGTTACCAAAGTCTACAAAACCATGGAAGTCTTCGTCATTTTTAATAGAACCAAGTGAAGGTGCTTTATCTGGAGACCAACCTTGGTAACCACCAGCAACAAACAACATTCCAAAAGGAACAGCAGTTACAGTAAATTTACCACGTTGGAAATCTAAACGAATTCTGTACATACCTGTCTTTGAAGGACCAGGGAAGTTATCGTTGAAGTTGAAACCAAAATCACCACCTAAGTTTAAATCAGTTAATGAATTGTTAGCAACAGAATATTTATTACTCCAATCACCATTTACTGGTAATGCTAAATACTGCTGTCCACCTTTTAGGTAAAAAGTACCCTGGTAAGTAACAGAATCCACTCTAGTAAACTCTTGTGTAGGCACAGGTACCGGATTGTTCCATCCACCAATTGTTGCAGATCCAACTAAAAATAATCTTCTAGATGTTGGTGGCTGAACGCGTGGAGGAATTACATATGGAGTTGCTGTTAACGTTAACACATTTGATGTTAACTGATCGTTGTTGTTACCATATGATGAAATGATACGTACATCAATTTTGTATGCAACATTATAGTTAAAGCCAAAACCTAATAAAATAGAGTTTAAGTCTTTACCTAAAAATGCATAACTCATTCTTCCGTTTAAAACGATAGAAGCAGCTTTAGAAAAGTTTCTTCCTGAAGAATCAATTTGCAAAATGTATTTTACAGTATTATCATCTGTAGCGTATTGTGGGTTAGTCCAAGTGAACAACACCGCAGTACTTAATGAATCTGCTGTTTTAGTAGCAATGGTTGTTGTAGAAGCTTGTAATACAACACTCTTTCCTGGTTCATACACAGTAAGAGGTGCCACTTTTTCACAAGACCAAAGTGCAACTGCAAAAGTGGCCGTGAAAAGCAATGTTTTTAAAATTTGTTTCATTTTTTACAATTTTAGTTGTTGTTCTTATTGTCTAGTTACAGTATAGGTTCCCGCTTGGAAATCCACTGAAATTTTATAATTACCCGGAGTTGACGGACCATCAAATCCTGGATCCGCATCTTTCTTTTCTAGTGTACCAGAAAATGCATCGCCAGTTAATTTCTTATACTGTGTACCCCAAACGCCATTTTCTTGGATCATCTTGTAATTACCACCACCTACAAAAGCAACAACGCCTTCATAAAGTGTTTCAGTTACTCTAGCTAAACGCTGTGAAGTAACAAATGGAGCGCCAAGTGGGTTAGACCAACCAGATGCAAATGCATTACCTGTTACCCATAATGTTCCTGCAGTAGGTACTGGAACTTTTGGTGGAGGTGCATAAGGCAGAACTCTAAATGCTAATACATTTGAAATTAATTCAGTTTGAGCAGCACCTAAAGTGGCGATAATACGTACTTCAATTCTTGCAGCTCTTCCTGGTCTTAACTTCAAGTCAGAGATGACAATATTGAAAGCTTTTTGCGTGTAGCTAACTGATAAGTCTTTACTGATAGAAATAGATTTCTTGTTAGGGCCTCTAAAATTAGCACCAGCAGTATCAATTTCTAAAGTGTAATTAACGTTTTGAGAACTTACACCAGAAGCAAATTTGTAATTAGGGTTTGTCCAATTAAAGGTAACACCTAAATTATCTTCAGTTAAAAAGTTTAGTGCAATGCTATCTCTTGAAGTAGCAGAAAGCACTGGAGCCGTACCGCTAATGTAGGTATCTTTTGCCTCGTCTTTTTCACAAGCAGCAAAGAATACGATCGCAAGGCTCACGTAAACTAGTGATTGAATTATTTTTTTCATACAATTGATTTTAAATGTTTCAGACAAGTATTAATAACCTGTGTTTTGAACTAAATTAGGATTAGATGAAATGTCTGCAGAAGGAATAGGATACAATCTTCTAAATGCATCTACATTGGTTCCACCTCTAACACCACCTTTCCAAGGCCATAGATAAGAAGATTCTACAAATCTATTGTAACGGATAAGGTCTGTTCTTCTAAATCCTTCCCAATATAATTCTCTTGCACGCTCATCTAAAATGAAATCTAAATTTAATTGTGATGAAGTAATGGTGCTTGCACCAGCTCTTGTTCTTAAAGCATTGATGTAGCTTAAAGCAGTTGCAGCATCACCTGTCCCACCTCTTAATACCGCTTCTGCGTATACTAGGTTCATTTCTGCAGAACGGAAAATTGGGAAATCAATATCTACCCAAGTTAAATTTTTACCTGGTGTACCATTCATATTGATATTTCTATATTTAGTAATGGCATAACCATCTGTAAATTTAGTTAAGTCATTAATATCTGCAGATTGACCACTGGTATGAAACTGAGAACGCTTATCGGCAGTACCTGTTAAGTCAGGAAACTTGCTAGATAAACCTGTTGTGGTTCTTAAACCACCCCATCCGCCATCAATACCAAATTGAGCAGCAACCATGTTACCGCCAACAGGAGCGTGTGCTAAGAAGGTTGTACCACCCCAGTTTTGTGTTCTTAAACCATCATAGTTAATAGTTAAGATAAACTCTGAAGTGTTTACATTGTTATCTGCACGCATTAGTCTAGTATAATCGCTAATTAAAGTATAACCAGCGTCTAATACTCTTTTTGCGTAGGTAGCAGCATCTGTATTTCTAGCAGTACCAGTGTACACTTGTGCATTTAAATAGATACGAGCAAGTAATGCCCAAGCCGCAGCTTTATCTGCACGACCATATTCATTTTTACGCGCATCTACTAAGTCTGCTTCAATGGCTCTTAGTTCAGATTCAACAAAAGCAAAAATTTGAGCACGTGTTCTTTGCTTTGGCATTACAGAACCTAAGGCATCTGCATCCGTTACAAAAGGAATGTTACCAAATAAGTCCATTAAGACAGCATATTGGTAAGCACGTAAAAATCTAGCTTCTGCTCTGTATCTTTTAATCGCTTCAGCATCTACACCCGTAATTCCTTTAGACGCAACATTTGCATCAGATGATTGACGGATGAAATCGTTTGCTAAAGTAATTTGATAGTAACAACGGTAGTAAAGACCTGTAAGCATTGGATTGCTTGCAGACCAGTTCATGTTGTGGAAATCTTGAATACCTGGATCTCCCCAAGAAACAACAGCTTCATCGGTACTTAATTCTTGTGCTTTCCAATACAAGCGTAAGAAATCAGAAGTACCTTCATCGATACCCTGAATATCTCCATTACCTGCAGGACCAGCATTTCCTGTTAACGCATAGCTCGCATATACTTTTGCGAAAGCTTGCCTATAACCATTGGCGTCGGCATAAACGGTTGCTGATGTAACATCGTTTGTAGGTAACAAGTCTAAAGTCTTGTTACAAGATGCTAATACAACAATCGCTCCAACGGTGGCTATGATTTGTCTGTATAGATTATTTTTCATTGTTATATTTTTTGTACAATTGATTGAATTAGAAATCAAGATTTATACCCAATACAATGGTTCTTGGACGAGGATAAAAATTATTATCAATACCGCCGTTCATTTCAGGAT
Source organism: Sediminibacterium sp. (assembly GCA_027487895.1). Taxonomy (GTDB): domain Bacteria; phylum Bacteroidota; class Bacteroidia; order Chitinophagales; family Chitinophagaceae; genus Sediminibacterium. The sequence goes on along the minus strand of JAIYCS010000003.1, from coordinate 23,741 downwards.
CTAAACCAGTATACTTAGTAATGGTTAATACGTTTTGTACAGTTGCATTGATACGTAAAGTAGCTTTGTTTTTAAATACATTACCAACATTGTAACCTAAGTTAATGTTGTCAATACGTAAGAAAGAAGCGTTTTGTACATAATAATCAGACAGGTAATAGTTAGAACCGTTACCACTAAATCCTGTGTTTAAATAATCTCTTGAACCATTATTGATATAACCAATTGGATTTAAGATATTTCTTAAAGTACCAGAACTAGATGCTACGTTATTGTACAAGTAGTTACCAATGTTAGCACGCATTACAATACCTGCGTTCCACTTCTTGTGTGTTACACTTGAACTTAAACCAAAAAACATTTGAGGATCAATACCCTTGTACTGATACAAATCTCTTTCATTAATAACACCATCTCTATTTAAGTCTGCAAACAATCCATCGATAGGCTTATCGTTGGCATCATATACTTGCTTGAATACAAAGAATGAACCTCTTTGGTATCCTACAGAGTGAATTAAAATAGAGTTACCAGTACCACCACTAATACCACCAAAACGAGCACCTGCATAAGATGGATCATCAGAGATGGTTAATTTAGTGATTCTGTTTTGGTTGTAAGTTGCGTTGAACGCGATATCCCAAGTTGTGTTTTTGTTACGGATAGGTTGGATATTTAAACTAAATTCGATACCCTTATTTTCCATTGTTCCTACGTTTGCAACAATCTTATTGCTAAAGTTGGTTCCAGCTGGCTGGTTTACTTCATTTAACAAATCAGAAGTTTCTCTTCTGTAGGCTTCAATGGTACCTGTAATTCTGTTGTCAGCAAAACCAAAGTCTAATGCTAAGTTGGTTGTTGCTGTTTGCTCCCACTTACGGTTAAAATAATAACCATTAGGACGAGAAATTGGAGTGAACGTGTTACCAAATTGGTACTGTGCTGTGTTTGTACCTAGGTTGTAATAAGAGATATAGTCATAAAAACCGATACCATCTTGTTGACCAGTTACACCATAACTCGCACGTAATTTAAGATCAGATAAAGATTTCATGTTCTTAAATAATCCTTCTTCTTTTAACTTCCAAGCTACAGCTCCAGAAGGGAATACTGCAAATCGGTTGTCTGGATTAAATTTAGAAGATCCATCTTGACGTAAAGAAGCCGTAAATAAATATTTACCTTTTACGGTAATATTCATTCTACCTAAATAAGAACTTAATCGGTATTCAGGTTTGTCAAAGGCAAATACTGGTGAATTTACAACAGTACCATTAAACGTTTGATCGTTAAAATTGTAGTTTGTTGTTAAATAATTTTGATATTCATAACCACCCGTTAATTCAACTCTTGTTGACAAGTAAGGAATTTCTTTGGTGTAGTTTAAATAAGCATTCAAATAGGTATTGTTTCTAGTTTGACGGTATTCATTGTTTACACCGCTATGAAACTTACCTGCTGCATCTTTAAAACGCATATACGTAGTTGCAGCTTGATCATTGATCACAATGGTACCTTTACCTTCAGCAACATCCATACCAGTATTTACAACAACGTGTAAATCAGGAATGAAATGTACTTTATAGTCTACTACTGCATTTGCAATATGACGGGTAACATTACTTTGATCGTTTTTATCTAATAAGATACCAAGTGGATTTCTTGGTGCTAAAGCACGAAGACCATTTGATGAAGTAGGATCTAACCAGTTCCAATATCCATTGTATGCCTGTGAACCAGAAAATACTGGTTTGGTAGGATCAAAGAAAGTAGCTGCACCAATTGCACCTTGATCTGCAAATGTTGTTTGGCTAGATGCTAACTTATAGTTAAGGTTAACAGTAAGGTGGTTATCAAAAAGAGTAGGACTCACATTTACACCAACAGTTGTTCTGTTAAGCTTATCAGATCTTAAAATACCTGATTGCATTAAATTACCGATTGAAAAACGGTATGGTAATTTCTTTAAAGCACCAGATACCGAAAGGTTGTTATCTGTAGTTAGCGCTGTTTGATAAATTTCATCCTGCCAATCGGTAGAAGCTGTACCTAACAAATTAGCATAACTAGGGCCTTTTGTTCTTACAATATCTCTAAGTTCATCAGCCGAAAAATTATCTACTTTTTTAGTAACATTTGAAACACTCAATTGAGAGCTAAATGCATATTTAGGAGCACCAGACTTACCTTTCTTAGTGGTAATGATGATTACACCATTTGACGCTCTTGCACCATAAATTGCTGTAGCAGAAGCATCTTTTAAAACTGAGAAAGATTCGATGTCATTAGGGTTGATAAGCGCAAGCGCGTTAGCTTGACCAGAAATACCACCACCATCGATAGGCATACCGTCCACAACAATAAGTGGATCGTTACTTGCATTTAAAGATGCACCACCTCTAATACGAATCGTACTTCCTGAACCAGGTGCACCATTATTACTTGTGATTTGTACACCCGCTACTTTACCTTGAATAAGTTGTTCAGGTGTTGAGATAACACCTTTGTTAAAGTCTTTAGAAGACACGTTAACAACTGATCCAGTTAAGTCCTTTTTACGAACGCTACCATAACCAATTACCACTACGTCGTTTAGCTGATCTACAGCTGGAGATAGTGCAACTGATACGGTGTTGCCGCTTAAGGTTACTTCTTTGGTTTCAAAATTCAAAGAAGATACAACTAGTGTAGTTGCGTTAGCAGGAACTCTCAAACTAAATGACCCATCGGCATTTGTTTGTGCTCCAACGCCAGATCCTTTTACAAGGACACTAGCAGCCGCTAACGGCGAACCATCTTTTGCATTGGTTACTTTACCCGTAACCGTACGGTCTTGTGCAATTGATGACAAACAGAAAACTGTTAGCATCATCAGCATTGCAACAAGTGCTTTTTTAATGTTCATAGAATTACAATTTCAATTTGAATAAATACTAATTAGTGATTAAAAATGTTTGTGTTTTTTGTTTTTGATTTGATTGAATAAATATGTGATAAACACCCGTAGGGAGTCCTTTTTTATTAATGATTAATTGTTGCTGTCCTTTGTTTTGCCAGCCATTAAACAAACCTTCTACCACTACACCAGCCTGGTTTAAAAGCTTAACGGACACTTTACCTGATTCAGGCAAATGATATTTTAAAATCGCTGCTTGCCTTACCGGATTGGGAGAAATAGATATGGTTGTTGCTAAGGTTGGGATACTAATATTGGGCGTTGAAGTAACAACAGCGTTGTTTAAATTTTTATTTGAATACACGAAGTACTCGCCCGGTTGCAAAGTAATACTTGCCGATCCACCAGAAACAAGTTGATACTTATTAGAATACAAACTATACCAAAAACCATCTGTTGGAAAACTAACGGTAGCCGTTTGCGGCGTAACATCAAAATTACCAAGCACAACAAGCTTAATAGAGTCACCGTTAAGCTGCATAGACTTAATGGCACCAGCGGTATTTAAGGTATATTTATTAGATCCAAAATCATTTACAAACGCAGGCGTTGTGCGCAGCTTAAAAAACTTAGCATAGGCATCAAACAATGCTTTACGATTGGCGTCCTGTAAATAGTCCCATTTAATAGGTTTTTCTGCCAAACGACAATTGTTATCAACCGTTAAATTGGTACAAGTATTAATACTAAAATCGTAACCTAGTTCACCAAACTGCCACATTAATTTAGGACCCGGTGTAAGGGCCCAAATAGCAGCCGCCATTTCATTTCTTTTTAAACCTGTTGCCGGATTTCTTGCACTATAACTACCGGATCCATTCCCGAAATTTAAATTTTTGTATTGAAGCCTTTCTTCGTCATGGCTTTCCATATAAGTTACTAAATGCTGCTGTGCAAAATTTCGCGCATTTGAAAAACCAGTACCAAAATTTGAAGTAGAAGTATACCCCATGGTAGCTTCTGCAAAAGCATGATTGGCATTACCCCAAAGTAACATACCATAGTCTGCTAATTCTTTTTCTTCGGAATTGTCCGCAAAATGTTCTAGCATACAATAGCTACCAGGGCTGGTTGCTTGCATCGTATCATAAATAGCTTTCCATATTTTTATACGGGAAGCGTCATAATTTCCCCAAGCGCCTACATTAGTTGGATTGTTTACTTGCGTAAATCCTTTGGATAAATCCCATCTATAACCATCAATATGAAATTCTTGAAGCCAATATTTAGTAACCCTGTTTACAAACTCTTTGGTTGCTGCAGATTCATGGTTAAAATCGTATCCTACATTAAATGGATGTCTAGCATCTGGGTTTAACCAAGGATTGTTAGCTGCAGGCTTATTATTTGCGCCATCCCAATACATTCTTGCAAGTGGAGAAGAACCAAAAGCATGGTTGAGTACCATATCCATGATAACAGCGATACCTTGTTGATGTGCAGCATCAATAAATGATTTGATGGCCTGTGGGGTACCGTAGTATTTATCTGTTGCAAAAAAGAAATTAGGATTATAACCCCAACTGCTATTTCCTTCAAATTCAGAAAATGGCATTAACTCTATCGCATTAATACCTAATTTTTTCAAATAAGGCAGGGTATCTTTCAGTGTTTTAAAATCATGCGTAGCTACAAAGTCACGAAGCAAAAGCTCATACACCACAAGGTTATTTTTGTTAGGACGCACAAAATTTGCATCATTCCAAGTGTATTTTGGCTGCGCTGTTTGCAATACACTTACAATCTCAGTGGTTTTACCCGTTGGATATGGTTTTAGATTAGGAAACGTTGTGGCAGCTATAAATGGATCATTCCAAGGATCCAATACTTTGGTTGCATTATAGTCAGCTACTTTTAATGCACCATCAATAATGTATTGATACGCATATTCTACACCTGGTGTTAACCCAGTAATTCGAATCCAAAAACGCAAACTATCCGGTGTCATTTTCATGACATGCGAAAGTCCAGGTGTCCAATTATTAAAATCACCAGTTACTGTAATAGAAGATTTTTTAGGCGCATATAAAACAAGCGTTACTGACGTATCACCTGGCTCATAATTAATACCATCTTTAACACCGGCCGGTAAGCCAACTAAACTTGTAGCACCTGTTACCAAAAATGAAATAGAATCTCTACGGGTTACAGATCCGCTCACCCCTTGCAAAAGAATTTTTTGAGTGCCTACTCTTTGTAAAACAAATTTTTGTGCAATACTCGTTCCAGTTGTTGTAGCGATGAGTGAATCATTTACAAAAAGTGATAAAGCAGCCGTATTGCTTGCAGCCCCTGCAATTGATATGGTATCACCAACGGCCTTTGAAAGTGGCTCTAATACAGGCGTAAACGTAGGTTGTGTAAGTGGCGAATCGATACGAACAGCTAAATTATTTTCGTATACCGGAATATACATATCAGAGGCATCTGCGTTGCGCAGTACTTGTGATCCCGCAGCATCTCTAAATAAAATAGCAATTTTTTGAATGGTCTCAGAAGCATTTGTCATGCCAAAAAAATTACGAAGACCACCGCTAATTGTAAATGACCAAACATTATTAGCAAGCTTTGTACATTTTACTTTATTATCAGCCACGCCCCAACTCACTGGAACATATCTCCAATTACTACTCGAAGTACTTAGAGAAGTGATTGCACCAATATGCACAAAAATATCTCCAGTAGCATTAAGAATACCTCTGTTTCCTTTTGTAGCATCCGCAAAAATTGTGATTGAATTTGTAGTCTCAGTAATAAACGCAGGAGTTGTACGCAACAGTTGTGCATGTGCCGACAAAGCGGCCATAAAACAGCAAAGCAGTACAAAAATTCTCATAAACAAGCGTTAGTTTGGTATCGTACACCAAATGTGTAATAATTACACGAAGTAAATTTAACTCATTTTAGTTTATGTAGAAACGAGGAGCTATTATATTTTATTTTATATAATATGTTTTTAATTGATTTTTAATAGAAAAATTATTTTACTTCATAAAAAATGCCGGATAATTATCCGGCATTAACCAAAAACAGACCTAAACAAAATTGGGGGGTATATAATTTACTGAAATACTTTAACCCAGTCTACCTTCATTTGTGCTGGGAAAATAGCATCATCTATTCCAAACTTGCCACCTAAATTTCCGCCAACAGCAATATTTAAAATCAAATGAAAGGCTTGATCAAAAGGCCATGCATCTGGACCCGTTTGTTCGTTTTTAAATGTGTTGTATAATTTATTATCAATATAAAAATCGATTCTGTTTGGCGTCCATTCTATTTCATAATCATGAAACTGCTTAGATAAATTTGGTACAATTAATGAGGCCGTTCTTTGTGTTCCAATCATACCATTGTAACGCTGCGTGTGCACGCTACCAAAAGCAGAATCTGGTGCAAAACCAACTGCTTCTAAAATATCAACCTCGCCACTTTTTGGCCACTCACCATATACTTTGTCAGTTGGCAAAATCCATCCAGCAGGCCACAACCCTTTACCAGTAGGTATTTGAGCCCTTATTACGAGTCTACCATATTTCCAATCGCCCTTGTTTTTTGTAACAAGTCTTGCAGACGTATAATTGGCTCCTTCAAATTTTTCTTTCCGCGCCTCTACAATTAAATAACCATTTTCGACACGCGCATTTTCTTTACGTGCATTTGTATAATATTGAACCTCATTATTACCCCATCCACAAATTCTTGGGCAGCCTGTTCCAATATCATAACCCCATTTCGTAGAGTCAGGTAACCCATTCACCGAAAAATTATCTTGCCACACAAGCTTATTGTAAATTCTTTTTTGAGCTTGCGCTATAGTAGCAACAAAAGAAAAAAGCAACAACAATCCTATATTTCGAAACGTACGCATAAATTACTTGTATTAAATTTCTACTGATACACCCGCACATAATCCACCTCGTATGTGGCACTTGTAAGGCCAGCATCAACAGGCCCACCAAAGGTTCCACCCATGGCTAAATTTAAAAGCACGAAAAAGTTTTGGTTAAACGGCAACGTATTATTGTTGGCAAAAGAGAAGTATTGTGTGCCATCAACAAAAAATTTGATGGAAAGCGCCGTCCATTCGCAAGAATACACGTGAAATTCGGTAGTCGCTCCGGTAATAATTCGAGTACCACCTACCGCATTGCCACCAAAATTACCCGGAAAATGGAGGGTGCCATAAATTTTATTGACGTCACTGCCCTTGTGCTCAACGATATCAATTTCGCCACAATTAGGCCAGTTCACCGTATTGATATTTGCTCCTAACATCCAAGCAGCTGGCCAAGTACCAGCACCTACTGGCATTTTAGCGCGCACTTCAATTTTTCCGTACTTGAATGAAAATTTATCCTTTGTTAAAAGTCTTGCAGAAGTATAAGCACTACCGCTAAAGTTTTCTTTTTTGGCAATAATTTTTAATGTGCCATTTGAAACAATCGCATTATCTGTTCGACTGGTATAAAATTGCACTTCTTGATTACCCCATCCACCAGCACCAAGGTCATAATTCCATTTTGCTGGATTGGGTGCACCAGGTACATCAAATTCATCGGACCAGATTAAAGATTGTGCTACCGTAACGGCAACATCAATTGATTTTGATATCGTTTGCCCACCTGCACTTTTAGCAATAACATTGACCTTATAATTTCCGGATGCCGGATATTTATACATAACAGTTCCAGAAGGAACCGTTTGAAATACACCATTTCCAAAATCATAATCATAGGTCGTAGCATTTGTAGCAGAAGCTACAAAATTTACATTGCCACTATTATCGGCACTGACTGTTGCAGTAACTGTTAGATTAGATGGCGCAGGATTTACAACAGGTGCACCACCCTTTGAGCAAGCCCAAAAAGATGATGCACTTGTAAATAAAATCAATAATAAATAGTTCAAACGCACTTGCTACCGATTATTTTACCTTCAATTTTTGATACCAAGAGTTACCATCAGCACCAATATTTCTTAAATGAATACTCGTAGCTGTTGCGCTTAAAATTTCATAGGTTGTTCCACCAGTTCCAAAATTGATGATGCCATTACCTGGAACCATAAATTGAATTCTAGTAGATACCGCAGATGTAGACGCAGAAGTCGCATCCATGAATGCTAGCTTTTTAGTGCCAGTTGTTACGATGTTAAAACATGCATCACCACCACCAAAACCATAAAACGCACTAGCTGCACCAATAGAAAATGACTGACCCTTATTGTTAATCGTCATTGAAATATTGTTCAGCGCATCTTTGGTGAAAGTAATTTCATCATCATACGCACATGCTTCTCTAGAGTTAGGAGTTGCAGAATACCAGATAGGTGCAAATGCATCAGAAGGCCCAACACCAAAATGTCCAGGGGCATCTCTATCTGTCATCCAAGTGCGAGAACCGGTTCCTGTAAGTGCATCCAAAATGGCTTGAGGAATTGTAAACGCTACAAACACAGTTACTTTTCTACTAATCACAGAAACTGCACCACCTGTACCAATTGCCCGAACAGTCACAACATAATCATTAACACCAGGTGTTGCATATTTATAGGTAATAGTACCTGAAGGAACAACTTGTGTTTTACCATCACCAAAATCAATGTTGTAGGTTAACGCATCAGTTGCTTTAGCAGTAATAGTTACAGATCCTGTTCCATTACCGTTAGGGTTTGTAGCATCTACACCTACTACAGCTGTAGTAAGTGTTAGACCTGTTGGAGTTTTAATATTACCAAAACTATATTCAGTTTTTTTACAAGAAACAAAACCAATAGTTGTGATAAACAAAACCGCAACAATATATTTTAAATTATTTTTCATAATTGTAGGTTTTATCAAATTAATTTAAGGTGATATCATCAAATAAGAACGTAAAGTTTGCAGAGCCATCACCCACTGTTCCTAAATCAAAAATTAATACGATTTTTTGATAGGTATTTGATGTGTTGATTGCACTGTAATCAAACGTTAAAGTTTCCCAAGCCCCGGCAACGGTAGTTGTTGCTTCTTTTTCAAAACTGATACCGCCGTTGTTTTGGTTTTCTACTTTTAATAATAGCTTAGCACCAACTCTTGGAGAGAATACTTTAACTCTAAATGTTTTCTTAGTTGAGAAATCAATTGGAGCCGCTAAACCGATCCAGCTTCCACCCCAAATTTGACCTCCATTTTTAACCATTCTACCAACTTTAGCACTTGTGTTACTACCGCCAGATTGAGGATTATTAATAACAGTGGCAACACCACCATCAAAATCGTTGAAGGTATAGGTTAGTGAACTTGATTCAAATGTCAATGGAAGACTTACTGTTTCAACAAAATTGGTTGCCAATTTTCTCACATCATCCCAGTAAAACACTTTACCGTTACCAGCATTTCCAAAATCAAAGAATATGGAAGCCATGGTATAGGTCGTATTTGGATTGAATGCAGGTGTACCTGGCGCATTGTTATTGAAATCAAAAATCAATGTTTCCCACTCACCTGAAGTTGTTGTAGTTGCAAAAGTTTCAACCGAACGCTGTCCATTGGTATGGTCTTCTACTTTTAATAAAACTCGAATGCCTGCAGCTGGAGAGTATACTCGTACGCTCATTTGAGACGCAGCAGCTGTTAAAGGAATAGCAGTTGCAAAACCAGTATTGGTTCCAATAGTAGTTCCTGCCCAAGTTTCTGCACCATTTACTTTGGTTGTTTTTTTAACCTTATTGTTTGGATTGGTAGGATCCACTGCATCTACAGTTTGGTTGTTACCAAAATCTGTTACCGTATAGTTTACACCAGGCACATCAAATGTTACAGGTAAATCTATTCTAGAGTTAGGCATTGCATCTGTTAGTCTAATATCATCCATGAAAAAAGTGAAATTAGCAGATCCGTCACCAGGTGTACCATTGTCAAAAATAACAACGATGTTATGGTACTCATTTGAAGTATTAATGGTTCTATAATCAAACGCTAAATCTTCCCAAGCATTGGCAACTGTTGTTAATACTTCTCTTTCGAAAGCAATGTTACCGTTTCCAGCATTTTCAACTTTAAGAAGCACTTTAGCGCCTACTCTTGGAGAAAATACTTTCATTCGAAATACTTTGTTTGCAGAGAAATCAATGGGTCCACCAAGTCCAATCCAGCTTCCACCCCAAGGATCACCAGCATTTTTTACCATTCTAGCTACACGCGTAGATGGATTTCCTGCATTGTTATGCGGGTTTGCAACAACTGTTACATTACCACCACTAAAATCATTCCATGCATAGTTGATAGAAGTAGATTCAAAAGTTACAGGAAGTACAACAGGATCTACAATCGTAATAACTCTTGTAAATGTTGTTGTTGCAGCACCACCACTTAATGCAACAACTCTTACAGTATAAGAACCAGTTCTTGCATAAGTTTTAGAAATAGTTTGACCTTCTAAAAAGTTAGTAGGTACTTCATTGGCAACATCGCCAAAATATACCTGGAAGAACGTTTCATACAATGCTTTTGCAGAAACGTTTACCTTGTATTTATTAGCAGGATCAATCACTGCTGTTACCTCTAAATTTTCAGGTGCTCTAAAAGTTACGGTTAACTTTTGAGTTACTGTTGTAGAAACACCAGCAACGTTCGTGCCTGTGATTTTTACATCGTATACACCTTCTGGATACACTTTTGAAGTGCTACCACCAGGTAAAACTTTTACAGGACCAGCAGTTCCATGTCCGTAAGCAATTTCAAAACTAGCAACACCTTCACCATTAGGTGTAATTGTTACTAGCCCTGTATTATCTTGGGTAATGGTAAACATAGCACCCAATTTTGCAGATGTTGCAGCCGTTTGCACGAAAGAAACATCGTCATTGATTTCTTTTTTACATCCTGAGAATGTAGCAATGAGTATCAAGCAACTCAATATGTATTTTAATGTTTTCATACTATTTAATTCAATAGATTATACAATGAGATTAATATCCAGCATTTTGTGTTAAACCAGAAATATCAACCTCTTGTTGAGGTATTGGGAACACTTCATGCTTACCTACTCTAAAGCCTGTAATTTTTGAAGCTGCTTGTCCAGTTCTTACTAGGTCAAAGAAACGATCTCCTTCCATAGCTAGTTCTAGTCGACGCTCATCCCAAATAGCTTGACGAAGTGCAGTTCCTGTTGCAGTAATGTTATTAGAAGCATTACCAAACGCTCTTTGTCTTACTTGATTTAAATAACCTTGCGCTTTTGAATCATTGGGTGCAGTAGCTCTATTAAACGCTTCGGCAGCCATTAATAAAACATCAGCGTAACGAATAATTCTAAAGTTGTTTGTGTAGTTTAATTCTACTTGACCAGAAGTTTCTCCTTTGCGTGGCAAATACTTTTGATTGTATAAACCGGTGTTTTTAAATGGAGCTACTTGGTACGTAATATTAAAGGAAGGATTTGCCGCTTTGTATGCTTCAATATCCAACACCGTTACATTTTTACGTCTGTCACCTGCAGTGTATGCAGCAGCCAAGTTTTGCGTAGGTAAATTGGTGCTCCAACCAGCTGCATAAGGCATCTGTGCAGAACCATTTAAACCTCTAATACCACACTGCTGAACCGCATAGTTACCTTGACCACGTGTTGCACCACCCCAGTTGTAGTAAGGAGATACATTCGAATACTGAATTTCAAAAACAGACTCTGGTCCGTTTTCTCCACTTGCTAAATACATAGATCCAAAATCAGAAACAAGTGTAAATGCATTTGCAGTAATAATACTTTCTAACGTGGTAGCGGCAGCATCAAATTTATTTTGATAGAGATATACTTTACCAAGTAGAGCTTGTGCAGCATACTTTGTAATTCTACCTTTTTGAACCTGAACTGCAGGAAGTGCCGTTACAGCAGCAGTTAAATCTGCTTCGATTTGCTTGTACACATCCGCTTTAGGTGAACGCTTTAAAGTTCTTGATTGCGCAAGACTTAAACGCCTGTCTGTAAAAAGAGGCACATCACCAAACATACGCACAAGTGTAAAGTAGTAGTACGCACGTAAAAAATGAACTTCACCATACAATGCTTCTTTACCAGCAAACTCAATTTTCTCACCCGCTAAATTAGCCGCTTTGTATTGCGTCATATAATTAGCACGATTTACACCTTCGTATGCAGAAACCCAAATTTCTTGAAGGGTTCCGTTTACTGGTGTGTGCGTATAATCGTCAATTTGTTGTAATGATAAAACGTCAGAAGCGTTTTCTCCACCAGACACTGCATTGTCAGATGCAATATCACCAATTGGAACAACCTGGTTGATCCATTGTAATGGCGTGTATACACTCACCAACATGGTTCTATAATCAGAAGCAGACTTTAAGTAGTCTTGTTCTGTAATAATAAAATCTTCGTGAGGATTGTAATCGACCCACTTTGTACAAGATATAAGCGTGGTAATAACTAAAACCAGGCCTACTATTTTTATTGAATTGATCTTCATAATGGTATATTTAAGTAGTGAAGATTATAGTTTAATATCAAAACCAAATGCAAATGTTCTGGCTTGAGGATATGCACCACGATCGATACCTGTATCTAAAATGCCACCTGCAATTTCCGGATCAAATCCAGTGTACTTTGTAAATACAAAAGCATTTTTTACTTGTGCATATACGCGAATACTGTTGAACCATTTTTTAGAAGCTGGCGTATTAAAGGTGTAACCGAGTTGAATATTCTTGATTTTTAAGAAAGAACCATCTTCAACGTATCTGTCAGATACTCTAATGTTACTATTGGCATCCACAAAAGAATATCTTGGGAAACGCGCATCGTTTGTAGTACCCTCACCAGTCCAACGACCTAGTACAGAACGGTCTTTGTTAGAGAAGTTAGCATTACGCTCATAGGCTCTATAAATATCGTTACCTACAGATGCATACCAGAATGTGTTGAAATCAAAATTCTTGTAGGTTAGATTAAAGCTCCAACCCATTGTAAATTTAGGGAATGGATTACCAATATTTGTTTGGTCTGATGCATTGATAACACCATCACCATTCATATCTACATATTTGATATCACCTGGTTGTGCACCTGGCTGTCTAGGTGAAGCTGCAATGTCTGCGGCATTTTGGAAAAGACCTGCAGTTTTGTAGCCATAAAAATAACCTGGTGCAAATCCTTTTTCAAATACAGTTACGCTTTGTGATTGACCATTGAAGTAGTAACCTCCTAGGATTTTAGCAGTACCATTATCATTGGTGGCTGTTACTAAGTTGGTTGCAGTAGTGAAAGTCAATGCTGTATTGAATTTCAAATTTTTACCAATTGATTCGTTGTAATTTAAAGTGAAGTCAAAACCACTGGTTTTAGTAGCTCCAATATTTGCAATTGGGCTAGGTACCGTTCCTAAATACAATGAAGCCGATGGTGTAAATAACAAACCATCTACTGTTTTTTGGAAATAATCGGCGTTGATTGAAAATTTATTATTTAGAACTACTAAATCAAAACCAATGTTTGATTGAATTTGCTTTTCCCATCTTAGTGTAGTATTTGCAGCAGAACCTACTGTAGAACCTGGATAAAACACATCGTTAAATGTGTATCCATTACTATTTGCAGTAGGGCCATAACTTGGTCCGCCAGTTACAATACTTACAAATTGTGGGTTTACATTTTCGTTACCAATGCTACCATAACTACCTCTAATTTTTAATTGATCTACCCAGTCTGCTTTAAAGAATTTTTCTTTAGAAACAACCCAGCCAAGAGATCCAGAGAAGAAGTTACCAAATTTATTGTCTACACCAAATGCATAAGAACCATCTCTACGTGCACTAAATGAAGCTAAATATTTGTCTTGGTAATCGTAGTTGATACGAGAAAAATAAGAAAGATTTCTTCTAAAATATTGGTAGTAGTAACCAGCAAGTGCATTTGTATTGGTTGCTGTATTATTACCCGTTGCAGCCGTAAAGTCTGCAAATTCCCAACTATTAAATGGAACGTCTTGACGCGTAGCACCTGCAGCGTTACCGCTCACTTTTGCTAATGAAAAACCAAGTACTGTTTCAAAGTTGTGGTCTTGCTTAAATTTAAAATTATAGTTTGCAAAAGACTCCCAAGTGTAATTGAAGTTGCTCACTTTTTCGTGCGCTACATTGTTAAATCTACCAAGAACTGTAGAGCCATCCGCATTCATTGAATTGTCTACGTTTTGCGGGCCATAAAATACAAGTGGGTTAAAGCTTTTAGCATTGCCATCATATTTTGTATAACCAAAACGAGAAGACAATGTAAGGTTGTTTAAAACCTTGTATTGCAACTCAAACTTTCCGTAAATTTTAGAACCTACGTTTGAGTTATAGGTATTTTCTAATTTAGTAAGTGGATTAAAAATTTCAGATAACAATAAATTACTGAAACCATATCTACCCACTGTATTAGGCACATTGTTTAATACGCTAACTGTAGGATCAAAATTGATCGCACTACCAATAACACTATTAAATGAATTCTCTTGGATTCCTTTAGAGTTTAAAGTAACCGCAGTAGTATTTAATAAGAACTTTAATTTCTTAGAAATATCAAAAGTTAAGTTGGCAGAAAAGTTACCTCTATCAAAACGAGATTTATCGTTTCCTCCTACAATACCACCTTGGGTTAAATAACCCGCAGATAAAAAGTAGGTCATATTTTCACTACCACCTTGTGCTGCAATCGTATGAGACTGTAATGCAGCTCTTCTAAAGATTTGATCCTGCCAATTGGTACCCACACCTAATAAAGAAAGGTTTGGAAACACAATTGGGCCGCCAGCCGTGGTACTACCTTCATTAATCATGGCGCCATATTCTGTAGCGTTTAAAACACCAAGGGTGTTCATCACTTCTTGCACACCATAGTTACTATTGATAGTAATCGCTGCTTTTTGGCTTTTTCTACCACCTTTGGTAGTAACCACAATTACACCATTACCACCTTTTACACCAAATATGGCCGTGGTAGCAGCATCCTTTAATACGTTGATTGATTCAATATCTGCAGCGTTAATCGCATTAAGATCGGTAAGTGTTTGGGGAACCCCGTCGATGATAACAACTGGGTCAGTACCAGAAAAAGAAGGAATACCTCTAATTAATACTGTTGGTTTAGCACCAGGTGATCCAGACTGGATAACGTTAACACCAGACGCCTTACCTTGAAGGGCTTCTTCCGTTCTAACGGGTTTTAATTTTTCAATATCACTTGACTTTACAGTTGAAATAGCACCAGAAATTTTGGTTACTTTTTGGGTACCATAACCTACTACTACTACATCACCAAGTGTGTTTGCAGGATTTTGCTCTAAAGAAACCTCTACTTCACCTGCTTTTACCACCGTAACCTTGGAGGTAATTAAGCCTGTGTAAGTGATTTCTAGAACAGAACCTACAGCTGTGTTTAGTGAAAACCGGCCATTGGCATCGGTGAGGGCAAGTGATTTGCCCTTAACAGAAACAGAAGCCCCTACTAGCAATTCGCCAGTATTTTTGTTTTTTACTCTACCGGTAACGGCAATTGACTGAGCATAAAGCGTTTCTACGCCAAGCCCGAGCATCAAAACAAGGCACATAAGAATAAATCTTATTTTCATAATGCAATCGTTTATGTGAAAGAAAAAAAATGAATTTTTGGCAACGTAAAAGTAGTAACAGACACTACAAAATCTTTATTGTTTAACACTTCAATACTACATCACTATTTTTAACTAATTGATTATCAATAATGTAAATTACTTCAATACTACATCAATGAACATTTCATATATTTAAGTATTAAAAAAATACTTGAGCAGTGAAAAAAATACTCTTTTTACTTCTTCTTCCCCTTTTTACAATCAGCCAAAACACTATTGGCCTACCAGATATAATTAATTATTCTAAACTATCTTACAACGCAGGACTTCAGAACTGGGATGTTAAACAAGACAAGAACGGAATTGTTTATTTCGCCAACAATGAAGGCTTATTAAGTTTTGATGGAAAAAACTGGAAACTATACCCCCTACCAAATAAAACGATTGTTAGATCTGTAGAAATTGGAAGCGATCATAAAATATACGTGGGCGGACAGGACGAACTTGGTTATTTTGCCCCAAACGCCAACGGTAACCTCGTTTATTACTCGCTAACCGCTTTAATTCCGGCCAAACATCGGTCTTTTGAAGACGTATGGGACATAGTTTCGCTAGGATCTTCCCTATTTTTTAGGTCTCCCAACAAAATTTTCCAATACAATAGCGGCGCCATTACAGTATTTAAAGCCCCTTCCGAATGGGCCTATTTGACAAGTTGTAACGGCAAATTGTACGCCCACGACTACCAAACGGGCCTCATGGCATTTGAAAATGATGCTTGGCAGCCGGTAGTGACCAATTATAGTTTTTCAAAAACCGACCCCATTACAGGCATGATTGCTAGCGGATCGGGCGCCATCATTACAACCCTCAAGAGTGGGATATTTTACTTTTACAATAATACCATCACCCCAATCAAGTCGGGAGCTGCCAATTTTTTACAAAATGAAAGGATTTATAGCGCCATAGCCATCAATAAAGAATGGACAGCCCTGGCAACAAGCAATAGTGGCGTATACATTATTAATAACAGAGCCGAAATCATTCAAAAGTTTTCAAGCACCGAAGGGCTTCAGAGTAATAATATATTGAGCATCTTTTTAGACAACAAACAAAATTTGTGGCTTGGACTAAATAATGGACTGGATTTTATTGCCTACAACAGTGCCATCAAACATATTTCACCCAAATTACTCGACGAATCAGGCTACACGGCCATGATTCAAAACCAACAACTCTATATTGGAACATCCAATGGTCTTTACACAGTTGGGCTCCAACCCCTAAAAGATTTAAGTTTTAGTAAAGGCGATTTTTCGTTGGTGCAAAACACAAGCGGGCAAACATGGGGCCTGTCGCTCATTAATAATAAACTGCTGTTAGGTCATCACGAGGGGGCTTTTTATGTAAACAATAATACAGCAACTTCATTTTCAAGTAAACCCGGGTTTTGGAATTTTTCGCCCCTTGGTAACATGTCACCTGCAAGTATAGTTATTGGTGGCACTTATAGAGGCCTCACCATTTTTGATGCAAAAGCCAATCAACTTTTTCAAACACTTGATATTCCAAACTTTATAGAATCCTCTAGGTATGTAACCATTGACGCCGAAGAAAACATTTGGGTGTCGCATCCTTACCATGGCGTATATAAAATTGTAAAAAATAGTGATGGACAATACACCACCAAACAATATCAGATAAAAGAAGGACTACCCGCCTTACTTAATAACCATATCTATAAAATAAAAAATAGAATTGTGGTTGGAACAGAAAAAGGCGTTTATGAATACAATATCGAAAAAGATAAATTCGAAGTAGCTTCAAGTTATGCATCCCTAATAGGAAACCAAAGTATTCGCTATTTAAAAGAAGATAAAGAAGGAAATATCTGGTTTATTCATGAAAAAGAATTGGGGGTTATTGACTACACCGGCAATCAACCAAAGGTTATTTATATTCCAGAATTAAACGCTAAAATGTTAAGTGGTTTTGAATATATCTATGCAATAGATGGCAGTAATATTTTTTTGGGTGGTGAAAAAGGATTCTATCATATCAACTATGAAAAATATAAAAAACTAGCTCCTTCTTTAAATGTTCAAATCAGATCGGTACACATTATTGACAACATAGACAGCACTTTATTTGGCGGCTATTTTAAAAACGTTAACGAAAATCAAGTACAAGACCAAGTCAACAGTCCAGAGGTAGCCTACCATTTTAAAACCATGCGTTTCGATTACACATCTGTCGCGTTTGGCTACCAAAATAATTTAGAATACAGTTACAGATTAAAAGGATTCGAAAATAATTGGTCTACATGGACAAAAAGAACAGAAAAGGAATATACCAATCTAGTGCCAGGCAGTTATACTTTTGAAGTAAAGGTTAGAAATAATCTAGGTAATGAATCAGCTGTAGCAAGCTACCAGTTTACAATCAATGCGCCATGGTACCGTACACTATTTGCGTATCTACTTTATTTTATTGCTATTGGATTTGGCGTTTATAAGCTTCATATTTACCAACGTAAAAAGTTTAAAGCGCAACAACAAAAATATGAACAGGAACAACAAAGGCTTAGGTATATACATGAACTCGAAATCAATAAATCTGAAACCGATTTAGTAACACTTCAAAATGAAAAACTAGAAGTAGAAATCGAATATAAAAATTCTGAACTAGCTTCTTCTGCTATGCATATCGTAAAAAAAGGAGAGCTACTTACCAAAGTTAAAAGCGAACTAGCAAGCATCATTAAAAAAATAGACAATGAATATGCCATTACCGAATTAAAGAAAATGGTAAAGGCCTTAAATGAAGATGAAAATTTAGACCAAGAATGGGAGTACTTTACCAAACATTTTGACAAAGTACATTCCGATTTTATTGTCAAACTCAAAGAAAAGCATAGCAATATCAGTAACAACGAATTAAAGTTATGCGCGTATCTAAGAATGAACTTATCAACCAAAGAAATAGCCCAACTTATGAATATATCAGTAAGAGGCGTAGAAATTAGCAGGTATCGACTTCGAAAAAAATTAAACCTAGCTACCGATGTCAACTTATTTGATTACCTCATTAGCATTGGATAAAATAGGTATTTCATTAGGCCATGCAATAGTTTTACCAGTTGATAACCATGTAGGCATAGAAGCACTTCGCTCCTTTAATTTTTGTGTAAGTAGGTTAGCGAGGGCTTTTGTTTTTCCAACTTCTCGGCTAGACAAGTCATGGAGTTCCTCTATGTCTTTAGAAAGATCATACAATTCTAAAACTTGTTGCTTGTGAAAGTAAATGAGTTTCCAATCGCCTTGCCTAATAGCAGATGCCCATGAAATGCCTTTAAGATTAACATTTGTCCAGTTGTTGGGATAATGCCAAACAATTGCCTTTTGCCCATCGATTCCTTTTTGTTTTCCTTGTAAAACAGGTAAAAAACTCTTGCCATCTACTACTTGCTTAACTGTTTTTGGAAAGGCATTTGCCATTTGCAAGATGGTGGTAAAATAATCTTCCGAAATAATGTATTGTTTAGATACAGAACCTGGTTTTATTTGAGGTCCAGCAGCAATTGCGGGTACGCGAATACCTCCTTCATACAAAGACCCTTTCCCTTGCTTCAGGGGCAGGTTTTGCGTATGCGGCTCACCAGATCTACTTCCCTTTAAACTTAGTCCGCCATTGTCTGAAGTAAATAAAATATAGGTATCCTTATCTAGTCCGTTTTTTTCTAAGTAATTTATAATATCACCTAAGCTTTTATCCATGCCTTCTACGAGTGCCGCATATTTAGCTTCTGTATCGGTAAGGCCAGCATCCATATATTTTTGATAAAAGCGGATGTCTTTTTCATAAGGCACATGTACCGCATAATGTGATAGATATAAAAAGAAAGGTTTATTGTTATTTCTCTCTTCAAGTATATGAATGGCTTCTCTTGTTATAGCTTCGGTTAAATACAAGTCTTCAGGTATATATTTTTCTAACCCTCTTACCGCCCAGCTGGTATCCCTTTCATTTTGACGATAATTTTTTGATGCCAAAAAGCTACCAGGATGACCCGCTGCACTTCCTCCAATGTTTATATCGAAACCCATATTGATAGGAGAAGCCCCAGGCATACCAGTAGAAGCAAAATGCGCTTTACCAGCATGTATGGTATAATAGCCTGCCTCTTTTAAAATTTGTGGTAAGGGAGTTGCTACTGCCGTATGCTGCATCGCAGCAGTGTAGTAAAGTTCTGGTGTGAGTCCGTTATAATTCCATGTAGCAGGTTGTAATAAACTGTCTTTAAAATCGGTAGGTGTATTACTATTTACATTGGTCCAATTGGTAACACCATGTCTTGCTACATTCATACCCGTCATTAAGCTTACCCTAGTGGGCGTGCAAACAGCATTTGAATACGCATTTGTGAGCATCATACCCTTTGCCGCTAAGCGCTCCATATTAGGTGTATGATAGGTAGCATTGAGTTTTGTAGGCTTATCCCAAAAAGGCAAGGAACAATCCTGCCAACCCATATCATCAACTAGAAATAAAATAATGTTTGGACGTTTTTCTTGTGCGCTGGTTTGAAAGCAAATAAAAACTGTAACCAAAAAAAACAATACTTTTTTCATCTCAGAAAAATACTAAAAAAAATGGAACCTACATAAACAATGTAGATTCCATTTAACAGGGGGCTTATTAAACAAACTAAATATTAGAATGACTTACTACCATTAGGCTGGTAACTATATCTAAAAGTATAGTAACGTTGTTCTCTCATTTTTACATTATCAGAAGCTGTTGCAGCAGGTGTTACACCACCTTTGTAATAATTTAATATTTCAACTTTTGCAAACTTTCCAGTAGCGGTTCTGATTACTAAAACACGACCAGGAATAGGAGTCACCAAGTTTTTTAACCCATCATATACATACCAACCTCTGTTGCTGCCAAATGGGATAGCATAAGAAGTAGGAATATTTTCTGTTCTGAATGTTGAATCTGAATGAATCGTTTTTAAATCTTCAAAAAGACCAACAAAAACAAAGCCACCGCCAGCACCTGGTCCACCATTACCACTATTGGTAATGATAGCAGTACCTCTAAATGCGATATCCCATTTGTTAGTTGCACTATCTGTAGATGGCACGATTACACCTCTTTCAAGACTATAAAAAGTATACTTACCAGCGCCAAAAGGCATTCCTCCAAGTGGCGGCACACCGGGTGTGATACCAATAATGGTATCGGCAGGTAGGTCTTTTACAGTTTTAGAAACAACTGGCTCTACCTTCGTCGTATTGTTTTCTTTTGTACAAGCGGCAAATAATAAAAAAGCAAAAAATGTGTAGATGATCTTTTTCATAGTGTTTATTTTTCGATTGATTGTTTAATTGAATAGTTGATACTTATGAATCCAGTACGTCCCATAAAATTGGGCATATTAATAGCGTCTCTATAATTGAAAATATTATTGCAACCTGCTTGCATGGTAATATTTTTAGTAAGCGGTAGTCCAATGGTTGCATTGAACTGAACAAAGCCTAAAGCTTTGCTATCATTGGTATTGTAGAGTCCGTTGCCATCGGTATCTGTTACATACCAGCTACTTCTGTAAAGTGCACGCAAGGTTGCAAATACCTGCTCTTTTTGGTACTGCAATTTTAGATTGAATTGATGTTTACTTCTATTAGGCAAACCAACATATTCGGAAGCATATAATCGCCTACTATATCCATTTTCGTCTCGTGTAAAAACTTTTCCTTCTTCAATTTTATCTAGTTCAGAAGCATCGCCTGATAATAAAAATTGATAACCACTACTCATCAAATAATATTTTCCAATTTTATGGTTGGTATTCAACTCTACCCCTTTTGTAAATGCCGTTTTTACATTGAGGTAACTAAATATTTGAGCACCGCCTGGCCTATATGCCACCAACCTACTATCAATTAGATTATTAATGTTATTATAAAAGAGACTTACCGATACATTGTGTTTTTGAGATGGTGTATAATCGAAGCTTGCATGATAGCCTGTAGAAAATTCAGGTTGTAATGCAGCAAGGCTGTAATAATCCTGCTCGATACTTGCAATTTGCCCTAGCCCTTTTAATGCAGTAATAATTTTTTGAGCTTCGATCGCACCAAACACACTATACCCACCAGCAGCAGTGTTTGTAAAATTCAAGTAAAGCTGTCTAAAATCGGGGGCTTTAAAACCTCGACCTACACTTGCCTTAACATTAATCTTATTGGTAATTGAATACTTTAAAGCAAGCTTTGGACTAAACGCAGCTGCAAAAAGTGCATTGTGATCATAGCGTGCGCCGCCAATTACAACAAGCTTTTCAAGTGGTTTCCATTCCGATTGAAAAAAAGCATAGCCTACCGAATTCTCTTTGGTACTTTCTCTTTTATCATACCTTGTGCTATTGGCCCTGTCTATTAAATAACCTGCACCAATAGAGGTTTCAAGGTTTTTTGAAACAACAACATCTGTTTGTGTTTCGAACCTTAAAAAATGTTGCTTAAAATAATCGGTGTAGGGTGCTCCAGAGGTCGTGGCTAGCTCCTGCTCACTCGCAAATGTTGTGGCATAAAGTTTAGCACTGGTTTTAACACTGTTACTAAATTTATGCATTAATGTTGCCGAAAAATTGGCATCATCATTTGATTCTTTTCCTTGGGAGTTTACAATAACACCATTATTTTCTACTGCGATTTCATTGGTAATGCGTTCCCTATTGAATCTTACAGATCCCAACAGTTTTGTTTTATCTGAAATTTGATACCCAAGTTGATGTTGCTGTGTAAATCTATTAATAGGCGTTACAAAACTAGTTTGACTATTGGGGCGCAAACTAAACCCATTGGTATGGTAGTTATTCGCAAACCCTTGGTAGGTAAATTTATTTTTTGAAAAATTGAATGTAGCGTTAACATCGGAAGTATTAAAACTGCCATATCTAGCACTAAGCGCTAACTCATTTTTTATAGGGGTTGTTGTAATAATATTTATCACACCAGCCATGGCTTCACTTCCATATAAACTAGAAGATGGGCCTTTTACAATTTCAATTTGCTTGATGTTTCCAACGGTGATTCTATTTAAATCTAGTATACCAGCGGTTCTTCCTACCAGTGGCTCTCCGTTTAATAAAATTAAGGTGTAATCAGGATTTAACCCTTGCATTTGAACACCTGCGCCAAAACCAGTTGTTATAAATAATCCTGCTTGCTCTTGTAAAATATCGGCGAGTCTCACGGAACCCGCTTGTGCAATTTGCTTACTTGAAATAAGTGTTACCGGAACGGCAACATTGCCTAACTTTTTTTCGGTTCTTGTGGCGGTCACTACAATTTCATTGGCCGAACCATACAATGTGTCTGCATTAGGTATTTTACCCACCTGCCCTTGAGCAGCTGTAAAGCCAAAAAACAAACCCACTATCAAACCGCTAAACCGCATCTGCATTGATTTCAAATGCAAATGTGGCTTATAGAGCGGGGGCAATTGTCATAGAATTGTAGAACGGCATAGTGCTGTTCTTTTATGACTTTTTAATGACAAATTCGACCTTATTGTATAACAACATAGTTCCATTTGTAGGCTGTAGATGAAACAACAGCCGTTGTATTGGTATTAATGGTAAACCCTGTTGTTGTTATATTGACCCAAACAGCTTGTGCAGCAGCTAAACTAGCTGTTGCAGCATTGGCTGGCGTGATGACTACAACAGGTGCTGTTGAAAAGGCAGTATTATAAGTAATGGTAGCTAAAACCGCATTAACGGAAGGGCTTGTACCCGTTGTTAATGACACTACACCACTCATATCTGTACCCGTTACAGAAACCGCTGATGGCGATGTACCCGCACCGGTAGATGCAGCAATACTTAAAGCACCAGAATTTCCTTTGATATGTTTAGCAGTGATATCGTTTGTTGTAACGATTTCACCCGATGTATTTACTCTTACGATACTTGTATTACCCAGTTGGATGGTATTAGCTGCAGATGTTGATGCCCCAGATCCGATTGCTGCGGAGTTGGACACGTTACCTGTGACGTTAGCATTAAAACCGATAGCAGTGTTATTGCTACCTGTTGAAATCGAGGAAAGTGTATTGAATCCAATAGCAGTATTTCTTATACCCGTGGTGTTGTTGGCAAGTGCGGAGCTACCGATGGCGGTAT
>JAIYCS010000039.1 GCA_027487895.1 Sediminibacterium sp. | reverse complement strand
TTCTGGAATAGATACCAATTTTCATGATCTAAGGTTTTTAAAGTGATCAAATCATATTAAATTGATTATCAATAAAATATGTTTCAAATATTAAATACCTTAATTACCCGTACATACATGTTAAGGCGTTTACAGGTAGAGCCTTTAATGGGAGTGGCAATATGCTTTTTGGTGCGAGGAGGGGCGTCAGGTAGTGAAAAAAAATACTGATGAAAATGGTGAAGCCTTGCCGCAGGATCTTTATCGGGACTTAATAAAAAAGCAGTTTCTAAACTCTCGTGTGCATGATAATGCGTTTTTAAAAATTCGATAAAATAAAGTAGATCGGTGGTATTAAATGTGCGGTGCTTAAACGCTAGTAGTTTTTTAAGGTCAGACTCCTGATGCCCTATACAAAATTGATGTGGTGCATTATCCATTAGCTGCATCAGCTCTTTGGACTTTTGTATAATGGTAGTTCTATTGCCCCATGCAAATATGCTTGCAAAAAAACCAGCAATTTCAATGTCTTGTTTTTTTGAAAACAAATGCGGTATACAAATAGGATCGTCTTTAATAAAACTCACCTGATTGTATACCGCAACCTTGCTATCAAAAAATGTTTTAAGAGATGGTATGTTGGATTTATCTCCAGCCATCGCCATCTAATATATTACCAATGCCACCAAGTACACTACCTTCCTCTCTACGAGATGTGGTAGCATATTGTAAAATGCGGCCAGCTAAACGGCTAATCGGAAGGGTTTGAATCCAAACGGTACCTGGTCCTCTGAGGGTTGCAAAAAATAAACCTTCACCTCCAAAAATGCTGTTTTTGATGCCACCAATAAATTCAATATTATATTGAACGCCAGCAGTAAAGCCTACAATACAGCCGGTATCAATTTTTAATAAATCACCTTCCTGTAATTGTTTTTGTACCACATGACCGCATGCGTGTAAAAATGCCATGCCATCACCTTCTAATTTTTCCATAATAAAGCCTTCACCGCCAAATAAGCCCGTACCTAATTTGCGCTGAAATTCGATACCCACGCTAACACCTTTTGCAGCACATAAAAATGCGTCTTTCTGACAAATAATTTTATTTTGGTATCTCGATAAATCAAGTGGAATAATTTTACCCGGATATGGTGATGCAAAACTTACCGTTTTAATACCACCCGAAGTATTGGTAAACGCTGTCATGAAAAGGTTTTCACCTACCAATAAACGTTTTCCAGCATTCATGAGTTTACCTAAAAAACCAGACTGTTGATTGCTACCGTCACCAAATAGTGTTTCCATTTGAACACCATCTTCCATCATCATAAAAGCACCTGGTTCGGCAATTGCAGATTCGTTCGGGTCTAATTCAACCTCCACGTACTGCATTTCTTCTCCATAGATTTTGTAATCGATTTCGTGATTTTGTATCATAACATTTTAGTTTAAAACCAGCTACCTACAAAGGTTTCGCCAGCGTTTTGTAATTTGTTTTTTCTTGCTTTCACTTTTATCTTATGCTTGATCATTACAGCCACCATTAAAAATAAGAAGATAAATGTAAATGGAGGAATACCTAAAAAGCTAATCCAAGTTCCACCAAACATTTTACGCATAGGTCTGCGAAGGCGCTCTGCAATTAAATACATACTTGGAACAATAATGAGTGTCATGAAAAACGCAAATGCAAGTCCAAATATAATGGTCCAGCTAAGTGGTTTCCAAAACGCAACACTATCGCCACCTAAAAAGATATGCGGGTTTAATTCCGAAAATAAAGTGATAAAGTTGATGTTAAAACCAATAGCAATTGGAATAAAACCAAGTATCGCTGCTACTGCAGTAAGTAATACTGGAATAATTCTGGTTTTACCTGCCTGAATAATCGCATCTCTGGTTTTCATACCCCTGCTTCTTAATTCGTCGGCAAATTCAATCACTAGGATACCGTTTTTAACAACTATACCAGCAAGACCCACAATACCAAGTCCTGTCATAAGGCCTGATACTTCCATGCCAGTTATTGCAAAACCTAAAAACACACCAATCACACTAAATAAGATTTCACTTAAAATAATTACTGATTTACTTACCGAATTAAATTGTAAAACAAGGGTAAATAAAATAAGCATGAGTGCAATTAATAATGCTTTTCCTAAAAAGGCAACGGTTTCGGCTTGTTGCTCACCTTCTCCAGTTTGCTTAATGGTAACTGCGTCTGTTACGCCTTTAAAATCGGCAATATGTTTTGCAATTACTTGGTTAACTGCAGTGGCATTGTAACCCTCTGTAGTTAAAACATTGGAGCGAAGTGTAATTAAACGCTTTTGGTTTTTACGTTTAACACTTCCTAAGGTGCTTGTAGGATCTACTTTTACAAGTGCACTGATCGGAATGTTTTTAACAGCACCGCCAGAAGCCATGTCTCTAAAGGAGATACGCATATTTAATAAATCTGTTAGGCTCTTACGCTGGATGGCGTTATTGCGTAACTGAATTTTATATTCTTCTTTACCTTCTTTAATTTTTGAAATTTCTTTACCAAAAAGTGCCGTTCTAATTTGCATACCAATTTGTGCAGTAGAAACACCTTCAATTAAGGCTCGCTCTCTATCGATGCTTAAAGTGATTTCTGGATTTTTTAAATCTACATCCATTTTAAGTTCTTCTACACCCGGTACGCGAATAGAATCTAGATAGTTTTTAAGTGAAGAAGCCGTTTTAATCATGGCATCAAAATCTTCACTGGCAATTTCAATATTGATGGGAGGATCTGTTGGTGGCCCACCACTTTCCTGTGTTACACTTATTTCTGTTCCAGGGATACCTTGTACCGCTTGTCTTACTTTTTCTAGGTAAGGTGCCGTGCTTATACCATCTCTTTTTTCATATTCTACAAATGACACCTGTATACGACCAAGTTCACTCCTTGTAGTACGGTCACCACTGGTAGGGTCTGCGGCATTCACAGCTACATTGCTAATAATACTTTCTACAATTGGATTTGTTTTACCATTTTCGGTACCTAAAACCTTATTTACCCTGCCTTCTAATACACGCGTAATAGAATCGGTGTAACGAACATCGGACCCTACTGGTAGTTTGAGGTAAACAAACAATTGATTGGGATCTCCCTTGGGAAAAAACGAAACGGGTATTCTCCCTCCAATAATTGATCCTACAAATACAAACAATGAAACAAAAAATAACGCGATAATACCTACGAGTAAATGAACAGGTCTCCAACCTTTTAAAGCCCACTGTAGTAGTGACTCGTAATGATTCATGATCCATGGAAGCACTTTGTTTTGGAAATTATGAATCGCATCTGTAATGAAATACCTGTTTATTAGAACAAGTAGCATGAATGTAATTAATAGGTTTCCAAAAAATGGAGCCCCTGCTATATCTAGTAAAATGCCAAGACCAATAGCAATCCAGAATCCTTTCTTTTTAAAGATGGCAGATTTAGGTTCCTTGCTATCTGTTTCGGGGTGATTCATAAAATCAACGGCAAATACAGGGTTCATAATAAAGGCAACTACAAGTGATGCAGTTAACGTAAATATGAGCATGGTAGGTAGGTACACCATAAACTTACCAATGATTCCGGGCCAAAATAGGAGCGGGAAAAATGGAGCAAGTGTTGTTACGGTTCCAGCAAGTACCGGTATAAAAACCTCTCCAGCAGCCATTCTTGCTGCGCTATTGACACTTAATTTGCCCTTACCTTCTACAAAAATGCGGTGTGTATTTTCAATTACCACAATGGCGTCATCCACAATAATACCTAGCCCAAATAAGAGTGCAAATAGTACAATAAAATTGAGCGTAACGTGTGTGCCAACAATTAAATCGGCGCCTGGTAAAAATACAAACGCAACAAACATACTAAGCGGTACTGATAGTGCCACAAAAAATGCGTTTACCACACCCATAAAAAACATCAGTACAATGAGTACTAGAATAAATCCAATAATAATGGAGTTTACGAGTTCGTTGAATGAGCTTCTTGTAGGAATACTCTGATCTCCAGATACAACGGCTTTTAAATTGTTTGGATAAATACTTCCTTTACCTTCTTCTACCATCTTTTTTACACCATCCGAAGTTTCAATTAAATTTTCGCCACTTCTTTTAATGATATTAAGTGTTACCACGTTTTTGCCATCTAATCGTGCAAAACTTTCACGCTCTTTAGTGGTATCGGCAATGGTAGCAATATCCTTAAGGTAAATTGGAGCACCGCTTGTATTTCTTACAATGATATTTGCAATATCATTTGCTGTTTTTAATTGACCCTTAAGTTGAAGTGTTCTTTTCATGTTCCCTACCTCAAGTAAACCACCTGAGATATCCATATTTTCTCTTTGAATGGCGTAAGTGATATCATCAAAAGTTACACCAGCACTTTGCGCACGGTAATTGTCCAAATTAATTTGAAACTCTCTTTCTGGCGCACCTACAATATCTACCCTGTTAATTTGCGGTAGATTTTCTAGTTTATCTTTTAAGTCGTCTGCGTATTTTTTGAGTCGTGGTAAATCAAAATCGCCACTTAGGTTTACAGACATAATGGGCTGCTCACTAAAGCTTACTTCAATCACCGTTGGCTCAATGGTTAAGTCTTTGGGTAGATCTTGTTTTGCTTTATCTGTGGCATCCTTCACTTTTTGAAGGGCTATTTCGGTTTTAACATCGGTATCAAATTCCACCATGATCGCCGAAAAGTCTTGTTGTGAATTACTGGTAAATTTTTTGATTTTTGCACCTGTAATACTTTTGATTTGCTTTTCGATAGGCCTTGTAACAAGGTTTTCAATATCTTTTGGCGAGTTACCTACATATACAGTTTGTACATAAATGGTAGGAATGACAATGTCTGGAAACTGCTCTTTAGGGAGTGTAACAAACTGATATATGCCCGCAAGGCTCACAAACAAAATCACCAAATAAATGGATGTTTTGTTTTTGATACTCCATGTGGTAGGTCCAAACTCTTTAAATTTGGCTTTTATATTTTCTGTGAATTGCATACAATATTTTTATTCGTATTCTAATTATTTACTGGCAACTATGATAAGTTGGCCATCATATAAACTCTGAAATCCTTCTGTTACAATTTGATCACCTGCTTGTAAGCCAGATTTAATTTCTAGTTGATCTTTGTAGAATTCACCCACAGTTACCATACGTTTGCGGGCAATTAATTTACCTTTTTCGTTAACAGCAACCATTACATATTTACCTGTTTCGTCGTTTTGTAAAGTATTCACAGGAATTGCAATAGCGTTTGTAGTTGTATAATCTAAAATTTGAACGAGTGCAATTTGATTGGGTCTCAAATCTTTATCGGCAGCCACTTTAGCTTCAATGAAAAAGCTTCTACTGTATGGATTGATGATTTTACCAATCACCGAGATAGGCGCTTGAATGCTCTTTTGTAAATCAGGAAGATTAATGGTAAGCTTGGTTCCTGTTTTAACGCGTTGGCTGTAGTTTTCAGGTACTTCTGCAGTTACTTTTAATTTAGTGGTATTCACTATTTTGATTTGACCAGGACCTGCAAAAATTTCACCTACACGAACGTTTACTTCTTCTACCACACCATCTACATTACTATATACCGACGTAAATTGTACTTGCTCACGGCTAATTTTTACCTGCTCTTGTGCCGTTTTAAGTTGATTTTCTAAGAGCTCCACATTATTTTTTGCTGAAATAAGTTGTACTTCTGTTCCAATATTTTGCTCCCACAAGTTCTTTTGTTTTTGATAGAGTGTTTTAGCAAATGATAGTTGGGTTTTAAGTGTTTCAAGCCCTTGCTCTGCAGCAATTAATGCCTGGCGCTGAATAGCATCATCTAATTTTAAAATTAGTTTTCCCTTGGGCACTAGATCTCCTCTTTTTACAAAAATCCCTTTTACTTGTCCACCACCACCACGTGCAGTTACATAGGATACACTCTCTGATTCTATCTTGCCTTGTAAATCGATGTAGTGATTGAATGTTTGTGCAGTAAGAACGCTAGTTACAACGAGCTTACCGGTTGCTTGATTCGCACTCGCGGTATCTAGCGTTGCAATTTCTGTTTCTAATGCACTTACTTCTTTTTTTAGCGCAGCTAATTTATTTTTTTTGTCGTTTAAACTTCCGCTTTTCTCATTTTCGGTACATGCCGAAAAAGCCACTAAAACGCTGATAAGTGAAATCTTAATGAATGCTTGCATGGTATATGTTTTTAAGTATTGTTTTGTTTATAATTTTCCGGTTGCTTTTAAGAAATCAACCCTTGCAATGATGGCGCCATATAGTGCACCAATGTAATTGGTTTGTGCCGTTACTAAATCTGTTTGGGCACCCGTAATTTCCATATTGGAACCGGTTCCTATTTCATATTTCTTTTTTGTTTGGGTATACACAGATTCTGCGAGCTGCATGTTCTTTTTTTGGTTGTTGAGCGTGCTTATTGCGGTTGCAAAATTCATTTTTGCTTGTGTAACTTCAGCATCAATGGTGAGCCTTAAATTTTGTAATTGATTTTCGGTTTGTTGTAAATCAATTTTTGCTTTAGTGATTCTCGCTTTTCTTGCAAAACCATCAAAGATGGGAGCACTTATGTTAAGTCCAACAAAACTGGTTGTGAACCAATCACCTCCTTTAAAAAAGTTGAACTGATTTCTTTGTGCATTTTTAGTGTATGCGCCAGACATGGCTACCGTAGGCAAATAACTTAACTGATATCTTTTGATATTGTATTCATTTAGCTTTTTACCTAAGCTCACCGCTTGAAATTCTTTACGATCACTGTATTGATAGTCTTGATTGCTAGCAATATCTGTGGTTATTTGATCTTCTGAAATTTTATCAACTAGAATTAGGGTGTCATTTACTGGCATACCCATCAATGTTTTAAGACCGATGTACCCCATTTCAATGGCGTTACTTGCTTTTAATTTTTCTGTTTGTAAGTTGGCAACTTGAACAGCAATTTTATCGAGGTCTAATTTTTCTACAAATCCGTTTTTATAAAGCTCCCTAGAGTCATGTTCTAATTTTTGTAATCTCTCAATATTGGCATCTAGTAATGCAATTTGTGTTTTGCTTACAACAAGTTGGTAATAGATTTTATGAATATTGGTTTTTATCATTTCTTCAGTTACTTCCGCAGACTTTTGCTGGAGTGCAATGGTTGTTCTGCGCGCTTGAAGCGCTACAAATACTTGACCATCAAATAAGAGTTGTTGTAGCTGTAAACTAGCATTGGCATTGAATTTGGTACCAAACCTAACCGGTATAAATGTGCCCGCAGTTCCTCCAAAAATTTCACCTGGTAAAAGCGATACCGGAAGTTCTAAATAGTTTACACCTCCAACCGTTGCGCTAACAGTGGGCATAGCCGAAGCAGTCACCTCTTTATTAATCGCCTCCTGACTTTTAATAGCCAACAATGCATTTTTTACTTGCAGGTTGTTTTTGTATGCATATTCGACACACTGCGCTACGCTAAATTCATTTTTTGTTTGTGCAGGAGCTTTGCTTACAAACGCCATGAGCGTAATTACAAAGCTTGCAACCAACATCCTTTTCGTGTTCATGTTCAT
Organism: Sediminibacterium sp.; assembly: GCA_027487895.1. GTDB lineage: Bacteria > Bacteroidota > Bacteroidia > Chitinophagales > Chitinophagaceae > Sediminibacterium. The sequence continues at coordinate 16,705 of JAIYCS010000039.1, read as the reverse complement.
TTATTTTTTTCTTTCTTGCTTATATTGTTCAATGATTAGAAGCCCTTGTTGTGTGGACATTCCATGTAAAAAATTATCTGTTGTTTCGGTGATAATTTCAATGGCCGTGAATTTGTTGGATGGAAAGTGTTCGAAGTCAAACATTAAAAACATATTGGCGAGTCTTAATCTAGTTAATATGTCAACGTTTAATTCTTTTCTATAAATTCCTTCCGATATGCCTCTTTCAATATTTGTTTTTGTAATACTGTAGAAGAATGTGTTTTTGTGTGTTCTAAATTTTTCAAATGCCGCCCCATGGTATTTTTGTAAATCGTACATCACCGAAGGATTCATGTGTTTGAGCGTTTCTTGAATATTATCGATGGCTAAAAACACTTCATGAATTGCATTTTCGCTATTGGCGGCATAATGGGTAAACTCCGCTTCGTGTTTTTGTATTTCAATATCAATAACCCCCTCTACGAGTGCATCTTTATCTTTAAAGTACTGATAGATGGTTTTTTTGCTCATACCAAGGTGGTTGGCAATTTCATCCATGCTAACGCTTCTTATTCCATATAACATAAAAAGCTCATGTGACTTTATTGAAATTCGTTCCTGCATGTTCTTTTTTGAATTGAGGGTGCAAAACTATGGAAACTTTTTACGTAACCAAAGTTTCCCATTAAAATTATCCGTAATTTTGATGAACGGTAGTTTGCGCGAACTATCCATTAACTTGCACACAAATTAGAATCATGAATACCAGGTATAAGCAGCTTAGGGCCCAGGTCACATTTAAGCGCTTGCTCCAATTTTTCTTTCAGGGACTTATTGTTTTAGCCCCCATTGCTGTTACTCTTTGGGTTGTGCTGGGCTTATTTCAATGGGTGGATGGCTTTTTGCCTAATTTGATTAACACATTGTTTCCCAGTGCTTTAGATAAAAATTTAGATGGGTCACTTCGTAAAATTCCGGGCCTAGGGTTTATAGTGGTGGTACTATTGGTTTTATTTGTTGGTTGGCTTTCTTCTCTATTTGTGGTAGAGCGGCTAGTTTCTGTTTTTGATACCGTTCTTGAAAAAACCCCTGGAATCAAATTCATTTATTCATCCGTTAAAGACTTTTTAGAAGCTTTTGCAGGAAATAAAAAGAAGTTTGATAAGCCAGTACTTGTTAATGTAGACACTACCGGTGTTTGGCGTGTTGGATTTATTACCCAGCCCTCTACTTCAGAATTTGGATTGCCTGATCATGTTACGGTGTATGTACCCCATTCATATGCGATTTCAGGGATCACCTATATCGTTCCAAAAACAAATATTAGAATATTAGATAATGTTTCTGCTGCAGATGCTATGAAATATACCGTTTCAGGTGGTGTAACAGATGTTCATGACGATACCATTACCACAGATTTTAATCAAAATGAAACTGCATAATTTTAATTCTGGACCTTCTATTTTACCGCCTGTTGTGATGCAAAAAGCAGCAGAAGCCATCATGGATTTTGAAGGTTCTGGTTTGTCTATTTTAGAAATAGGACACCGCACTACACTTTTTCAAGATGTTATGCAGGAAGCGGTTCAATCTGTAAAATCACTGATGCAAATTGGTGATGATTATGAAGTTTTGTTTTTACATGGTGGTGCTACCACACAGTTTATGCAAGTGCCCATGAATTTACTCGATGCGCATGAAACAGCTGCTTATTGTGACAATGGTATATGGGGCAATAAAGCCATTAAAGAAGCCGCAAACTTTGGACATGTAGATATTGTAACAGATAGTACCCCTAACAATCACACCAGCATCGATAAAAATTTTATTGTAGATCCTACTACAAAATATTTGCATTTTACTACTAATAATACCGTAGAAGGAACGCAGTGGCATAAGCTTCCAAATACAACCGTACCGCTGGTTGCAGACATGAGTAGTGATATTTTTTATGCACCACGTAATTTTAATCAGTTCTCGCTGATTTATGCAGGTGCTCAAAAAAATATGGGTGCTGCTGGTGTAAATATGGTGGTTGTAAAAAAGGACATACTAGGAAAAATTACCAGGAAAATTCCTACCATCATGGATTATCAAAAACATATTGCAGCAGGTTCACTCATGAACACGCCACCCGTTTTTGCTATCTATGTAAGCTTATTAACGCTCCGTTGGATTATTGAAGAGGGAGGCTTATCTGAAATGCAACTCCGCAACACAGCAAAATCTAATTTATTATACGAAACCATCGATTCGCTTCCTGTTTTTGAAGCACGCGTTGCTAAAGAAGACAGAAGTTTGATGAACGCCGTTTTCTTTTTAAATGACCAAAGTTTAGAAGAATCTTTTTTAAGTCTTTGCAAAAAAGAAGGTATGGTAGGAGTTAAAGGATATAGAACCGTAGGGGGTATTCGCGTTAGTATGTACAACGCCATGCCACTCTCTAGCGTTCAAACTTTTTGTGACCTCATGAAACACTTTGCATCTACACATGGCTAAACAAAAAATCAAGTATTTATACCTTTTATTCTTATTACTCATATTACATATAGTAGTAGCTGCTCAACAAACTGTTGTTACCGGGGTTGTTACAGATTTAAATAGTGGCGCACCTATACCTTTTGCAACCATTGTTTTTAAAGGGGGTAGAGGAACAGTAACGGATAGTACAGGAAAATACAAATTAGCAGGCACCAACCAAATCAATAGCATCAAAATTTCTTATGTTGGCTATAAAACAGTTACAAAAAATATTCAAGTAGGTAAATCACAAGTGATTGATATTATTATGGAAGTAGATCCTTTGCTTTCCAATAATGTAACCGTTTCCACCAATAAGCGTGCGCCTTATAAAAATAAAAACAATCCAGCCGTTGATCTTATTAAAAGAGTGATTGCGAATAAGCCACTTAATAGGCCCGATAGTTATGATTATATCCAGTATGACGAATATGATAAAGTAGAACTATCGCTTAGTAAAATTCCTGAAAAAATTACCAATAGTAAACTCTTAAAAAAGTATCAGTTTTTACTAGATAATAAAGACACCCAAAAAGTAGTTGGCAAAACACTTATTCCTATTTATTTGGAAGAACGGTTGTCGAATCATTATTTTAGAAAATCACCAGAAAAAACAAAAGACATAGTACTTGCGCAAAAGCGCGTAAACTTTGGTGATTACGTTGACAATGATGGTGTAAGTACTTATTTGAATAGGTTAGTTATGGATATTAATATTTATGAAAATAATATTCCATTATTTACCCATGAATTTTTAAGTCCCATTGCAGATGTAGCGCCTACATTTTACATGTATTACATTAGAGACACTATCACGGATGCCAATGGACAAAAATTAGTGAAACTTTATTTTACGCCGCGCAATACCAATGATTTATTGTTTAGAGGCACCATGTATATTACCCTTGATGGTAATTATGGGGTGCAAAAAATGACCATGTTTATTAGTAAAAATGCTAACGTAAATTTTGTAAGGGAATTAAATATTGATTTGGATTTTGAACAAGGTACAGATAGTAGATATCACTTAATTAAGAGTACCGCATTTACAGAAGCGGCACTTACTAAAAATAGTAAGGGTGGTGTATTTGGAGGTCGTACGGTTTCCTATAAAAATTATACCATCAATAAAGCACTTCCAGATTCTGTGTATGCAGGTCCTTCACTCGTTGTTAAAGCGGACGCTGCAACGTACACGGAATCGTTTTGGAATACCAATAGACACGATACTTTAACCAAAGCGGAGGCCAAGGTTTATAGCAATATCGACAGTCTTGAAAAAATGCCATCTTTTAGAAGAACGATGGCAGTAGTTACCCTCTTAGTGGCTGGTTACACCGCTATTGGTCCTGTAGATATGGGGCCTGCCGCCACTTTTTATAGCTTTAATCCTGTAGAAGGATTTAGGCTTAGGTTGGGTGGTCGTACCACACCTAAATTAAGCAAGCGCATTTATTTTGAAGGGTATGGGGCTTATGGTTTTAAAGATGAAAGATGGAAATATTATGGAGGGGTTACTTACTCTTTAAACAATCAATCGATCTATGCATTTCCGATGCATTTTGTGCGCGCTAGTTACCAAAAAGAAACAAAAATTCCAGGTCAGGATTTAGAATTTGTATCGGAGGACAATATTTTACTTTCACTAAAAAGAGGACTCAACGATAAGTGGACCTATAATAAATATTTTAGACTCGATTACGTACATGAATTACCTAGTAGGTTATCCTATACGATCGGATTTAGAAATTGGAAGCATGAAGCAGCGGGTGGCATCGTATATCAAACTGTAAAAAATGGTCAAACGGTTGTGGTTCCCGAGATTAACACCTCAGAAATTACTGGACAAATTAGATGGGCGCCACACGAACAGTTTTTTCAGGGAAAAGTATACCGTATTGCCATGGTTAATAAGTATCCAATCCTAACCCTCAATTACACCGCCGGTTTAAAAGGAGTGATGGGTAGCAATTACAATTACCAAAAAATTAGTTTCACTTTTGATAAACGTTTTTACTTGTCTCAACTTGGATTTACTGATATCAATTTTGAGGCAGGACAAATGTTTGGAAAAATTCCTTATCCTTTGTTAAGTATTCCTAGAGCCAACCAAACATACGCCTACCAACTTAACTCCTACAACCTTATGAATTTTCAGGAATTTGTAAGTGATAGGTACGCCTCTTTATTTGTTGAACATTATTTTAATGGATTGATATTTAACCGTATTCCGTTATTCAAAAAACTAAAACTGCGTGAGCAATTAGCTGCAAGGGTAATTTACGGAAGTCTAAGAGATGAAAATGATCCAGTAAAAAATCCGGACCTCATTGCTTTTCAAAATTACAATGGTGTTGTTAGTAGTTTTAGCCTCAATCAAGGACCTTATTTTGAAGGCAGTGTAGGCATTGGTAATATATTTAAGTTTTTGCGTGTAGATCTTGTGAAAAGGTTTACCTATACCAACAACCCATACATTACTAGGCTGGGTATTCGTACAAGATTTAGATTTGATTTTTAATGCAGGGGAGTATGCGTCTTAAATATCTATGTTTTTTTGTGTTAGCGTTTATGGTGCTTGTGCTTGAAAGTAATGCCAATACTGCTATAGATTCTTTTCCGATTCCTAAAACAGGCCCCAAGCAACTCTTTTATTTACAAAGAACCACCAATAGCAATACGATCATTTGTGATTTAAATACCGATGCAAGTGGACAGGTAAATAAAGTCAATCCGGTCCACGTTTATTGGATACGTTATGACGAAGGTGGCGAAAAAAAAGAATTAAGTTATATTCAACAAACCTTTGCTTACGGGATAAAGCACGAGCAACTTCCAAACGGAGTTTTTAAACTTCATTTTGTATCCTATAAAAAACAAGTGTTTTATTTGAAGCGTTCTTCAAAGGACAATCAGTATAAAGTTTATTTTTTGTTCAATAACAAAGAGTTTGTTTTGCAAAAATTATTTGTCAGAATTGATGGCGGAACTTTTTGGGTACCCAACGTAATTTATATGGAGATACTTGGAAAAGATGAATATTCTGGAACGCCTTTTTCTTATAAATTCAAGCCTTAATTAGCAAGAATTGCCGATATTTGAGGCATGGCAATGATTCAACCTTTTAAGGCTTTGCGACCGCAGCCTCAGCTAGCAAAACAAGTGGCTAGCCAACCTTACGATGTATTAAGTAGTACTGAAGCAAAAAAAGAAGCAGCAGGTAATCCAGCCTCTTTTTTACATGTTACCAAAAGTGAAATTGACCTTCCTGAATCAATAGATATTCATGATGCAATAGTGTATGAGCAAGCCAAAGAAAATATCAATGCATTTATAAAACGTGATGTGCTTTTTAGAGAATCTAAAGATTGCTATTATATTTATCAGTTGATCATGTATGGTAGAGCTCAAACAGGGCTTGTATGTGTAAGTAGTGTGGATGATTACGAAAATGATATCATTAAAAAGCATGAGTTTACAAGGCCAGAAAAAGAATTAGACCGTATCAATCATATTAAAACATCGGGTGCTCAAACCGGAAATGTTTTTTTAGCCTACCGAAACAATGAAAGCTTAGACGCCTTAATTGAAAACTGGAAAAAAACAAAAACGGCCGTCTACGATTTTGTAGCTGATGATCAAATTCAGCACACGATATGGGTAGTTAATGATTCATCTACCATTGACAATATCACGGCTATATTTAAGAACGAAATTCCTTGTACGTATATCGCAGATGGTCACCACAGAGCTGCTTCTGCAGCTAAAGTGCGCGCTGCACTTGGCACGAACGCTACCAAAAATGCAGACTATTTTTTAACCACTTTATTCCCTTCCAATCAGTTGTATATCATGGATTACAACCGTGTGGTAAAAGATTTAAATGGGTTAACTGCCGAAGCCTTCATAGAAGCAGTTTCAGCAAAATTTGAAATTGAAAAATTAGCCCAAGAGCCATATAAGCCAGCTACGCTGCATGAATTTGGAATGTACATCAATGGATGCTGGTATCAATTAACTGCTAAGCCAGGCACTTATACCAATGACCCTATTGGAATTTTAGATGTGACCATTTTACAAAATAATATTTTGGATGCCATACTTGGTATAAGTGATCCACGCACCGATGCACGCATAGATTTTGTGGGCGGCATAAGAGGACTTCAGGTACTCGCCGACAGGGTAGATAGTGGTCAGTTTGCGGCAGCATTTAGTTTGTATGCGGTAACCATTGATCAATTATTTGCGATTGCGGATAGTGGAAATGTGATGCCTCCAAAAAGTACTTGGTTTGAGCCTAAATTACGAGATGGTTTATTAACCCATCTCATTTACGAATAGTGTAAAACTGCTGCTATGCATATGAAACGATTGTTTGATTGCCTCGATCATCAGCTAGCTCATTTTCCTAAAAAGGATATGTTAGCTGCCAAAGAAAAAGGTGTTTGGACCCCTTACAGCACTGCTGATGTTGCAGATACCGTAAACAAATTGAGTGCGGGTTTATTATCACTTGGTATTTCTGGTAAAGATTTTACACCAGAAGGGAGTGATAAAATTGCCATCATGAGTGGCAATAGACCCGAGTGGGTTTTTACAGACCTTGCTTGTCAACAAATTGGTGCTATTTTGGTTCCATTGTATCCCACTACAAACCCCATTGAAGTAGAATTTATTTTAAATGACGCGGCGGTTGGGTACATTTTTGTAAGCAACCTAGAATTATACGAAAAAGTAAAAGCGGTGGCATCAAAAGTACCTTCTATCAAAGGTATTTTTACATTTGATACCATTGAAGGGGCAACGCATTGGAGCGATTTAACTGCAAAAGCAACACCAGCGCTTATTGATGCGGTGGCACAAATTAAACAGTCAATCCCAGTAACACAGTTGGCTACTATCATTTATACATCAGGCACAACAGGTGTACCAAAAGGAGTGATGCTTAGTCATCAAAATATTTACAGCAATGTAATGTTTTCAAAAGAGAGTTTTCCTTTTGAGGATGCACCTGATTCAAAAGTGCTTAGCTTTTTACCACTCAATCACATTTTTGAAAAAATGGTTACGTACATTTATTTGTACAGTGGTATTTCTATTTATTACGCCGAAAGCCTCGAAACTATTGGTGACAATTTAAAAGAAATTAAGCCAGATGGTTTTACAACCGTACCGCGCCTGCTCGAAAAAGTATTTGAAAAAATAATGGCAAAGGGCGCCGAACAAACTGGCATCAAGAAAAAATTATTTTTTTGGGCGGTAGCGCTTGGTGAAAAATATGATAATGTCAATAGCGGTGGTTTTTGGTACAACCTGCAATTAGCGGTTGCTAATAAACTCATTTTTTCTAAGTGGCGTGAAGCACTGGGTGGCAATGTTTCTTTTATTGTTACCGGTGGTGCTGCTTGTCAAGTAAAACTACTTCGCATATTTAATGCGGCCAATATTCCCGTATTTGAAGGATATGGTCCTACCGAAAACAGTCCGGTGATTAGTGTGAACCGAAAAACAAAAGGCGGCACTAAATTTGGTACCGTTGGTCCTGTTATTAATGGTATACAAGTTAAAATAGAAGAGGATGGTGAAATATGTGTAGCTGGTGAAAGTGTGATGGTTGGTTATTATAAACGTCCGGATTTAACCGCAGAAGCTGTTATTGATGGATGGCTGCATACGGGTGATATTGGTATTTTTGAGGATGATATTTTCTTAAAAATTACCGACCGTAAAAAAGAACTCTTTAAAACAAGTGGTGGTAAATATGTAGCACCACAGCCTATCGAAAACAAATGTAAAGAAAGCCAGTTTATTGAGCAGTTTATGGTGGTAGGTGCCGATCGTAAATTTGTAGGAGCGCTGATTGTACCTTCTTTTGCAACGCTAAAAACTTGGATGGAAGAACAGGGTATGACGTATACAACAAACGCAGAGGCAGTAGCCCATCCAAAAGTAATTGAACTTTTTACTAGTATTATAGCCGAGTACAATACTTTATTTAACCACGTAGAGCAGGTAAAAAAGTTTGCGTTACTGGATAAAGAATGGACGGTAGAGTCTGGTGAGATGACGCCTAAATTAAGTCTTAAGCGAAAAGTAGTATTGGAAAATTATAAAGCAGCTATCGAAAGTATTTATGCCGAATAAACCGGCGGGCTTTCAATAGCTGCTCTACTATATTTTATTCTACGCCTGGTTGTTTTAACTGCCAGTTTGTTTTTTTCTTTTCTACGTCAACCATATTTTTTACGTCGCGTAGTAATTTTTTAGCGTCATATACAATTCCGTCTTTAACAGTGTATTGCACGCCTCCAATTCTTGTAATTTTATTGTCGGGTGTTAAATGCACAGCACCTGTTCCATAAAGTACTTGTAAGTTTTTAAGTGGGTTTGCATTTACAATTACAATGTCTGCTAATTTACCCACTTCTACACTGCCTAAATCTTTTTCTTGACCCAGCGCTTGTGCACCATATAAGGTAGCAGATCTGATTACTTCTAGTGGATGAAATCCAGCTTCACGGAGTAATTCTAATTCTCTAATATAACCAAAGCCATAGGTTTCATAAATAAATCCATTATCAGATCCTGCCGTTACACGACCACCTCTGTTTTTGTATTCATTTACAAAAGTCATCCATAGTCTGTAATTATTTTTCCATTCTACTTCTTGTTCTGTACCCCAGTTTACCCAGTATGAACCATGTGATTGGAAAGAAGGTTCATAAAATTTCCAAAGTGATGGAAGGGTATAGTTTTCATGCCACTCGGCTCTGCGCGCACGGTGCAAATCACGGTTCGCATCATAAATATTAAATGTAGGATCTAATGTAAAATCGACAGCGAGTAAATCACTCATTACTTTATTCCAGTGTGGTGTATACGGAGCAGCTGCTTGCTTCCATAATTTTCCGGCTTCTTCAAAACGGTGTTCTTCGTTGTTATAATTATAATCTGCTGGAAAATTTTGAATGGTTTTATCTTCAAACAAAGCTTCAGGTAAACCATACCAGTGTTCCATGCTTGTCATACCTGCTTTAGCAGAATTAACAACATTCCATCTTGCTACGTCTACTTGAGCGTGGTGACAGGTAGAGCGGAGTCCTAGTGCTTTATTTTCTCTGATAGCTGCGTCCATCACTTCTGGAGGTGCGCCAAAAAATTTAATACCATCGGCACCATTTTTTGCATTTTCTCTAACCCAGGTTCTGGCTTCTTCTGCATTTGTAATTGGGGTTTTACTTCCCTGTCCAAAAGCAGTATATGCAAATATGCGAGGAGCCGTAATGGTGTTCTCCAAAGATTTTGTTTTATGTTCTAGTACCCATGAAAGTCCATTACCCGCCGACGGGTCTCTAATGGTGGTGATACCATGTGCCATCCACAATTTAAAAACATATTCTGCGGGGGTACCTTGCTCTTTCCCACCAATATGACCATGCATATCAATAAATCCTGGCATCGCATACATGCCTTCGCAATTGATTTCTTTCCCACCTTCTTTTAAGGCAGGTCTACGCGCAGCATTGATAGGTAAACTTGGGCTACCTACGTTTTGGATTTTTATAATTCTATTTTTTTCAATCACAATATCTACTGGACCAAAGGGCGGTGCGCCGGTGCCATTGATAAGTGTTACACCTCTAATAATGAGTTGTGTGTACGGGCCATCGCCTTCTTTAACAAGTGGCGCTTTGGTAATTTGGGCACCCGCTACAAAACAAATTTGTAGAACAAGGATGCTGCTCAATAATTTTTTAAGCATGGTTTATTTATTAATAGATCTAAGGTATTTATCTCTGATGATATCCTGCACTTCTTTTCCTTCTATTTTACTCTCTAACCAAGAAATAACGTCGAGGTACATGAATGCACGAGAAGCTAGTTTGTCTTTTTCTATCGCTTTTAGGTTATCTAACAGTTTTATAAAGGCAGGCTTGAGTTCATTTGGTTGTAATCTAAAAGAACGTTTTAAGAAACTAAAAATTTCTGTTTCGGCGAGTCCTAAATTTTCCATTTTAGCCATAAACCTAGTGACCGATTTTAACAGGTATTCTAAAATTTCAAAATTGCCAAGTTCATAATGTGCAATAAGGTGTAATAGTCTAGCATAACAGCGTAAATCGGTTCTCAAATCACCTTTTAAATCGATGACTTTATTTAGGTAATCGATACTTGTACTATACTTAGCTGCACCAAAATATAAGGATGCAAATTTGTAATAGAATACGAGTACACGGTGCCTATCTAAATAGAGTTCGTACTCTGTTAATTTTTCTTCAATTTGGGGAATCTCTGCAATACCTGCTTCAAAAGTGCCTTCCATAAAATGGCGGTTAATTTTTGAAAGATTCAGGTATACAAATGTTTGGATTTTATTGTTTTGATTTTCTATTACCGTAGGTGTTTGTGTAAAGGCTTCAAACCTACAAATGGTATCATTAAATTTATGGTAGTTGCGTAAATCAAAGTGGGCACTCATTAAGTTGTGCATGCCTTTGATATAATGCGCCGTTTCGATTTCAATCATTTTTGGTTCTGTCTCAAATAAATCAACCCATTTTTGACAGTACCTATAATAGAGTAAAAAGTCTTGTAAAATAAAGGCATACCAGCAGTAACACTGGTATTTGTAGAGCTTTTCATAAAAGCCATCACAATCTTTGGATGCATCCATTAATGCTGGATCGAATAAAATGTCTATGGCTGCTTTGTCATTTTCATTTCGGGCATGCCCATTTTTTATATACCAACTATAGAGTTGCAGTGAGATGTTGGATAATTTCCCAATGCTTACTAATTTTTCATTTACATCTTCAACTTCATGCGTTAATAAATCTGCCCTGTCCTGCATGCTTCTGGTGATATGCAATGCTTCTATTTTCTTTTCTAAAAAAAGTACTTGTAAAATATAAGTGACTTGATTGTTTGCCTTGGCAAGCTCTTTTACTTTATCTAATATTTTAAGGCTCTGTAAATAAAGCCCTTTGTTATATAGTACACGCGCAAAATCTAACTGCTCATGTAATTGTAAATCTATGTTGCTATCTTTTTTAAGATCCCGTAAGCTGGCAAGTACTTCTTGATAAAGCCTGGCTTTTAGGTTAGAGAGTTGGCTTTTTTGGACGAAATCGTTTTTTTGGAGTAGCACTTCTTCGTCGTAATGGGTCATTTTGTCGAGGGCATCAAAGAGCTGAACCACTTTAAGGTCACCATTTGCCGCATCGGTTTTCATAAACAGCTTAAAATGACGCTTTTCGGCGCGTTCTAAGGACTGTATCAGCTGAAATAGGGTATCGGTACTCCTGTTGGGCATGGTAATTGGGTATCTATTAAGTAATTGATAATCAATTATTTAATATCATTTAATGCTTCTTATACAGTGTAAAATAAGCCCAATTTTGCACTTTTTGGCCATTTAAGTAATGGTAAATTCGGAAAATGTCTATTCATGGCTGAACAAGTATACATATTTGATACCACCCTCCGAGACGGCGAGCAAGTGCCTGGTTGTAAGCTTAATACCAAAGAAAAACTGGGTTTAGCCCTCAAATTGGAGGCCCTTGGGGTTGATATTATAGAGGCAGGATTTCCTATTTCTAGTCCCGGCGATTTTGAGTCGGTGTCTGAAATTGCAAAGCTGGTAAAAAATGCAACCGTTTGTGGTTTAACACGCGCGGTTCAAAAAGATATTGAAGTGGCGGGCGAAGCCTTAAAGCATGCAAAGCGTTCCCGTATCCATACCGGTATTGGTACTTCTGATTTTCATATCAAGGCCAAGTTTAATGCCACTCGTGAAGAAATTATTGCAAGAGCAATACAGGCTGTTAAGTGGGCCCGCAATTTTACAGATGATGTAGAATTTTTTGCAGAAGATGCCGGCCGTACTGACAATGAATATTTAGCGCGCGTAGTTGAAGCCGTTATTGCAGCAGGTGCCACTGTTGTAAATATTCCGGACACAACGGGTTATTGCCTACCGCATCAGTACGGCGAAAAAATGGCCTTCTTAAAAAATAATGTTTCAAATATTGACAAAGCGGTTTTGTCTTGTCATTGCCATAACGATTTAGGACTTGCTACCGCTAACTCAATTTCAGGTGTTATTGGTGGCGCTAGACAAATTGAATGTACTATCAACGGACTCGGTGAACGTGCTGGTAACACTGCACTTGAAGAGGTAGTGATGATTTTAAAACAACACGCTACACTCGGTTTTTATACAAACGTAAATGCTACCATGCTCAATCCAATGAGTAGAGAAGTTTCGGATATTATGCGCATGGCGGTGCAACCCAATAAAGCCATTGTAGGCGCCAATGCGTTTTCACATTCGTCGGGGATTCACCAAGATGGATTTTTAAAAAGCGCCGAAACCTATGAAATTATTAATCCAGAAGCAGTTGGTGCCGAAGGAAGTAAAATTGTGTTAACGGCAAGAAGTGGAAGAAGTGCACTAGCCTACCGTTTTCAAAAATTAGGCTATCAATTTGATAGAAACGATATCGATATTTTATATGCTGCATTTTTACAAGTAGCAGATACAAAAAAAGAAGTGATGGAACAAGATTTACAAGCATTAGCAACCGCGCATGCAGCATTACTTGTTCATTAATGGAAGTAAAGAAACGCGTTATGGGAAAAACATTATTTGAAAAAATTTGGGATACACATATTGTACAGGAAGTAACAGATGGACCTTCGGTACTATATATCGACAAACATTTTATCCATGAAGTAACAAGTCCGCAAGCCTTTAAGGGTATTGAAGACAGAGGTATTTCTATTTTTAGGCCAGATCAAATTGTAGCTACTGCAGATCATAATGTGCCTACACTAAACCAGCACCTACCAATTACAGATGCGCTATCTCGTTTTCAGGTGGATACCCTAATTGACAATTGTAAAAAACATGGCATCGAATTGTACGGTCTAGGGCACGAGCATCAGGGTATTGTGCACGTGATTGGTCCGGAACTTGGTGTTACACAGCCTGGTATGACCATTGTTTGTGGAGACAGTCATACTTCTACACATGGTGCATTTGGAACCATTGCATTTGGCATTGGCACTTCCGAAGTTGAAATGGTTTTTGCATCGCAGTGTTTGTTGCAAACAAAACCAAAACTGATGCGCATCAATATTGAAGGCACGCTTGGTAAAGGAGTGGTTTCAAAAGATATTATTTTATACATCATTGCAAAAATTAGTGCAAGTGGTGCCACCGGATATTTTGTAGAATATGCAGGGTCTGCTATTCGTACATTATCTATGGAAGCCCGCATGACCATTTGTAATATGAGTATCGAAATGGGCGCAAGGGGTGGACTTATTGCACCAGATCAAACCACGTTTGATTATATGAAGGGGAGAACTTTTGCACCATCTGGCGCAGCATGGGATGCAAAACTCGCTTATTGGCAAACTTTATATTCTGACGTTGATGCCGCATTTGATCTAGAACTTAATATTGATGCCGCAGATATTGAACCCATGATTACCTACGGTACCAATCCGGGGCTAGGTATTGGTATCACAAAAAATGTTCCTACTGCTGCAGATATGCAAGATGAGGGAGAGCAAAAAAACTTGGAAAAAGCATTACAATATATGGGGCTTACGGCTGGTCAATCTTTGATTGGTATGCCAGTGCAGCATGTTTTTATTGGTAGTTGTACCAATTCAAGAATTGAAGATTTACGCTTAGTGGCTTCACTTGTAAAAGGGAAAACAAAAAATCCAGATGTACAAGTAATGATTGTGCCAGGCTCACAAAAAGTAGCCAAGCAAGTGATACATGAAGGGCTCGATCTTATTTTTAAAGAAGCGGGTTTTGAAATTAGACAAGCAGGATGTAGTGCATGCTTGGGTATGAACGAAGATAAAGTGCCTGCTGGCGAATATTGTGTGAGTACCAGCAATAGAAATTTTGAAGGTAGACAAGGTGCTGGCGCACGTACTTTATTAGCAAGTCCATTAACCGCTGCTGCTGCTGCATTAACTGGTGTAGTAACCGATGTAAGAACTTTATTATAAACGAGATTCATGAATAAGATTAATAAAATACATAGCCGCTTTGTTCCATTACAAGAAGAAAACGTAGATACAGATCAAATTATTCCTGCGCGTTTTTTAAAGGCAACAACAAGAGATGGTTTTGGTAAAAATTTATTTAGAGATTGGCGTTATAACAATGACAATGAATTAGACCCAAAGCCTGATTTTATTTTAAATAATGCTTCCTATACAGGTGAGATACTCGTAGCAGGAAAAAACTTTGGATGCGGTTCATCACGTGAGCACGCAGCATGGGCCATTAAAGATTATGGATTTACAGTGGTCGTATCTAGTTTTTTTGCAGACATATTTAAAAACAATGCGCTTAATAATGGTTTATTACCAATTACCGTTTCGGAATCTTTTTTAGCATCCATTTTTGGATTGGGCAAAGAAGCAACCCTTTCGGTTTGTTTGGAAGATCAAACCATTGCCATTGATGCAAAGGGTGCCATAGAAACATTTGAAATCAATGCGTATAAAAAAACTTGTCTTTTAAATGGATATGACGATATCGATTATTTATTAAGCAATAAAGCGGCCATTGAAAATTTTGAAAAAAATAGAAAATAATTTAATTGAACAGTGTGTTATGAATAAAAAAATTGCTGTTATACCCGGAGATGGTATTGGACCAGAAGTAACTGCGCAAAGCATTAAAGTGCTTAATGCGATTGGTCAAAGATTTGGTCATGTATTTAGTTACGAATATGCCCTCATGGGCGCTGATGCGATTGATAAAACCGGTAGTCCACTACCAGATGAAACGGTAACAACTTGCCTCGCTTCCGATGCGGTGCTGTTTGGCGCAATTGGCCATCCAAAATATGACAATGATCCTTCTGCTAAGGTTAGGCCTGAACAAGGACTTTTAAAACTTAGAAAAGATTTACAACTCTTTGCAAACATCAGACCTATTGATACTTATAAAGCCTTATCGCATATGTCGCCTCTAAAAGCAAAGCAATTAGAAGGCATTGATTTTGTCATTTTTAGAGAATTAACAGGCGGTATTTATTTTGGAAAAAAAGAACTCGCTAAAGATGGACAATCTGCAAGTGATTTGTGTACTTATTCGGTAACTGAAATAGAAAGAATTGCGCACCTCGCATTTAAGTATGCGCAAAACAGACGAAAAAAATTAACCCTTGTAGATAAAGCCAATGTATTAGAAACGTCTAGACTTTGGCGCAAAGTTGTGCAGGGTATGAGTGCAACATATCCGGATGTTACCGTCGACTATATGTTTGTGGACAATGCTGCCATGCAAATTATTTTGTACCCCGCACAATTTGATGTAATACTTACCGAAAATTTGTTTGGTGATATAATTAGTGATGAGGCAAGTGTATTAAGTGGTTCATTAGGTTTACTTCCTTCTGCATCGGTGGGTAATCAGGTAGCGCTTTTTGAACCCATTCATGGATCTTATCCGCAAGCAGCAGGAAAAGATATTGCCAACCCGCTTGGTTCTATTTTATCGGCAGCCATGCTACTCGATCATTTACAAATGCACGAAGAAGCTGTAGTTGTTAGAAAGGCAGTGGATTGGACACTCACAAATGGTTTTGTTTCAAAAGATATTGATCCTATTAATAACTATGCAACAACGGCTATAGGAGAAATTATTAGTGATTTTATTGAGAAAAAAAGAGATACCGAAAAAAATAATAATGATGGTGACAATAAATCAACCATTATTTAAATCAGCGCAAATAAAAAATTATGGCTTCATACTATAACGAAAATACAGTGCTGTTTTTAAATGGTGCGTTTGTAAAAGCGGTGGATGCAAAAATGGATTTGTATAGCCAGTCACTTCATTATGGCTATTCTGTGTTTGAAGGCATTAGGTCCTATAAAACAGAAGATGGTACCACAAAAATATTTAAAGCCACGGATCATTTTGACCGTTTTAAAGTTTCGGCCGAGGCCATTAACCTTCCGTATACGTATAATACACAAGATTTAATAGCGCAAACCTATAAACTACTTGCATTAAATAATTTAGGTGACGCATATATTAGGCCTGTGGTATACGCGCCGGCTAATATGTCGTTTACGCAAAACACCGAATCTTTTATTTTTATTCAGGCTTGGGAAATGGGTCCTTTTTTAGGAGACAAAAGAATCCGTGTTATGACATCTT
>JAIYCS010000036.1 GCA_027487895.1 Sediminibacterium sp. | reverse complement strand
TTTAAATATCTGTATGATGCGCTAGGATATTTTAATTCTAACATTTGAGCAAATGGAGCATCATTCATAGTAGGCATTTCGGGTTTAATATTAGCTAATGGCTTCCAGGTTTTATTGTCATTGCTTCCCCAAGCCATAAGAGATACTGGCGGTAAAATATAGGATGTAGTAGAACGAAGAATATTTACCATAATTCTACTAGTTGGTATACCGCTGCCCATATCAAGTACTACTGTTGCTTCATTGTTCTGATAGCCTAGCCATTTACTTGAAAAATCGGTGTAGTCAGCTAAATCTAAATCCGTTAAAATGGTTGCTGCGTTCATATTGTATTTGGCATCAGGCGGTGTAGTTAATTTGTAGCCCGCTATAGGAAGGCCGGCTTTCATATAAAAATTTCTTACCGTAGCACTACCTTTCCAGCCGGCTTTAAATGCACGAACGCTCAGGGTAGTGGTATTATCAAGCACAATTGGTTTTTTGTATACAAGGCTAGTGCTGCTATCTGGGTCTGTACCATCAAGTGTATATCTGATGGTAACATCCTTGATCACATGCTTAATTTGGATAGGTTGATTTTCTTTGAAATAACCACTTGGTAATGAAATAACGGGATCATTAAGGGTAATGATAAGTGTATCAGCGCCATCAAAGCCGTAATCAATTTTTATTTGTGCATACTGCTTGCTAATAGCCTTAATATCTGAAGGGTTTATTTTGGTATCCCAAACAAAAATTTCAGTAATATTTTTATTGCTAAGTAATGTTTTTAACCCTTGCATGGTTATAGCTGTTCCAGCAACAGAAACAGCTTTTAGTTTTTTCATGGAAGCAATTTCTGCCATGCTTTTATCTGTAACATTCGAATAGTTCACGTTCAATCTTTTAAGATTAGGTAGTTTACTAATCCATGAAACATCCGCATCAGATACAGGCATTTTTGCAGCATACAAATGAACAATTTGTTCTTTGATAGGATCTAGTTCAGTGAGTTTGCTAGCATTATATTGCGTTTGACCATAAAAAGAAACAGCAAGTGCTGGAGATTTTTCGCCCAACTGCTTGATCACTCTATAATTTGATTTGAGTTTTTCTATTGTCGCTTCACTAGCGGCATCAAAGTCATATTTTTCTTCTTTTGCTAAATACGGCTTAATGTATTCTTCTGCTAATATGCGAAGCGTGTCCGCACTATTAATACTTGTTATTTTAGTATCAAATGGTGCTCCTTTTTGAATCCATGCTTCTAATATCGCAAGCTCGGCAGTGGTTAATTGCGGCTTGTCTGATGGAGGCATATGTTTTTTATCAGAGAGTGGTAAATGTGCTCTGGTGATCACTAAACTTTTAAGTAAATTACCTGCTACCACTGCTTTTCCAGATTTTCCGCCCGTCATAATACCAACCGAATCGCTTAATGATAGTCCACCTTTTTTGTTGCTATTGTTATGGCAGGTACCACATTTTTCTTTGAATATGGTGGCTACCACATTTGGATAAATGCGTGCTTCTGCTAGCGTTAATGTGTTTGGTTGGTTTTTATAAAGCGGCGCCGTTAAAAATCCTTCGCCATGGGTTAGGGTAGCACCAAAGTGGCCTGTTGTTATGGTTAAAAAAAACAGTAGTACCCCACTTGAAATGGCTATTTTTTTATTGGATTGAATAAAGTTTGCATAACTATAGAGTATCCATGCTAGAACGGCTACTGCAGTTCCAGACCACTTGTGCCATTGCAACGTATCACCTTCTGTGCCTTCTTCGGTGGCCAGTAAAATGCCCATGATAGCCGTAAAAATGGCTGTTAGTGCACCAAAGAGTCTAACATAGCTAAATACAGTATTGGTAGACGAACTACTTGGGATAAAATAAGAAATAATGGAAATGAGTAAGAGCGTGATAGGTAAGTGGAGTAGTAACGGATGCATTCTGCCCGCTACTTGAAGCCACACTGGTACTTGAAGTTTATCATCAAATACAAATAAAATACCTAATAAAAACAGTCCTGCAAATGCAAGCGAGCTTGCTACTTTCTCAATCCATTTCATAGTTCACTATGCTTGTGTTAATTTATACGGATACACTTTTCCAGAAGCCCACTGCGCTACATAAAGGCTACCTTCATCATCTACACAAACATCATGTGGATGTGCAAATATTTTTTCGGTTTGTTGAAGGGTGTTTAATTTTCCGTTCGTATAAATAGGTTCAGAACCTCCAATGTTAGATACCACTTTGTTTTCTTTATTTAAAATGGTAACAAAGCCGCTCGCTTCTACACCCATGTTTGGTGAACGTAAAACTGCAGCGTATAAATAATCGCCACTAATAACAGGTCTACAAACGCCAGCGCCTGGTACGTGTATTACTTCTAATAATTTTCCATCCAAAGAAAATCTTTTGAAGCAAGCTCTGTTACGATCCGTTACAATAAGGGTAGGGGTAGCATTTCTATAATCGATACAAATACCATGTGCATTGTCTAGGTATTGTTCACCTTCGCCTCTGCCACCAAATGCATTTTTTAATTTTCCATTGGCATCGTAGTGTAAAATATATTGCGCACCATAACCATCTGCAATGTAAAATTCACCATTTTCTAAAACAGCGGTTTCGGTAGGCACAAATTTATCTTTGCTCGCATAAGGACCAACCTCTGCTGGTGGATCAATGGTAAATAAAATTTTACCGTCCATGGTTGTTTTGTAAACCTGGTGTCTGTTGGTATCTGTAATAAATAAAAAATCTTCTTTACCCGTTTTTTGAATCGATAAACCATGTGCACCCGGAAACTCGGTACCCCAACTTCCTTTTAACTTGCCAGATTTATTGTAAATGATGATATTGTTTTTTGTTTCGTTGGTAAGTAGCACGATATGACCTTTACTGTCCTGCACCATTTCATGACAATCATTTACAGGTGTTTTATCGGTGTTTAAAGTTCCCCATTTGGTATCCAAAAAATACTTTTTATCGTTATGACCGTAAACGGGTCCTTTTGGTTTTGCGAATAAATCTTTTGTGATAAAAAAACTAGCGCCTGCTAAAGCAGAAGTTTGAATAAATTTTTTGCGGTTCATAGGTTTTATTTTAAGCGATAATATTATTGACAACGTTTCCGTATAAATCAGTTAAACGGTATCTTCTTCCTTGGAATTTATAAGTTAATTGCTCATGCTCTAGCCCTAATAGGTTTAAAACAGTGGCTTGAAAATCATGCACGTGAACAGGGTCTTTGATAATGTTATATCCAAAGTCGTCGGTTTCTCCATGCACAATACCAGGCTTAACACCGCCACCTGCCATCCAAATACTAAAGCAGCGCGGGTGGTGGTCACGTCCATAATTATCCACGGTCATTGGGCCTTGGCAGAAATTGGTTCTTCCAAATTCACCACCCCATATAACAAGCGTTTCGTCTAGTAAACCTCTTTGTTTTAGATCTTTAATAAGCGCTGCCGAAGGTTGGTCTACATCTTTGGCTTGACCGCGCATTTCGTTTGGTAAATTTCCGTGCTGATCCCAACCTTGGTGATAGAGTTGAATAAATCGAACACCACTTTCAGATAATTTACGCGCTAGTAAACAATTGGCTGCATATGTACCAGGCACTAAACAATCTGGTCCATACATTTTAATAACGCTATCAGATTCTTTAGAAGTGTCTATAATTTCAGGTACGGCTGTTTGCATACGATAAGCCATTTCATACTGCTGAATTTTAGCAGCAATTTCTGGATCACCAAACTGTTCGTACTCTAAATTATTAAGTGTTGCTACTTTATCAAGCATTTTACGGCGCGCATTTCTGTCCATGCCTGCTTGATCTTGTAAATATAAAATAGGGTTATCGCCACTGCTAAATTGAACACCCTGATGCACCGAATCTAAAAATCCGTTGGTCCATAATTTAGAATAAACACCCTGTCCATTTCCTTTACCTCTCGATAAAAGCACACAAAATGCAGGCAGGTTATTATTTTCGGTACCAAGTCCGTAACTCACCCAAGAACCCATACTAGGCCTATTGCCTTGTTGTGCACCCGATTGAAAAAACGTAAGTGCAGGGTCGTGGTTAATGGCTTCGGTGTGCATCGATTTGATAATACATAAATCGTCTACTACCGATGCCATGTGTGGAAATAAATCACTCACATAAGCGCCTGATTTTCCATATTGTTTAAAGTCGTAGTAAGAACCAATTAGTGGAAATTTACTTTGACCTGCAGTCATGCCTGTTAAACGCTGACCATTTCTAATGGACTCTGGTAAATCTTCACCCATTCTTTCACGAAGCATGGGTTTGTAATCAAATGTTTCAAGTTGAGAAGGTGCACCATTTTGAAACAAATAAATAACGCGCTTTGCTTTTGGTGCAATATGCGGTACTGCTTTCATGATGGCATCTTCTGCACTTTCCTTTCCACCAAATAAATCTGGAATCAGGAGTGAGCCAAGTGCTGCACTACCTAATCCAAGGCTCATTCTAGAAATAAATTTTCTTCGATTTGCGTTAAGGCCGTGTTCGAGTAATTCTTTTTCCATGGTTTATGTTTTTGTGATCGCTTCTTGCATGTTATAAATAACCTGAATGGTTTGCATAGCTGCAGCGAGATCAACGATTTGTTTTGTTCTTGGTTTATAGGTGCCTGGCTCAATAAGTGTTGCCGCCTTTTTTTGATCCTTGGCTAATTCTTTTTTTGTTTCGTCGTAAAAAGAAACCAGGGTTTCAATTTCTTTACTACTTGCTTGTCTACATAAAATAGATCTAAAAGCTTTTTCAATGAGCTTATTGGCTTCAGGTTGTTGTTGTAGTAATTTATCGGCAAGTGCTTTTGATGCTTCCAGTACAGTTGGATCGTTAAGCATGATAAGTGCTTGCAGTGGGGTGTTGGTGCGGTACCTTGTTACTTGACACTCGTCTCTATTGCTTCCGTCAAACATCATCATAGATGGTGGCGGTACAGTACGCTTTATAAAGGTGTACATCCCTCTTCTATAAAGTGCTTGCCCAGTATCTTGCATGTACTTGTTTAAAATACCTCGGCCAGAAGTAGCAAGTTCCCATAGTCCTGGTGGTTGATATGGTTTAACACTAGGCCCACCAATTGTTTTATTAAGAAGGCCACTGCTAGATAGTAGCATGTCTCTTACAAGTTCTGCAGAATAACGAACCCTTGGCGCATAAGACCAGTATGTGTTTAGAGGATCTACCCTTTGCTTTTTTTCAGAAATTTCACTTGATTGCTGATAGGTTGCCGACATTAGTATTTGTTTGACAAGCCTTTTCATATCCCAGCCATTATCTCTAAAGTCTACGGCTAACCAGTCTAGTAATGCAGGATGTGTTGGTAGGTTTCCTTGCATACCAAAATCTGCTGCAGATTTTACGAGACCTCTACCAAAAAATTCCTGCCACATTCTATTTACAAACACACGTGCTGTTAAACTATTTCTTTTATCAAATAACCATTTTGCCAATCCTAGTCTATTTTTTGGAAGAGAAGGATCAAATTGTAAAACAGCAGCTGGTGTGCCAGCTTCTACTTCAACCGTTTTTGCTGCATAGCTACCTCTATCTAAAATATAGGTTTTACGAACCGTATCTAAATCACCCATTACAGATACTTCAAGTTTATTGGTATCTACTTTGTTGATGAATTTTAAAATCCCTTTGACATCTTCGTTGGTGATGTCCATGCGTGGATTTTTTGCATAGGTAACAGGTCCGCCAACGGTAGATTCTAAACCAACTTCATTCACGTTATTAAAAAACGCAAAGAGTTGATAGTAATCTTTTTGTGAAATAGGATCATATTTATGATCGTGACACTTTGCACATTCTACAGTGAGTGCAAGTACCGAACGGCCAAATGTATTGGTTCTATCTGATGCGTATTCGATTCGGTATTCTTCATCAATGACACCACCTTCTTCCGTGATTTTATGATTTCTATTAAAACCCGTTGCTAAAATTTGTTCCTTGGTGGCACCTGGAATTAAGTCTCCAGCCAACTGCCAAGTTATAAATTCGTTGTACGATAAATTTTTATTGAATGCATGAATTACCCAATCTCTCCAAGGCCACTGGCTTCTATAATTATCGTCTTGATAACCATGGCTATCTGCATAGCGTGCAATATCGAGCCAGCTAATTGCCATTTTTTCACCGTACTGTGGCATGGCTAATAAACGGTCTACTAGCTTTTCGTAAGCGTTTTCGCTGTTATCATTTACAAAAGCTTTTGTTTCGGCTTCGGTAGGTAAAATACCAACCACATCCATGTAAACGCGTTTTACCAAACGCTCTTTTTCTGCTTCTTTGTTAGGCGATAAACCTTTTTCTTCCATCTTATTTAAAATAAAATAGTCGATTTCATTTTTAGGCCAACTTTCGTCATCCACTTTTGGAAGTGCTTGTTTTTGTGGAATGGTAAAAGCCCAGTGCTTTTCATATTTCGCACCTTGCTCAATCCATTTTTTTATGATAGCTACTTCATTGTCTGTGAGCCTTGGTAGTTTACTAGATGCCACAGGCATCACTAGGCTAGAATCTGTTGTTGTTATTCTTTGAAAAACTTCTGATAGTTCTGGTTTGCCTGGAACAATACCTCGTTTGGTTGGGTGATCTTGTAAAGCTTTGTATGCTTCACTTTCAATGTCTAATCTTAATCCAGCTTCCCTTTTTTTAGGATCTGGCCCATGACAACTAAAACATTTGTCTGATAAAATAGGTCTTACATCATAATTATAGCTTACAACATCTGGCACTTTTACATCATCCACAGCAGTGGTTCTAAAAGAGTAGTAAGCTAATACACCAACAACAAGGCAAACGCCTGTTAAGATGAAGAGTCGTTTATTGATCATATGAACACATTTATGATAGCAAATCAGTACCTTAAATATAAATCTTTATCGGGCCATTTCTATGCTATTATATAGTGTAGATAAAAAAGTGCAGGAAAAGGCTAAATAAGAGTTGTTTTACCTATAAATATAAAAATATATAAATGTTTAAATACAATACAATGAACGGATTATATAAATCTTGCTCTCATTGTTTGCGTTAATTTTGATGTGTAAAATGCCTATTCTGTTGAAGCGGTGTCTGCAATTTTGATTTAT
The DNA here is from genome assembly GCA_027487895.1 of Sediminibacterium sp. GTDB lineage: Bacteria > Bacteroidota > Bacteroidia > Chitinophagales > Chitinophagaceae > Sediminibacterium. Next base: position 1,935 of record JAIYCS010000036.1, on the reverse strand, counting down.
TTTTAAGCAGAAAGAAACGATTATGCGATCAAAACTGTTTGTACAACCCAAAATGGGTGCTTTAATGGCCCTACCACTTGTGTTGTTTTGCACGCTAGCAAGGGCTCAAACGGTTCTTTCATCTGCATCCCATTCCGAAAAAAAGTATAAAGCCCGAATGGCAAAGCGGCCCATTAAGGTGGATGGAAAATTAAAGGAACATGATTGGAAACAAGCGGTACTAATTTCAGATTTTGAAGATATTGAAGGTGCTAGTAAGCCTAAGCCAGCTTTTAGTACTACTGTTAAAATGATGTGGGATAGTCAATATTTATACATTGGCGCTGTTTTGGAAGAGCCGCATTTGTGGGGTACTTTAAAAAAACACGACGACATCATTTATCGCGATCATGATTTTGAAGTTTTTATTGATCCCATGGGTGATGGCGAACAATATTTTGAAATTGAAATAAATGTGCTCGGAACCATCATGGATTTATTTATGAATAAGCCTTATAAAAAAGGAGGAACCTTTGATATGGAGTGGAACACTACGGGTATTCAATCTAAAATTATTGCAAATGGAACCATCAATGACAATACTGATATTGATAGTGGTTGGACCGTTGAAATGGCTATTCCATTTAAAGCCATTTCAAGAAACAATAGAATAGCGTCACCGTCTACTACAAATCCTTGGCGTATCAATTTTTCACGCGTGCAATGGACGCTTGAGCCAGATGGAAAATCGTACCGAAAAAAATTAAATGAAAATAAGAGGCCTATTTCGGAACACAATTGGGTATGGAATCCAACCGGCGTTATTGATATGCACGTACCGGTAAAATGGGGCTATTTATATTTTAAAAACTAAATGTATTGTATGTCAAATAATCGTAGACAATTTTTAAAAAATAGTATTGGAACCGCTGCTGCTGCTGGCTTTGCGGCACTTCCTGCTATCGCTAATATGCCAGTAAGCACGAATGTAAAAAAGCAAAAAAATAAACACTGGATTTGGATTAATCCTGATAAAAAAGATGAAGTTGCTGTGCTTAAAAAAAGATATAAAGCATATTATGACGCTGGTATCAGAGGTCTTTTATTTGAAGCAGATAGCGAAAAACATTTTACCGAAGCAAAAAATGCAGGACTAGAAGCGCACCGCTGGAATTGGACCATGAATAGAGGCGATGTATTAAAACAACATCCAGAATGGTCTGCTATTTCTCGTTCTGGTGATTCATGTGCTACTAAGCCGCCGTATGTTGGATATTACAAATGGTTATGTCCTTCAAAACCAGAAGTGCAGGATTTTTTAAAAAACGAAGCAGATACTATTTTATCAAAAAATTATATTGATGGTTTACACCTCGATTATATTCGTTTTTGTGATGTGGTATTGCCGCTTAATTTATGGGATACCTATAAATTAGATCAACGAACAGAATTGCCTGCTTTTGATTTTTGTTATTGCAAAACGTGTAGAGATGCATATGCTGCAAAAACGGGTAATGATCCCTTGTCACTTCGCTATCCAGATGCGCAGGTTTCATGGCGTTTATTTAGATACCAGGCAATTAATAATGTAGTAAATGAATTAGCGGTTGTAGCGCATCAACACCATAAAAAAATTAGTGCTGCCGTTTTTCCAATGCCTGAACTTGCACGCCGAATGGTAAGACAAGATTGGACCAATTGGAATTTAGATATGGTTTTCCCAATGATTTATCATGGGTTTTATCAAGAGGGCGTGACCTGGATTGGTGACGCCGTTGCAGAAGGTGTAAGATTTCTAAAAGATGGTGTGCCACTTTATGCGGGTCTATTTTTATCGGACTTTAATAACCAAACCGAGTTAGCTTCAGGTATCAAATATGCCTTACAAAATCAGGCTGCGGGTATTTGTTTTTTTGGCGGTGTTACTGATGAAGTACTGGCAACCTTGAAGCAAGC
>JAIYCS010000063.1 GCA_027487895.1 Sediminibacterium sp. | reverse complement strand
GTGGCAAAAATAGGAGAGGACGTGGTACTAATAAGCGCCATATTAATGGCAGTGGTATAATGTCCAGAGATATATAAACAGGTATTAAATATTGCAATACCACTCAGTGATACCCAAAAAAGATAGGCTTTGTGTTTGTTTAAAATATGCCACTCATTTTTTAATGACTTGAGTGCAATTGGAATCATTAATACGGTTGCCAACGACCATCTACAAAAAGCAAGTGTGATAGGAGGTATTTGACCATTAACACCTCTGGCAATTACAAAATTACCCGCCCAAATGATAACTGCTACTGTTGCAAGTAGCATGCCTATAAATTTATTGTTACGGGCGTCCACCAGCAAAGTCTATTTGGTAATCACCTTTAATACGCTCGATCGGCGGGTTAAAATAACCAAATTTTACTTTTGGAAATTCTTCTGCAATAAGGTTCATGAGTTGCTTAACACCTAACATTTCACCGGTTTCGTTTACGCCAATTTTTCCCATGTACCAGTCTGGATCAATATTAAAATTGCGCCATTGTATCATGGATAAATCGGTGTCAATAATAAGTTTACGTAACGCTTCATATTCTTCAACACTATCCGTCATGCCCGGAAAAACAAAATAATTAATACTCGTCCAACCGCCATAACTGCGCATTACTTTTAAACTCTCAATGATATCTTCAAACTGATAATTATTGGGTCTGTAATAAGGCTCATAAATATGCTTACGCGCCGAGTTGGTACTTACCCTTATACTGTTTAAACCCACTTCGCATAAGGCTTTTACCGCATCTGGTTTAGAACCATTGGTATTAATATTAATACTGCCTTTACTCGTGTGTTTTCTAATTTCAATGATAGATGCTCTGATGGTTTCCCACATGAGTAGTGGTTCGCCTTCGCAACCTTGGCCAAAACTAATAATCGGGAAAGGAGCATTGTTTAGATGCGGCACGGTAAACTCTACAATTTCCTCGGCAGTAGGTTTAAAGGTTAAACGGTCCTGTGTAGAAACGATGGTTTCATCGGAGGGTTGAAAAGAAATACATCCAATACAATTGGCATTACACGCTGGTGATGTAGGAACAGGACATTCCCATCTTGACAATGAAAAATTTCGTGCAGCAGGACAGGTGTAAGTCATGCAACAATTTTCCATCAAATGTTTTACGAGCCTATTGTGCGGATAATCTGCTAATAATTTTTCGGTACCTGTTGCAATTTTCTCATCGTCATATCCAGCGCACTCTTGTCTAATATCTTGTTCAATTCTTACGGCAGGCACATAGGTTTTATTGTCTAACCAACCCGCTGCTGTATAGCAAAATAAGGGTAGTGTAGGTGCTTCCGCTTCTGTTTCATAAGCGGCAATATATAAACCGGTATGAGCTGGAGGTATAAATGCTGCAACGGCCCAACCTTTGTCGCATAAACGCATTTCACCTGTTTCAACATCAAGGCCAATACCACGTCTGCCCGGTAATTCATATAAATTACCCCCTTCAGGAAGTTCTATCCAATCGGCGGGATCAATAGGCATGGCATCCCAACCGGCGCGTCCTACCACATACAAACTCGTGTCTTCGTAAATATTTCCTTCTCCGTCGGAGTATAATATGTAAGGTGACTGTTGTAGTGGACTGGACATGTTATTTTTTTAAGCGTTCTTGACAAAATACATTAAATGCTGCTTCCTCTTCTTTTTCAACAGCAGATTCTATTTGTTTTTGAAACAAGGTATTTTTTTTATAATCTAAAGTTAGGAGTCCATCTTTTAAAACAATGTTTTCAAAAGCATCCCAACTATATCTCTTTTTTGGAAAACTATTAATTACAACTTCGTCGTTATCAAAAGCAATTTCTTCCGGAAATTTAACTTGTTTTTCAATCACGGCAGCAGCCACATATACAAAAGCTAGCCATGATAAGTAAGGCTGAATAAAAATACCCCAAGCGCCTAATAGTAGTGCAATTCTGTAGAGTGCGGGCCTGCCTTTTTTTTCTTTTAGTATCGTAAATGCTGTCCACGCAATCATGCAAAGTATAATGGTAATGTATAGCAGTGTGCGCTCGTAGCCATGTAAAATAACTTGCATGGAAAGTAGGAGGGCTGCAATAGCAATCATTAGTATACTCACCGTATTGATAAACACAAATGAGCGTTTTTTGAGCACAATTATGTATTCGTATACTTTTCCTGCCATGCTATTAATTTGAAGGATTGTTTTTAACCATCAAATTACACATACGCCATAGTAGGTGAGCACCTACATTGCTGTCCCAGTCTGTTTCGCCAACACCGACTTCTACAAAATCAAATCCAATCAATTGTTTGCCGCTGGCAACTATTTTCTTGAATAAATATAAAATTTCTTCGCTTTCAAAACCACCCTGAACCGGTGTACCCGTGTTAGGACAAAGTTTTGGATCTAGTCCATCAATATCAAAACTGATATACACGAGTTGAGGAAGTTGATTCACAATTTCATCTGTTATTTGCTTCCAAGTTTCACCCTCGTATTGTCTGGTTTTAATGTCTTTATCAAAATAGGTAACAACTCTGCCGTTGCTATTATTAATATAGTCCCACTCTTCGCTACAAAAATCACGAATGCCCACTTGCACTAATTTTTCAACGCCTTCGATTTCGTTTAGCACATTGTACATAACAGATGCATGCGAATAGGTGAAATGCTCGTAGCTTTTTCTTAAATCACAATGGGCGTCAATTTGTAAAATACCAAAACTGCCATGTTTTTCGGCGAGTGCTTTTATATAACCAAGCGGAGTGCTATGATCACCTCCAATAATGCCTACTTGTTTTCCTTGTTTCAGAAGTTCGCTGGTTTGTTCGTATACCCAGTTGTTGAGCATGACACTGCCTTCATTGATTTCTTTGAGGCTCTTGCACATGAACTTGTTATCGCTCACAATTTCACCCTTAGAAATATAGTCTATAAAGAGTTCGGCCTCTTTGCGTAAGTAGTCACTTTTTAAAAGAATTTTTTTATTGGTTTCCCTCAAATAGAACCCTTTTTTCCAGCCATCTGGTACATCAGTATCTAGTAAATCGACCTGAATACTGGCCTTCCAAATATGTTCTGCGGCTCTTGAAGTGCCGGCTCCATAACTTACCGTTACTTCCCAAGGAACGGGTAGTAAAATGAGGCTAGATTCCTCCTCGGAAAAAGGGAGGCCAAAAATGTTGTTATTAGGGTTTCCGACCTCATTTGGGTCAAAGTTGATCAATTGGCTCATACTGGGTTGTATTGCAAACAGGGCGCAAGTTAGCAGCTATTTTTCGAAATACGTTAAAGATTCTTGAATGCTTAAACAAGACCACCAAGATTATCCAATTTAGGCTACTTTTGTATTAGAAATCAGCGTTTTTATGAAAAAGACCCATATTATCCTGCTACTTTTGATTGCCGCCTCTATCGTTGTGCTTATCAGCTACACTGGTGATTTAACCACTTACGAGACCATTGCTTCGGCACGCGAAAAGGAAGGAAAATTTGTGAATTTGATTGCTAAAATTGACAAAACGCAGCCGCTCGTTTACGATGCGGTTAAAGATCCCAATTATTTGACATTCACTGTTGTAGACACCCTAGGTAATTCTATCAAGGTAATATACCACAACAATAAGCCAACCGATATGGAAAAAAGTGAGCGTTTGGTGTTAAAAGGCAAAGTACAAAATGGTCAATTTGAGTGTAAAGACATTTTATTAAAATGTCCATCAAAGTATAAAGACAATCCAAATTCAATCGACAAAAGTCAAACAACGTATTCTAACTAACTGCATCAATTAATTTTAATTCAAATGAATTATATCGGCGAACATTTGTGGCTTGGACAAGCAGGACATATTTTTAATTTAGTTTCTTTTGTTGCTTCTTTTGTTGCAACGATTGCCTTTTTTTTTGGAGGGGTAGCAGACCCTAATGATCCCAATGCAAAAAGCTGGATCAAAATTGGTCGTATTTTCTTTGTTGTAGAAGCCATCTGTGTTTTTGCCACTTTTTCACTACTCTATGTAATTATATCAAATCACTATTTCGAGTACAAGTATGCATACATGCATAGTGATAAGTCGTTACAGCCCGAATATTTACTCAGTTGTTTTTGGGAGGGTCAAGAGGGTAGCTTTATGCTGTGGAGTTTTTGGCATTGTGTGTTAGGAATTGTGATTATGCTCACTGCAAAAAAATGGGAGGCGGGTGTTATGTCTGTCAT
>JAIYCS010000064.1 GCA_027487895.1 Sediminibacterium sp. | reverse complement strand
TTTCAGCCTACACAATTAAAATATTCACTCGAAACCAAGCTTATTGAAAACCTGTTTTTTGCCGGACAAATAAACGGTACCACAGGCTACGAAGAAGCCGCTTGCCAAGGACTTATGGCGGGCATCAACGCACACCAAAAGTCGCGTGAATTAGACCCAGTCATTTTAAAAAGAAGTGAAGCCTATATTGGCGTACTCATAGATGATTTAGTAGGCAAAGGAACCGAAGAGCCGTACCGTATGTTTACGTCACGTGCCGAGTTTAGAACCCTTCTAAGACAAGACAACGCAGATTTACGTTTAACCCCATTAAGCTACCAATTAGGTCTTGCCAAACAGGACAGAATGGACGCCGTGGACGCGAAAAAAAATAGTGTAGAATCGGTAAAAAATTTACTGAATACCTATAGCATTGAACCGTCAGAGATTGAAACATATTTTAATGAAATAGCGTCTGCATCTATCACCGAAAAACAAAAAGCTTCAAAAATACTACTTCGTCCAAACGTAGACCTGGTGGGCCTTTCGGCGGCTATGCCCCGTTTAAAAGAAGCCCTTGCAGGGTTTCATCCGCAAATTTTAGAGCAAGCAGAAATTCAGATCAAGTACGAGCGCTACATCGAAAAAGAACAAGAAATCGCAACGCGCATGTTGCAAATGGAAAACCACATTATTCCAGAAAGTTTTAATTACGACGGTATCGCGGCACTCTCTAATGAGGCCATGCAAAAATTCAAGAAAATTAGACCAAGCACCCTCGGACAAGCCAGCAGAATTAGCGGCGTTAATCCGAGTGATATTCAGATACTCATGGTTTATATGGGCAGATAGGCCCACTCACATAATTGCATCTATAGGATTTGGCTTTTTTATGTACATTCATAAGCTAGACCAAGGAAAAACAAAATAAAACAACAAGTATGAAAAAAATCTGCCTGATGTTTGTTGGGTTACTGCTATTAAATTTTGTGCAGGCTCAAGAAACCTTTCAAGTAAACGGCGTTGGCGATAAACGCGACGGCTGTTACGCATTTACCAATGCAACCATTGTAAAAGATGCGCAAACCACCATTAAAAATGCAACGCTCGTGATTAGAGACGGAAAAATTGTTGCAGTAGGTGAAGGCGTTGCCGTTCCAGCAGACGCTGTAGTGGTAGACTGTAAAGACAAATTTATTTATCCTTCTTTTATTGATGCCTATACCGATTATGGTATGCCTCAACAACAGCGCGCGCAAGCAGCGTTTAGTTTTGGAGGACCTGGTCAATTAACCAACAACCAAAAAGGTGCGTATGGTTGGAACCAAGCATTAAAATCTGATGTAGAAGGTCACAAACTTTTTTCGGTAGATGATGCGAGAGCAAAGTCATTTAGAGAAACAGGTTTTGGTGCGGTATTAACACATCAAAAAGATGGTATTGTTAGAGGAACTGGAACCGTTGTAGCGCTTGCAAACAACAAAGACAATTTTGTTGTGATTAAAGAAAAGGCAGCGTCACTACTTTCTTTTAATAAAGGTACTTCTACACAAACTTACCCAAGTTCATTGATGGGTTCTATCGCGTTACTGCGTCAAACTTATTTGGATGCCGCATGGTATAAGAACAACCCGGCTGCAACAGGTTTACAAGGTGATGGCGTTAATATTACCCTTCAATCATTTAATGCAAACGCCGGTCTTCCTCAAATTTTTGATCCTGCAGATAGAGGTGCTGGTGATGTTTGGGGCGTAATGCGCGCAGACCGCATAGGTGATGAATTTGGTGTACAATACATTATTAAAGCAACCGGTAAAGAATACCAAAGAATTAAAGAAGTGGCTGCTACCAAAGCACCACTTATTGTAAACTTAAATTTCCCAGTGGCTATGGATGTGGAAGATCCTGCGGATGCAAGACTTGTTTCATTACAAGATATGAAGCACTGGGAACTAGCGGCAACAAACCCGGGTGCTATTGAAAAAGCAGGCATTCCTTTTTGCTTAACAAGTTCTGATTTAAGAGACGCTAAATCATTTTTAGCGAGCGTAAGAAAAGCGATTGAAAATGGTTTATCAGAAAAAGCAGCGATGGACGCACTTACAAAAACACCAGCAACTTGGTTTGGTGTGTATGATAAAGTAGGTAGCATCGAAGCTGGAAAACTAGCCAACTTTGTAATTACAACCGGTCCTGTTTTTGCAGAAAAAACAACCTTACTACAAAACTGGGTACTCGGAGAAAAATATGCGGTAAACGAATCTGCGTGGACAAGTGTTAACGGAAATTACACACTTACCTTAAACGGAGCAACACCACAAACATTTGCTTTAGAAATTAAAAGTAACAATAGCGCAACTGTCATTGCAAAAGATACCGTTGCTGCAACATTTAGTTACGATGGCAAAGTAGTTAAGTTTTCTTTCGCTCCAGAAAAGCGCTCTCGCAACAATATTAGATTTACTGGTTTTAACACAGGTAATACTTTTAACGGAACAGCGCAGGACGCAGACGGAAACAATTTTACTTGGTCTGCTGTGTATGCTTCTGCATCTAAGCCTGACACTGCATCTAATGCTGGTGGCCGTGGCCGTATGGGCGCAGGTGGATTTGGCGGAGGTGCTGGTGCTGGCAAAATGGGAAAAGTTACTTTTCCAATGATGGGCTTTGGCGTAGATTCTTTAACAGCTAATACGCAGGCTTATTTAATTAAAAACGCAACGGTTTGGACTTCAGAAAAAGAAGGCATTTTACAACAAACAGATGTACTCGTTAAAAACGGTAAGATTGCTAAAGTGGGCAAAAACTTATCGGACGCAAATGCAAAAGTTATTGATGGTACCGGCAAACACGTAACAGCGGGTATTATTGATGAGCACTCACACATTGCATCTGCTTCAACCAACGAAGGCGGACAAAGCGTAACTTCTGAAGTACGTATTCAAGACAATATCAATCCAGACGATATCAATATTTACCGTCAATTAAGTGGTGGTGTTACAACCTCTCACATTTTACACGGTTCTGCAAATACCATTGGTGGTCAAACGCAGTTAATTAAATTAAGATGGGGTGCAGATGATGAGGGCTTATTATTTAAAGGTGCCGATCCATTTATCAAATTTGCACTTGGAGAAAACGTAAAACGTACGTCTTCTACACAAGGTAACAACCGTTACCCAGACACGAGAATGGGCGTAGAACAAGTGTTAAACGATGCGTTTGCAAGAGCAAAAGCATACGAAGCAACACATACAAAAAATCCAGCTACTAGACGCGATCTAGAATTAGATGCACTTGTAGAAATCATGAACAAAAAGCGCTTCATCACTTGTCACTCTTATGTGCAAAGTGAAATTACAGCGACGATGCGCATTGCAGAAAAGTATGGTTTTAAAATAAACACATTCACGCACATTTTAGAAGGTTATAAAGTAGCCGATAAAATGAAAGCGCACGGTGTAGCTGCATCAACGTTTTCTGATTGGTGGGCTTATAAAGTGGAGGTTACTGATGCCATCCCTTACAACGCTGCTATTATGACAAAAGTGGGTTTAAATGTTGCGATCAATTCTGATGATGCAGAAATGGCGCGCCGCTTAAATCAAGAAGCTGCAAAGAGCGTTAAATATGGTGGTTTAACAGAAGAGGAAGCCATTAAAATGGTAACCATCAACCCAGCTAAAATGTTGCACGTTGATAGCAAAGTAGGAAGCATTAAAGCAGGTAAAGACGCTGACCTTGTAGTATGGAGCGATAATCCATTAAGTATTTATGCGAAAGCAGAAAAAACAATGGTAGATGGTATTATTTATTTTGACCGCGAAAAAGATGCACAAATGCGCAAGCAAGTGCAAGCAGAACGTAGCCGCTTAGTGGCTAAAATGGCGGGCGAAAAAAGAGCGGGAAGACCAACTGTACCAGCGGCTCCAAGCTTTAAGGAAGTACATATTTGCAACGACCACTCACATAAATTAGGTATGCTTGAAATAGAGGGTGAAGAAGTGGCAAACCAAAACGATAACAAATAAACTGTAGCGACATGAAAAAAATAATAGTTACACTTAGCGCGCTCGTATCATTCACTGCTGCAGTATTTGCACAAGATGATGTTTACCCAGCCGCAAAACAAAGTAAAAAAACAGCCATTGTGGGTGCCACTGTGCACGTAGGCAATGGACAAGTAATAGAAAACGGAACCGTTGTATTTGACAATGGAAAAATTGTATATGCTGGTGACGCAGCCGCTGCGCCAAAAGCAGAAAACACCATCGATGCAAAAGGCAAGCAGGTATATCCAGGCTTAATTTTACCATCTTCTAATTTAGGTTTACAAGAAATATCTGGCGTTAGAGGAAGCACCGATATCAACGAGATAGGCGAGTTTAACCCAAGCGTACGTAGCATTGCAGCGTATAAAGCAGAGTCTATCATTGTTAACACTTTAAGACTTAACGGTATTTTACTTGCGCACACCATTCCGGGTGGTCAGCTCATTGCAGGTCAGTCATCTGTGGTACAATTAGACGCATGGAACTACGAAGACGCAGCGTATAAAACCGATATGGGTATGCATTTTTATATGCCTAGCTTGTTGTCAAGAGGCGGTGGCCGTGGTTTTGGCGGCGGACGTGGCTTTGGTGGCGCTGCTCCAGCAGGCGACCCCATCAAAGAAGCGCTTGATAAAATCGAAAGCGTAAAAGCCATTTTTAGAGAAGCGAAAGCGTATCATCAAAAAGGAGCCGACAAACAAATCAATTTAAAACTAGAAGCAACCAAAGGTTTATTTAACCATACACAAAAATTATTTGTGCATTGCGATCAAATAAAACAAATGATTGTTGCTATCGATTTTGTTAAAGAGTTTGGTTTTGACGTTGTACTTGTTGGTGCAAGTGAAAGCTGGCAAATTGCTGATTTATTAAAAGCTAATAACATTGCTGTAATCTTAACACAAGAACATAGTTTACCAACCACCGATGATGATGATATTGATCAGCCTTACAAAGCAGCTAGCGTTTTACAAAAAGCGGGCGTATTGTTTTGTTTAAATGATGACGATCCTCAAAACCGCGGTAGAAATCTAATGTTTAACGCTGGAACCGCTGCTGCATATGGTTTAGGTAAAGAAGCCGCCCTTCAAGCTATTACCTTAAATGCTGCTAAAATTTTAGGTGTAGATGATAAAACAGGCACCCTCGAAGTAGGTAAAGACGCTAATATTGTTATTAGCGAAGGCGACATATTAGACATGAAATCTAGTATTGTTACAGACGCATTTATACAAGGCCGTGCGGTTGCTATCACAAGCAAACACAAGCAGTTGTATGATCGTTACAAATACAAATACGACATTAAATAAAGCACTTAATACCTTATCAAAACCCCGGCAAATCGCCGGGGTTTTTTGTAACTTTACATTATGGCTAAAAAACTTTTTTTGTTGGATGCGCTCGCCCTTATTTATAGAGCGTATTATGGACTCATCAGAAACCCGCGCATTACTTCTAAAGGAAAAAATACCAACGCTCAATTTGGTTTTACCAATACCTTAATAGATTTAATCAACAAAGAAAAGCCAACGCATATTGCCGTGTGTTTTGATACACATGCACCCACCGAGCGCCACACCGACTTTACAG
>JAIYCS010000091.1 GCA_027487895.1 Sediminibacterium sp. | reverse complement strand
GTCGATACCTACCCGACTGCTGGTACTTACCAGCGCCGCCGCATACTGGGTACAATGTGAAATAGAAAACTGATGAGAGCCATCTGGCAAAAATGGCTTTTTTGAAGCCGCAATAGCAATGGCCGCTTTATCAAAACCTGGAAACAAATAACCGAGCAAATAGCGGCCACCAAGGTGTTGTAGCCGTTTTTGTGGATGCACAATGTCTGTAAAACCACCAAAAAACGACTCATCCTCAGCTAATTCCCAAACGGCAAGCCTAGTAGTGTCGTTAATATTTTGTTGATAAAAGAGTGGCATCTTACAATAATAGCGGTTTAGTTTGCAGATTTAAGATTTATTTGCATTCCAACCATAAATAAACACAAAAATGATTCTGACAGACAAGCGTATTTTAGAAGAAATGGAGAAAGGGACGATCAAAGTTGAGCCTTATAACCGCGCAGATTTAGGTAGTAATAGTTATGATGTTCACCTTGGTAGCACCATGGCGCTTTATGTAGATGAAGTACTCGATGCTAAAAAGCACAATACCATAGAATATTTTGAAATCCCCGACGAAGGCATTGTTCTTGAGCCTAGTAAATTTTATTTAGGGGTTACACTTGAATACACAGAAACACATGCACACGTTCCGTTTTTAGAAGGTAAATCTTCTACGGGTCGTTTGGGTATCGACATCCACGCAACGGCCGGTAAAGGTGACGTTGGATTTTGTGGTAACTGGACCTTAGAAATTTCATGCAAGCAACCCGTGCGTGTCTACAAGGGCATGCCAATTGGGCAACTCATTTATTTCCCGGTGGATGGTGACATTGAAGTGAAGTACAACCAAAAGTCTAACGCAAAATATTCAGGTCAGCCCAACAAGCCTATCGAAAGTATGATGTGGAAGAATAAATTTTAATTCAGCCACCAGATCGCTGCATTTAATAGCGTTGCAAAACTTACCCAGCTAATATAAGGCACTAATAACCACGACGCTGTTTTTGAAAACGGAGCGAATAGGAAAATCGTGCGAAATATTGCAAGCCACATCAGTACAATCACTACAAGGGCTGCACCAAGTTGATGCATCGCAAAAAAGACTGGTGTCCAGGCGCAGTTCAGTGCAAACTGAACCAAAAAAGCGCTGAGCGCTTTTTTGCGAGCCGCCGAAGGCGGGTTGCGCCACACCAAATAAAAAGCTACACCCATCATAATATAAAGCGCCGTCCATACCGGACCAAAAAGCCAGTTGGGTGGATTAAAGCTTGGCTTTTGAAGTGTCGCATACCAGCCCGGTATTTCGTTTATCGTTAATAGTCCCCCACTAGATCCTAACACAAAACATAATGAAATGGAGAGTACTGCTTTTAGCGTATTGTTCATCTTAATTTTTTTAAACTTTTTTTATTTAATTTTTTGTTGTTTTCGTTTTAAATCAATGAGCCAACCTATTACTTCGTCATAACTTTTAAGTCCAGCATTTTGTTTGTTTAAAAACAAATACTGTTCATACACACCCGACATAATGGGCGCCACGCTGCTGCGGTGTCTATTAAAAAAGTTGCGCACGGCTTTACGGTCCTGTTTTACTAGGGTGTCCAGGCGTGCTCTATTTTGCGCCACCGCCCCCATAAAACCTACCGAATCTTTTGCCTGCGCCAATAGTACAAACTGCTCCCGCTGGGCATAGGTAAATATTTCGTTGTAAGCACAATACCGCACATAGGGGTTCGTACTTTTTGTAGCCACCAAGTAGCCCATTAAGTTGGCTTCCGACTCACTGGCAAACCCAAGCATATGCGCTGTTTCGTGACAGGCCACAAAAGGTAACTCTAATCCGGGCATATCGGTGCGAACCTGACCTTCTGCGGTAAATGGGTTAAAATATCCAGTAAACCCTACATAATCGGCAAGCGGGTTAAAAAGCGTTGCTTTTACTCTTGGAGCCTGTTTGGGTAAAAAAGGATAGGAAGTTTTTGCCCTTTGGTAAGCCTCCTGTGCCATCGTAAAATAAGGCACTGGGTTACCCACGGGGAGGGTATCTACCTGTATTTTTGCCTGGGTTAGTAGTTTTCTGGTACTATTGAGGCTATCAATAAGCTCGTTTACGAGGCTATCTACCGCTGCGCCCGAATACGCTTTTTGCTCAATATCAAGCAGGTGCCCCGCTCCCAAGCGGTCATAATTAAGCCCCCATAACAGTTTAAACGATATCCAAACAAGTAGGATGATGGCGCTGGCGCGCCAAATCTTTGTTCTATTTACACCTTCTTTTTTAATTTGAATTAAACTACTTATTAACTTGTAAATCAAATATATACATACAATTATATAAAGCAAATCTCCAATACTAAACGGCGCCCATCCCGTTAACCATAAACGGGCATTGAGCAGCACTGGATACAGCAGCCCACTATACCACCCCTCTACCTGGGCCGGGAAATAGCCAAAGCCCAAGAGTAGCAACGACAAAGCCAAGTAAATAAAAAATCTTTTCATGTCTACAAATATCCCATTTTCCTTTGGGACTTCCGTCATTTTGACCTAACTTTGCCAACCCTTAAAAATCGGTTATGAGTCATCGGCGGGAATACGAGATAGCATTTGTGGGATTGAAGCCGGGGAATCATTTGTTTGAATACCAAATTAAGGACCAGTTCTTTGTACCCTATGGAACACAGGATTTTAAAAATTGTGTCGCTACTGTCAAATTAGACCTTGAAAAAAACAATGGTTTTATGCTTCTCAAATTTGACATTGACGGCCAATTGGAATCTTCTTGTGATAGGTGCGGCGACGACCTTCCTGTTCAGTTATGGGACGAGTTTAAGATTATTGTTAAACTTGTAGATGAACCAGACACCCTCAACGAACAAGAAGAGGACCCTGATGTTTTTTACATCAGCAGAACAGAAAGCCACCTGCATATTAGTGATTGGATTTTTGAGTTTATCAACCTCAGCATTCCACTTCAAAAAAAATGCAAAGACCTACCAAACGGAACCACCGGATGCAACCCTAGCGTGTTAGAAAAGCTAGAACAAATGAAAAGGGAAGCAACCACCGATACACATACCACGGTATGGAAGGGTCTCGACCAATTTAAAAACTTGGGAAAAGATTAAAAAAGTAAACGAATAAACAACATAGATTAATACTCAAAATTTCGAGATATGCCGAATCCTAAACGCAGACATTCGCAACAACGTAGCGCAAAAAGAAGAACACACTATGTAGCGCAAGAAGTTACTTTAAGTAAAGACAGCACAACTGGTGAAACACACGTGCGTCACCGCGCTCACGTAAGTGAAGGTAAATTGTTCTACAAAGGAAAGTTAGTAGCTGAAAAAGCACCACTTAAAGCCTAGTTCCATAACTAAGCCTTACTTTTAGTTCAATTCACGAACTTAAAATATTGCGCATGAATATTGGTATAGACATGATGGGTGGCGACTTTGCACCGCTAGAAGCGGTTAAGGGAGTCAAATCTTATTTAGCTATACACAATACAAATGTCAACCTATATTGCATAGGTGATGAAGCTTTGGTAAAGCCTCTTCTAGAGGAACACCAGGTATCATCACCTAATTTGCATTTAGTACATGCCCCACAAATTATTGGCTACAACGAGCATCCAGCCAAGGCCCTCAAAGAAAAACCGCAGTCTTCTATTGCCATCGGATTTCAGTTATTAGCCGAAGGTAAAATTGACGCGTTTATGAGTGCCGGCAACACCGGTGCCATGCTCGTAGGTACTATGTTTACGATCAAAGCGATTCCCGGTGTTTTACGTCCAACCATTGGTGCGACCATGCCAAAATCGGATGGATCTACTGGCATATTAGTAGACGTTGGACTCAACGCCGATTGTAAACCAGAGCAGCTCAATCAATTTGCTATTTTAGGAAGCCTCTACGCAAGCATCATGCTTGGCGTTGACAATCCAACTGTTGGACTTTTAAATATTGGAGAAGAAGAAGGCAAAGGCAATGCACTTGCGCAAGCCACTTACCCACTGCTTCAACAAAACAAGCAAATACATTTTATTGGCAACATCGAAGGACGTGATATTTTAACTCCCAAAGCAAACGTTACCGTATGCGATGGTTTCACAGGAAATATCGCCCTTAAATTAGCCGAATCATTACATACCATTGCCTCAGAACGCGGCCACGGCGAAGACGCTTATTTTAAACGCCTTCATTTCGAAAACTATGGTGGCCTTCCGGTACTTGGTGTTGCCAAACCCGTAATTATTAGCCACGGCATTAGCACCGCTACTGCGTTTCATAATAGTATTGGACTCGCTGTTCAAATGCTTGAAACAGGCTTTTGCGATAAAATTGCCCAAAACTTTAGCGCTTAGGCTGTTTTGCGGTAAGCACTCCTTTACATTAACCACTCCTTTCCTTTATCTTTGTAAGCAAACAAATGTTAGCATTGTATGTGGCTGAATAATGTATTAGAAACCATTGGTAACACCCCTATTATCAAGCTCAATAAAATAACCAAAAACTGGCCAGGCACCATACTTGCCAAAGTAGATTATTTTAATCCGGGCAACTCTATCAAAGACCGTATGGCGCTTAAAATGGTAGAAGTTGCAGAAGCCGAAGGGAAATTAAAACCAGGTGGCACCATTATTGAAGGTACCAGTGGTAACACCGGTATGGGACTTGCACTTGCAGCATGCGTAAAAGGATACAAATGCATTTTTGTTACCACCGATAAACAATCCAAAGAAAAAGCAGATATTTTAAAAGCAGTTGGCGCCGAAGTAATCGTATGTCCTACCAATGTTTTACCAGAAGATCCCCGCAGTTATTATAGTGTAGCCAAAAGACTCGGTCAAGAAATTCCAAATTCAATGTACATGAATCAGTACGATAATTTGGCCAACCGTCAAGCGCATTACGAATCTACAGGTCCAGAAATTTGGGAACAAACAGAAGGTAAAATCACACACTTAATATGTACAGCGGGTACGGGCGGAACCATTACCGGTACTGCGATGTATTTGAAAGAAAAAAATCCAAACATTAACATATGGGCAGTTGATGTATATGGTTCACTGCTTACAAAATATTACAACACGGGTGAAATAGACATGAACGAAGTGCACCCGTATATTTCAGAAGGATTTGGGGAAGACTTTGTACCTCAAAACTATGACATGAGTGTGATTGACAAATTTGTTCAAGTAACCGATAAAGACGGCGCTGTAATGGCACGTCGTATTGCAAAAGAAGAAGGACTTTTTTGTGGTTATAGTGCAGGTAGTTGCCTCCAAGGTTTACAACTACTCAAAGACGAATTAAAACCTACCGATGTTGTGGTGTGTATTTTTCATGATCATGGTAGCCGATATGTAGGAAAAATTTACAACGATGAGTGGATGATGGAGCGCGGATTTTTAGACGTGAAAACATTTAAAGACATCGTGAGTGGTAGAGCCGGACAAAAATTAATTACTGTTTCTCCAGATCATTTAATTGCAGAAGCCGTGGCGCTCATGAAAAAATATGACATCGAACATATTCCTGTCATGGACGCACAAAACATGGTGGGATCCCTCAGCGAAAATGGACTCTTTCAACAAATATTTACCAACCCCGATATCAAAAATCAGTTGGTAGGCAGCGTTATGGAACAACCCTACCCTGTTGTAGATTTTTTAACCCCTGTAGAAAAACTAGGCACTTTAATCAACCAAAAAAATGGTGCTGTTATTGCTAAAGACGAAAAGGGTGAATTCCATATCGTTACCAAGTACGACGTGATTCAGAGCCTAACGAAATAATACCTCAAATGGGGCTATTATTATGGCTTATTGGTGCATAAAAGCTAACAGGTGTTTGCAGGCAATAAAGTATCTTGCAGCCTCATATTTATACGAAACATACAAGATTAAATACACATGAAAAAGTACAGAGCTGGCGTCCTATTTGGTAAAGAATTAGAAAACTTATACAACGACGCAAAAAACAATCAATTTGCACTTCCTGCCGTAAATACAATTGGCACCAATAATATCAATGCAACCCTAGAAACGGCTGCTAAAGTTAACTCCCCTGTTATCATTCAATTTTCAAATGGTGGCGCTCAATTTATTGCGGGTAAGGGTATGCCTAACGATCAGTTACAAGCCAATATTTCTGGTGCTGTTTCGGGTGCTTTACACATCCATAACGTAGCCAAACATTATGGCGTACCTGTGGTACTTCATACTGACCATGCTGCTAAAAAATGGCTTCCATGGATTAGTGGTTTGCTAGATGCTGGCGAAGCTTTTCACAAAGAAAAAGGGCAACCCCTTTTTAGTTCACACATGCTTGATTTATCTGAAGAATCTTTAGAAGAAAATATTGAAACTTCTGTTGCATTTTACAAGCGCATGGCACCTCTAGGCATGAGCATCGAAATTGAACTTGGTGTGACCGGTGGTGAAGAAGACGGCGTAGACAACAGCGGTGTAGAAAATGATAAATTATATACGCAACCAGAACACGTTGCCTACTCTTACAAAGAATTGAGCAAGGTAGGTAACCTCTTTACCGTAGCTGCTGCTTTTGGAAACGTACACGGTGTATATAGCCCAGGTAACGTAGAGCTTCGTCCAGACATTTTACACAATAGCCAAATCCATATTCAAAAAGAATTTAACACCGCAGAAAAACCTGTATACTTTGTATTCCATGGTGGTAGCGGTTCTCCGCAACATCAAATTAGAGAAGCCATTGGATATGGTGCCATCAAAATGAATATCGACACCGATTTACAGTGGGCTTTCTGGGAAGGTATCAACGAATTTTACAAGAAAAATGAACCTTACCTACAAGCACAACTTGGTAATCCAGAAGGTGCTGACAAACCCAACAAAAAATATTACGATCCAAGAGTTTGGTTGCGTAAGGGTGAAGAAAGCTTTAGCAAACGCTTAGAAGTTGCTTTCGAAGATTTAAACTGTATCAATAGAAACGCTTAATCTATTTCCATTCATATTTAAAGGTTGCCAGTATGAAAAAAGAACGAGAAGAAGATTTTGAGGCCAATTTAACCGGCGAAGAATTGCAAGAGCAAGAGAATGCTAAACCACGTTGGTTTAAGCGTATTCGCAAAGGTATTTTAACCTCAACCGCAGATAAAAAAGAAACACCTGAAGGACTTTGGAACAAATGTCCCGAGTGTAATCATATATCAACGACCACCGAACTCGCCGAAAATTTATATGTGTGTGATAAGTGTAACCACCACCACCGCATTGGAAGTGAGGAGTATTTTGATATTCTTTTTGATGACGGCAACTACACCGAATTATTTGACAATATCAAAAGTAAAGACGCCCTTGGCTTTACCGATTTAAAGCCCTACCAAAAAAGACTAGATGATATCCATGCCGCTACCGATTTAAAAGATTCGATGCGTGTGGCTACCGGTAATTTAGTGGGCCAAGGCTATGTAGTAGCTTGTATGGATTTTGAATTTATTGGCGGCTCTTTAGGTAGTGTCATGGGTGAAAAATTTAGCCGAGCAGTAGATTATTGCATCGAGCACAAACTCCCCTATTTAGTTATTAGTAAAAGTGGCGGTGCCCGTATGATGGAAAGTGCTTACAGCTTAATGCAACTTGCAAAAACAAGCGGTAAACTTTCGCAACTATCGGACGCTGGCTTACCATTTATATCACTTCTCACCGATCCTACTTTTGGAGGTATCTCTGCAAGCTTTGGTATGCTTGGCGATTTAAATATCGCTGAACCTGGCGCACTCATTGGTTTTGCAGGCCCTAGGGTTATTAAAGAAACGATCAAAAAAGATTTACCACCCGGATTCCAAAGAAGTGAATTTTTATTGGAACACGGCTTTTTAGACTTCATTGTAGAGCGAAAAAATTTAAAGGAAAAACTAGCTCAACTAGCGGTGCTGTTTAAGGGGTAATATACATCCCATGGCAAACGAAATGAACAACCGGCAGGCGTATTTTAATTACCACATCGAAGACAAATATGTGGCTGGCATTGTTTTGCTTGGTACCGAAGTTAAATCCATTAGAGACGGCAAACTAAGTTTCAACGACGCCTTTTGTTTGTTTGATGATGGGGAGCTCTGGATGCGCGGTTTATTTATTGCCTCCTACTCACACGGCACTGCCAATAACCATATTGCCGTTCATGACCGTAAATTATTACTCAATAAAAAGGAGTTAAAAAAAATTGAAGGACGCTTAAAAGAAAAGGGCTACACCATTGTACCACTGCGCGTATTTTTTACCGATAAAAATTTAGTGAAAGTAGAAATAGGACTTGGAAAAGGTAAAAAACTTCACGACAAACGTGAAACCATTAAAGCCCGCGATGTAGAAAAAGAAATGAAAAGGTATTTAAAATAAAAAAGACGTTGAAAATTCAACGTCTTTTTTATTGTGCGGTATTAAAACCAAATTATCCTAGTTTCACTTTTAGGTTTTGATCTAAAGCGTCTAAAAATTCTTCGGTGTATAAATAATGTTCGCCGTGGTTTACTTTATTACCATGGATACAAACCGCCAAGTCTTTAGTCATTTTGCCACTCTCTACTGTTTCAACACATACAGCTTCTAGTGCACGGCAAAAGTTAATAAGTTCCTGGTTATTGTCTAGCATACCTCTAAATTCAAGTCCTCTAGTCCATGCAAAAATAGATGCAATAGGGTTTGTAGAAGTTGGCTTGCCTTTTTGGTGCTCTCTGTAGTGACGCGTAACAGTACCGTGTGCCGCTTCTGCTTCCATTACTTTACCATCCGGTGTGACTAGTGTAGAAGTCATTAAACCAAGTGATCCAAAACCTTGTGCTACGGTATCAGACTGTACGTCTCCATCATAGTTCTTACAAGCCCATACAAAATTACCGTTCCACTTTAAAGCACTCGCCACCATGTCATCAATTAAGCGGTGTTCGTAAGTGATACCTGCTTCAGCGTATTTTGCTTTAAATTCATTTTGGTATACTTCTTCAAAAATATCTTTAAAGCGACCATCGTATTTTTTAAGGATGGTGTTTTTTGTAGATAAATACAAAGGCCATTTTTTAACAAGCGCTTGGTTAAAACAAGCTCTAGCAAAACCATAAATACTTTCGTCGGTATTGTACATCGCCATAGCAACGCCATCTCCTTTAAAGTTAAATACTTCAAATTCTTGAACCGTTCCATCTTCACCTTCAAACTTCACTGTTAATTTACCCTTACCTTTTGTTACAAAGTCAGTAGCACGGTACTGATCACCAAATGCGTGACGACCAATACAAATAGGTGCTGTCCAGTTTGGAACTAAGCGGGGTACATTGCTACAAACAATTGGCTCTCTAAAAACAGTACCATCTAAAATGTTACGGATGGTTCCGTTCGGGCTCTTCCACATTTGCTTTAGCTTAAACTCTTCTACTCTTTGCTCGTCTGGCGTGATGGTAGCACATTTGATACCAACACCATATTGTTTGATCGCATTGGCTGCATCAATGGTAACCTGGTCGTTGGTTTCATCTCTATATTCCATACCCAAATCGTAATATTTAATATCGATTTCGAGGTAGGGTAAAATTAATTTGTCTTTGATAAACTTCCAGATGATTCGTGTCATCTCATCACCATCCAATTCAACAACTGGATTTGCAACTTTAATTTTTTGTGCCATGGTATTCAATTTAATGTTTTAACGGGCACAAAGGTAGTGATTTATAGGGCATTAAACGTTCACAATTAACACTGGAATGTTCAATTTATGCCTTACCGATTCAATGGTTTCGCCAAAAATATAATCTTTAATGCCGTTGTGCCCATGAGCGCCCATCACAAGCATATCTACTTCATTTTCAGTCACAATTTTAACAATGGCAGCTGCTCTATTTTTAAAGCCAAGCGCTGTACTTACCTGGTAACCCCTTGCCACCAATTGTGACTGATAGGCGTTTAAGCGCTGTTGGTCTAACCTGGTTTCTTCATCATCACTGGCAGCCCCTAAATAATGAGCACTCACCGATTCCACCACATGAATGAGCATGTAATGACTCCCCTCTTTTCCTTGCGCTAGCGCATGTGCAATTAATTTTTCATCGGCGAGGGTAAAATCTAGTGCAATTCCAATTTTTTGTATGGGCTTCACTGTTAAATTATCTAATGCTGCAATATCACCATGCATATTTGATATTGTAACTTTTTTCTTTTTAAAAATGGGATAAAAAGTCATGATTAAAAAGAGTACCACAAACCCAAGCAATAACAGTCCAACTGCAAATTTGGCGCCAACTGTTGCATCGCTATTCATAAAATCAATAGCTGTATGTAATACCAATCTTCCATTGAGTCCTACTAGAATGAGCGCTATCAACCATGCGGCTATTTGCACCCAGCGTTTAATTACATATTCCCCCATTTTTTCTTTGTCGCTTACAAAATGAATGAGCGGAATCACTGCAAAACCAAGTTGCACACTTAATAGCACTTGACTAAAAACGAGCAAATCGTCTACTTTTCCTTCTCCATAAATACCAATAATAAATACAGCCGGCCCAATGGCAATAAGACGTGTGAGTAAGCGGCGTAGCCATGGATTTAAACGAATTTGCAAATAGCCCTCCATTACAATTTGTCCAGCAAGCGTTCCGGTTACCGTAGAACTTTGCCCGGCAGCAATAAGTGCTACTGCAAATAAAATAGGTGCTAAATGGGTACCAAGTAAGGGCTGTAACAAACGGTGCGCATCTTCGATGCGGGCCACTTCGGTATTACCGGTTTTAAAAAAAACGGTAGCTGCTAAAACGAGTATGGCCGCATTCACAAAAAATGCAGCGTTAAGCGCTACCAAACTATCAATAAAATTATACTTAAGTGCGCGCTTGATACTTTTTGAATCGGCACCAATTTTTCTGGTTTGCACCAGTGCCGAATGCAGGTACAAATTATGTGGCATCACAGTAGCGCCAATAATACCAACGGCAATGTACAAGGAGGCATCGGTTAATGGCGTTGGAATAAAACCAGTAGCCACTTCTCTTAAATTAGGATCGGCAATTAAAATTTCAATAAAAAAAGAAACACCAATCGTAGCAACAAGTGCTAAAATAAATGCTTCCATTTTTCTAATGCCATAGCGCTGTAATAATAAAAATAAAAAGGTATCAACAACTGTTATCGCTACACCCCAAATAAGTGGCAGCCCGGTTAACAAATGAAGCCCTATTGCCATACCCACTACTTCTGCTAAATCGGTAGCGGCAATGGCAATTTCCGCTAAAATATACAAGCAAAAATTTACGGCAGCCGGATAAGTTTCTCTATTGGCCTGTGCTAAATCTCTACGGCGCACAATGCCTAAACGTGCACTTAAGCTTTGTAAAAGCAAGGCCATTAAATTACTAAGTAATAAAACCCAAATAAGTTGGTAACCAAACTGAGCACCACCTTGCAAATCGGTAGCCCAATTTCCCGGATCCATATAGCCCACACTCACCAAATAAGCCGGACCAAAATAGGCCAGAATTCGGCGCCATCCTTTTCGAGGAAGCGTGGTATCTATAGATTCATGTACTTCGCTTAATGAGGGATTATTGTGCATTGGAAATTTACATTGTTCATTGAATGACAAACAAATTTATGCAATAGTTAGCTCACAAATACAGCTAACCATACCTGCACATTGCATAAACACGTATTTTTAACTAAATTTATGGCTATGAACAAGTTGCTCGCCGTTTTTATATTAGCTGTGCTAATGGGTTGCTCCAATAAAGCCATAGATTTATCTGGAGAAACAACCATCAAGCCCTCCGACTATGTCAAAGCCTTTGCCCCTATTAAAGGCAATTACACAGCTTCCGATACCGATTTTATAAAAAAAGCCGATACCATAAAAATTGGGGTAAAAGCACTACTTCAATTCATGCCCGATTCGGCGGTACAACAAATGGTGAAAAACGAAAAAAAAGAAACCATTTATCCGGTGGGGATTATTGAAAAAGAAACAGAAAAGTATTTTTTAATACTGGTTAAAAGCAAAAAATCGGCTAGACTTTTTGTTTATGTAACAGACGAAAAATTTAAATATTTAGGTAATAAAGAATTATTAAATAATGAAAGTAAAGACGCTTATGCGCGCTCTATCTCTATCAACAAAGAGCCCACTTTTGTTATTAGCAAAGAAACCTACTCAAAAGATAAAGAACTTAAATTTTCTAGATCGGGTTGGATATTTAATGCTGGTGCAGGATTTATGATTGTTGTAAATGACAGCAATGAAACACCTGAAAATAATGTTATCATCAATCCACTAGATACTCTACCAAGCCTTGCCAAACTCAGTGGCGACTATACAAGAAATGAAAAAAACTTTATTTCAATAAGGGATGGTAAAGACGCTAAAACTTACTTGTTTTTCATTCATTTCGAAAAAAACAACGCCGATTGTATTGGTGAATTAAAAGGTACACTAACCCTGTCTTCGCCAACAGCGGGTCAATTCACCCAAAATGGCGACCCTTGCATCATTGATTTTTCTTTTTCTGGTAATACCGTAAGGGTAAAAGAGCAAGGAACCTGTGGCAATCACAGGGGTATTAAATGCTTTTTTGACGACAGTTTTACCCGAAAAAAGCCTTTGAAAAGCAAAAAAAAGCACAAATAAGACAGTTTACCCACAATTTAATGTGTACAAAGTACATTTTAAATATTTCCCCTATATTGCGCCTATTTAAGCACTTAAACTGCCTTTATGTCTTTTACGAATTTTCAATTGCCCTACCAGCCTGCCGAAGAATACAGCAAAAAAGCGGCTTATTTTTCAATGGAATTTGCCATTCACCAACCACTTAAAATATATAGTGGTGGACTTGGATTTTTAGCAGGCTCGCACCTTCGCAGTGCATACGAACTTCGTCAAAACATGATTGGTGTTGGTATCTTATGGAAGTATGGCTATTACGATCAAGCGCGTAACCAAGACCAAACCTTACAGGTAACTTTCATGGAAAAGATGTACAGTTTTTTAGAAGACACTGGCATTAAATTTCAAATATTAATTCATGAGCATCCAGTTTGGGTTAAGGCGTATTACCTCAATCCAGAAACATTTAAAAGTGCACCCCTCTTTTTATTAAGTACCGATTTACCTGAAAACGATTATATCTCTCAAACCATTACACACCGCCTCTATGATGCCAACGTTGCTACTAAAGTGGCACAGTTTATTTTACTAGGTGTAGGTGGCGCTAAATTAATTGATGAACTAGGCTTCAACCCCGATGTGTATCACTTAAATGAAGCGCATGGTATTTCTTCTGCCTTTTATTTACTCAATAAATATAAGAGTGTAGAAAAAGTTAGAGAGAAACTCGTATTTACAACCCATACCCCCGAAGAAGCAGGTAATGAAAAACATGACATGTACTTATGTCATAGAATGAGTTATTTCTGCGGCCTGAGCATTGATGAAGTGCGCAAATTAACAGGCATTACCGACGATTTATTCAATCACTCACTCGCGGCATTAAAATTTGCAAGAAAAGCAAATGGTGTGTCTGAACTTCATGGTCACGTGAGTAGAGAAATGTGGAAACACTACGAAGGTATTTGTCCAATCATCTCTATCACCAATGCACAAAACTGGCAATACTGGGCCGACAAGCAGCTCTACAAAGCCATGGATGCCAATGATGATTTTATTTTTGATGACCGCAAAAAGCACCTCAAAAAAAGAGCGTTCGAAATTGTAGCAGATCAAACAGGTAAAAAGTTTGACCCCAATGTTTTAACCATTGTTTGGGCGCGCAGATTTGCCGGATACAAACGCGCTAGCATGCTCACTTACGACATGGAGCGTTTTGAGAAACTATTGTCCAATAGCAAATACCCTATCCAAATTATTTGGGCTGGTAAACCTTACCCTGTAGACTACCCTGCTATTTCAGAGTTCAATGACCTCGTTCAAATTAGTAAAAACTATAAAAACGTAGCGGTATTAATTGGCTACGAATTAGGTTTAAGTAAACGCCTTAAACAGGCTTCAGATATTTGGCTTAACAACCCGCGCGTTCCGCGCGAAGCATCTGGCACAAGTGGTATGACTGCTGCTATGAATGGCGCTGTTAACTTTTCTACAGATGATGGATGGATACCAGAATTTATCAACCATGGCAACAATGGTTTTGTGGTTCCTAAAGCCGACTATGAAAACATGCACCAACACGAGCAGGACGATTATGACCTAAACAAGCTCTACGAAATTTTGGAGCAGCAAATTATTCCTATGTATTACGACAACTATGACACTTGGCGCCAAGTGATTCAAAATGGTATGCGTGATGTACAGGTTCAGTTTGATGCCAACAGAATGGCCAAGGAGTACTACGAGCTCATGTACAAATAAGTTTAACTTTTTAGGCCTACTTTTGTTATAGTACAAAAGATGCCCATGCAACACAAAATTGTCATTGCAATTACTGGAGCCAGCGGTTCTATTTATGCCAAGGTTTTATTGGATAAATTAGCTGCCCTAGATACCCAAATTGCACAGGTGGGCATTGTCATGAGCAAAAACGCCAAAGAAGTTTGGGAAACCGAACTGGGTAATACCGATTTTAACAACTACCCTTTTAATTACTACGAAAAATTTGACTTTAATGCACCCTTTGCCTCTGGATCGGCGGGTTACAACACTATGATTGTTGCACCTTGCAGTATGGGCACCCTGGGCCGTATTGCAGCTGGTATTAGCGACGATTTGATTACCCGTGCCGCAGATGTCGTTTTAAAAGAAAGGCGTAAGCTTATTTTAATGGTTCGTGAAACACCTTACAACCTTATTCATATCAAAAACATGGAAACGGTAACACTAGCAGGTGGCATTATTTGCCCTGCAACACCATCGTTTTACAGCAGACCTACTACCATAGAACAGGCGGCTGCTACCGTTGTAGACCGTGTTATTGATTTAGCTGGGCTAAAACAAGACAGTTATAGATGGGGCGAATAAGTCCAAAATAATTTCTAATCCCTTACTCTACTTTTGCGCTTTCGTCTTCCGTTACTTTTTTACGAAAAGTGAATACAATTTTACCTGCCTCTTTATCAAGGTCAGCTACAAGTGTATCACCAGCAGTAATGGTAAAGTTTAAGATTTCTTCGGCTAGAGGATCTTCCAAATATTTTTGAATGGCTCTGTGTAGTGGTCTTGCACCATACTGCACATCGTATCCTTTATCTGCAATAAAATCTTTGGCTGCTTCTGTTAGTTCTAAACTAAATCCTAAGTTTTGCAAACGCTTTTCTACACCCTTCATTAAAATATCAATGATGTTAAAGATGTTTTCTTTGGTTAAAGAATTAAACACCACCACGTCATCAATACGGTTTAAGAACTCAGGTGAAAAAGTACGCTTCAATGCTTTTTCAATAACAGCTTTATTGTTTTCTTCGGCGTTTTGAATACGTGTAGCCGTTGCAAAACCAACACCATCACCAAACTCTTTTAATTGACGTACGCCAATATTAGAGGTCATGATAATGAGCGTGTTTTTGAAATCAATTTTACGACCTAGGCCATCTGTTAATTGACCATCATCAAGCACTTGCAATAATATGTTGTAAATATCTGGATGCGCTTTTTCAATTTCGTCTAATAAAATGACACAATATGGTTTGCGTCTCACTTTTTCTGTTAACTGTCCACCCTCTTCATATCCTACATAACCTGGAGGTGCACCAATCAAACGGCTTACGGTAAATTTTTCCATGTACTCACTCATATCAATACGAATGAGTGCATCTTCCGATTCAAACATATTGCGGGCAAGTGCTCGCGCTAATTCGGTTTTACCTACACCTGTTGGGCCTAAAAATATAAAAGTACCAATTGGTTTTTTAGGATCTTTTAACCCTACTCTATTACGCTGAATGGCTTTTACTACTTTTAAAATGGCTTCGTCCTGACCAATTACCATGCCCTTCATTTCATCGTTCATACGGCGCAGCTTGTCTGTTTCTGCTTGCACCATACGCTTAACAGGAATACCTGTCATCATGCTCACTACTTCTGCAATATTTTCTTCAGAAATAGGATAACGCTTGTTTTTGCTTTCTTCTTCCCAAGCAGATTTTGCTTGCTCCAACGATTCGCCTAATTTTTTTTCTGTGTCTCTAAGTGCAGCAGCTTCTTCAAAACGCTGACTTTTTACCACTTTATTTTTTTCGTTTTTAACCGCTTCAATTTCTTTTTCAAGTTCCACAATATTTTCAGGCACATTGATATTTTTTAAATGCACGCGTGCGCCCACTTCATCAAGTACATCAATAGCTTTATCCGGAAGTAAACGATCCGTCATATAGCGGTCACTTAATTTTACACAAGCCTCAATAGCATCTTCGCCATAAGTAACGTTGTGAAAATCTTCGTATTTAGATTTGATATTGTTTAAAATAACAATGGTATCATCTACACTTGGTGGTTCAATCAATACTTTTTGAAAGCGTCTATCAAGTGCGCCATCTTTTTCGATGTGCATGCGGTATTCGTCAAGTGTAGAAGCACCAATACATTGGAGCTCCCCTCTTGCAAGTGCTGGCTTTACAATGTTAGATGCATCTAGTGAACCACTTGCGCCACCAGCGCCAACAATAGTATGTATTTCATCAATAAATAAAATGACGTCTCTATTTTTTTCAAGCTCATTCATGATGGCTTTCATGCGCTCTTCAAACTGACCACGGTATTTAGTACCCGCCACAAGTGCAGCAAGGTCCAATGAAATAACACGCTTGTCAAATAATACACGGCTAACTTTACGCTGCACAATACGAAGTGCTAGGCCTTCTACAATGGCCGTTTTACCCACACCTGGCTCACCAATTAAAATAGGATTGTTTTTTTTGCGGCGACTTAATATTTGGCTCACGCGCTCAATTTCTGCTTCACGACCTACAATAGGATCCAAATTTCCAACCTCAGCTAATTTGGTAATGTCTCTACCAAAATTATCTAGTACGGGTGTTTTGCTTTTTGCACCAGCCGGAGATTTTGCCGCTTTGGGCTGGCTAAAACCACCTCCCCTTTTTTCTTCATCAAAATCATCGTCATTGTCTTCGGGAAATTCATTTTGTGGACTTGAACTACCTACCATACCAAGCTCTGTTCTAAAAAGGTCGTAATCAATATCAAACTGACCTAATATTTGAGTGGCAATGTTTTCTTTATTTTTTAAAATGCTTAGCATTAAATGCTCCGTTTCTACCAAGGGACTTTTTAGGGCTTTGGCTTCTAATACGGTAACACGAATTACTTTTTCCGCTTGTTTGGTTAGGGGAAGGCTATTGATATTGGCAATATTTTTACCCGTCTTATCCTTTACGGCAAGTTCAATTTCTTTGCGTAGCTCATACAGGTCTACATTAAGCTGCTTAAGCACCTTAATGGCCGTATTTTCCTCGTCCCTTATTAGACCTAGGAGTAAATGCTCCGTGCCAATAAAGTCGTTTCCTAGCCTTAACGCTTCTTCCCTACTGTAGGAAATGATTTCTTTTACTTGTGCCGAAAAATTATTATCCATAACCAAAAATTGGATTTATACAATTATAACGAATATTTTTGAGCGAAGTTGTGTGTGGATTATCCACATTTACTAACTTCACGCATATACTATGGAACTCAAAATTGATACCAAAGAAAAATACCAGCTTTTAACCCCTGCTGGAGCCTCCATGACTGCCAATATAGCAGCAGAAATTGTAAGTATTTGCAATAAATGTCTAGAATCGGCCCAAAAAAACATGGTGCTCAACCTAGAAAATGTTAAAGAAATAGCGCCTGAAGCCTGCCAAATCTTAACAGATTTACAACAGGCATTTTATGATAAAAGCGCCTCATTTGTGATGTGCTGTTTAAGTTCCACTATCGAAGACGCTTTTGACAACCTAGGCTTATTAGAGGTACTGAACCTCACCCCTACCTTAAGCGAAGCTTCCGACATCGTAATGATGGAAGAAATTGAACGCGAATTATTAGACAGTGACGACTTTGAATTTGACAAAGAGGCTGAATAAGCAACTGCTTATTGAATAATTTTTTCTACGCGCGTAAGCTTACCTGCTGCATTCATTCCTTCTATTATAATTCTAAATTTTGTTGTTACATCATTGTTGTAAAAATCCAATTTAACCAGTTTGGTTTTTTTGTCTGTTAAAACATATGGATTCCAATATAATGTAGTGCGTACATCAGGCAGTTTAGTTGGCGCAGCCAAATAATTAGGACTATAAAATTCTTTGTACTGGGTATAGCCAGTTAAAATGGCATTACTCAATCCTTTCAAACTTTCGTTTTTTAAATCGGCAGGTTTTTTGGTATAAATAGCGATGGCTCCAGAAGGGCCAGAACCAGATGAAGCCATAAATGGCGGACGGAAAACTTTGATGTAAGCAATATCACTCATTTGAATTCCCATGGTTTGCTCGGCATCAGAAATAACTTCATTTAAAAAAATATCGGGTGTACCATCACGCCAATTAAGTCCTGGTACATTATTGCTATTGGCATCTTCGGCACCATTAGCACCCAGTATTGGAAGTGACATGGTCATACCAGGAATTAAGTTTTGCAGGTATTGAAACACATTGGTAGCGCCCGTTGCGTGGTTGTCATTTTGCACATCAAAGGCGTAACTATCTTTTGATGAAAACAATCCGGTAGTATATTTTTCGTCTAGTACATCGATAGCGGATTTGGCTTTTGATTGCACCACTACCTCTTTAAGTACCACCACCGAATCAAATGCTTTTCTTATTTTTTTGGCCTGCGCCTCCATGTACAATAAATAAGCGGTTCCTGAAGTGTCAGGTTTTGCAAAATGATAGAGTTGAATTTGTGTAGGATAAGAAACAGTAGGCAAACTGTACGTAAAATTGGCCACTGTAGTAGGCGCTATTTTTTTGTCTCCGTTGATCTTATAAAATACGCGAACGGTATCAAAAAATATAAGACCGCGCTGACTAAAGCTGGCGTCTTTGTTAATAGGCGCAAAAAAATACTGCTTGCTACTATCTTTTGATTGAAGCACCATGGTAATACTTTGTACCAATTTATTATCAAATGTACCGCCATTATATACCGCACCTCTAATTTGCAAATAATCACTATCCATTTGATATTTCAAATTGGGCAGCTTTCCTTTTACCATATCTTCCCAATTGTATTT